>DATJUK010000032.1:0-12890 GCA_035502495.1 Solirubrobacterales bacterium
AGCCGCCGAGTCTCTCGGCGCTCGTCGCCTTCGCCGCGATCGACGCTTCCGTGGCCCTGGTCGCGCTGTCCGCGGCGGTGGCGTGATCGGCGTTGGCGGAGGTCGGAACGGTCCCGAGCGCCCCCAGGTCGATCTGCGCCCGGCCGATCGCCCCCTGCTTGATTTTCGCCGCGGTGACCGCGCCCACCTTGATCTGCCGGGACCCGACCGAGTTCTTCGGCAGCTTGGACGCGGCGTAGCCGGCCCCGCCGAGGGCGATGAAGACGGCGACGGTCGCCATCAGGTTGGCGTAGGTGAGCTGCTTGCGGATCCGAGACACGCGAGTCCTTTCGAGGCTAGGACGTAGGCCGATCCGCGCAATCGTCGGAGACTCGATGCCCCCGCGCAACGGGGTCACCCCTACACTTTCGCTCCTTCCCATGCAGGAGACGGGCGCAGAGCACCTGGTCGAGCGAGGCGCCGAGCTGGGGCGGCTGGATCGGCTCTGCGAGCGGGCGGCCTCCGGCGCCGGAGGCGCGGTGGTGATCCTCGGCGAGCCGGGCATCGGGAAGTCGGCGTTGCTCGGCGAGGCGGCGGAGCGGGCTGCGCGCGACGGGCTGGCGACCCTGAACGCCCAGGCGGCGGAGATCGAGCAGGGCTACGCCTTCGGGCTGGTCCGCCAGCTGCTGGAGCCGGTGATGCTCGACCGCGGTGCGGGCGCCACAAAGCTCCTCGCCGGAGCCGCCGCCGGAGCCGCTCCGGTCTTCTCGCCCTCGGCGGGGGACCCGGAACCGCGCGCAGACCAGGACCTGGCGACCCTGCAGGGCCTCTACTCGCTGCTCGCGAAGCTCGCTCGCGAACGTCCCCTGCTTCTCTGCCTCGACGACCTGCAGTGGACCGATGAGCCGTCGCTGCGATTCTTGCTCTTCCTCCTGCGCCGGGTCGAGTCCTCGCCGATCCTCCTCGCGGCGGCGCTCCGCGTTGGTTCCGAGTCGGGGTCCGCGGCGCTCGGCGAGCTGCTCGACGCCCCGGCCACCGTCAGGCTCGAGCCGCGAGCGCTCGGCCCGGATGGCGTCGGCACGCTGATCGAGCGACGCACCGGCGACCGACCCGAGGCGGCCGTCGTCGACTCGTTCCTGCGCGCCGGCGGCGGCAACCCCTTCTTCCTCCTCTCGCTCCTGGCGGAGTCCGCTAAGGGATCCGACCCGCTCGAGGAGATCGACTCCGACGCACCGGACCCCGTCGTGCGTTCGATCGAGCGTCGGCTTGCGGCATTGCCGCCGACCGCCCGGGAGCTGGCCCGTGGGCTCGCGGTGCTCGGCGAGAAGGTGGATCGTGCCGAGGCGGGCGATCTGGCCGGGCTCGCTTCCGGCGAGACGGCGGATTCTTGCGCGGCGCTCGAGTCGGCGGCGCTCGTGCGGGTCGAGGACGACGCGATCTCGTTCTCCCATCCGATCGTCCGCGGCGCCGTCTACGCGTCGATAGCGCCCTCCCGGCGGGCGCGGCTACACGGTGAGGCCGCCGCGCTGCTCGAGGCGCGCGGCGCCCCGCTCGATCGACTCGCCGCGCAGCTCCTTCGCACCGAGACCCCCCATCCGCGGGCGGCGCCGGTGCTGTTCGAGGCGGCCGACGACGCGCTGCGGCGCGGCGCCCCGGAGGCGGCCTGCGCCTACCTCGCCCGCGTGTTGCGCGAGCCGCTCGAGACCGGCCGCCGCGCCGAGGTGCTCCTCGCGCTCGGCATCGCCCAGGCCAGGGCAGGGCTCCCGGAGGCGGTCGAGAGCCTGACCCGGTGCGCGGACTCCGAGGTCGAGCCTCGCATCCGGACCGAGGCCACGATCGGACTCGCGCACATGCTGAACGCGGTCGGCAGGCCCGCGGACGCGGTGACCCGACTCGGCGAGACGGCCGACGCACTGCGCGGCGGCTCCCCCGATCTCGCTGCCCGGCTCGACGAGGAGCTCCTTTCCCTGGCCGACGTCGACCTCGCCTGCCGCCGGCAGGCGCTCGCCTTCGTCTCACCGCCCACCCCCGACGCCGAGCTGGACGCCTTCGGCTACGCCCACTTGGCGGTGGCGCGGCTGATGGCGGGCGAGGACGCCGCCGCGACCGCCAAGCTGGCCGGGCGGGGGCTGGAGGACGGCGTCCTCCTGAAGGCCACCCGGACCGGGTCCGCCCTCTTCTTCCTGCTCGTCTTCGCGCTCACCGTGGCGGGCAGCTTCGACACCGCGGACGCCCACGGTGAGGCGGCGCTGGCGGCGGCCCGCGAGGAGGGCTCGGCGATCGCCTTCGCGCTGGCGAGCTGGGCCCGGGGCCTGGTCGCCGTCCGTCGCGGCGCCCTCGACCGGGCCGAGGCCGAGCTGCAGATCAGCCTCGACGTGATCGCGCTCAACCGCCTGCCGACGATCGCCCAGCTCGTCTTCGTGCATTTCATCGACCTGATGATCGAGCGCGGCGAGCCCGAGCGGGTGGCACCGGGCGCCGCCCGGGTCGGGATCGACCTCGAGCGGCCGGGCGCCGGCACCCAGGGCACGATCCTGCAGATCATGCGGGGGCGGCTGCGGATCGCCGAAGGCCGCGCCGCGGAGGGAATCGAGGATGTCCTCGGGGCGGCGGACCGCCTCGCGTCCTGGGGCGTCGTCAATCCCGGCCTCTATCGCTGGCACACCGACGTCGTCCTGGCCTTGCGCGCGACCGGCGGGGCGGAGCGGGCGGCGGAGCTCGCCGCCGAGCAGCTCCGGCTCGCCGAAGCCTGGGGGGCGCCGCACACCGTCGCCGAAGCGCTCCGTTCCGTTGCTCTCCTGGCGCCCGGAGAGGAGCAGGTCGAACGTCTGGAGGCGGCCCGCGAGGCGCTCGGGGACTCGGGCGCGCGGCTGCTGCGAGCCCGGCTCCTCGCGGATCATGGCGCCGCCCTGCGTCGTGCCAACTCGCGGGCGGCGGCGCGGCCGGTGCTCACCGAGGCGCTGGACCTGGCCCGCGCCAGTGGCGCCGCGGTGCTCGCCGAGCGTGCCCACACCGAGCTCTGGGCGACCGGCGCGCGGCCGCGCCGGCCACTCCGCACGGGCCGTGACAACCTCACCCCCAGCGAGCTGCGGATCGCCGGGCTCGCCGCCACCGGCCTCTCCAACGCCGAGATCGCCCAGGAGCTCTTCATCACGGTGAAGACGGTGGAGATGCACCTCGGCCGCTGCTACCGCAAGCTCGACATCGGGTCCCGCCGCGACCTGGGCGGCGCGTTGGCGGGCGGGGAGGGAACGTAGGGGCTGATTTGGATGATGCCCGGTCACGAATTTCCGACGCGAAAGCGTAGGGATGACCCTGTTGCGCGGGCGAATCGAGGTGTCAGATCATCACGACCGCTGAGCCGCCTCGATCGGAGGTGATCTCAGCTGCGCCGGGGTTGCACCCATGGCCCAGGTCAGGGCGGCTTCACCCGCGGTGGCGGTTTCTCCTGTCGACGGGATGGTCCTCGAGTTCACCCGCGCCGGCACCGGTGACGGAGAGGCGCAGTGCTCGTCCGAGCCTATGGCGCCAGCGTCAGCTGGACCTTGGTGTCGGCGGCAACGGTCGAACCCGGCTTCGGCACCTGCGTCACCACTTCCCCGTCTTTCGCGGTCGCCCCCCGTTTCTTCGTCAGCATGCCGACCCTGCAGTCGGCCGCCCTGATCCGCTTCTTCGCTGATCTCAGCGTCTTGCCTCGAAGCCGGGGGACGGTGCAGGTCGGCGCCGGCGAACTGGATACCGATGAGGCCGGCGAAGCGGGCGCCGGTGGGGGAACCATGTAGGTGAATTGGAACGGCGCGGTGGCGGTGCCCGCGGGGGTCGTCACGGAGATCGGGACGGAGCCCGTCCCGACCGGGACGGTGGCGGTGATCTCAGATTCGGATTTGACGGAGAAGGTGGCAGGCACCGAACCGAAGAAGACGGAACTGGCGCCCTCGAAGTCGGTGCCGGTGATCGTCACCTGGCTGCCGCCCGTCGTGAAACCGCTCGAGGGAGAAAAGGTGGCGACCGTCGGGGCGATCTGGACTTCGGCGTTGAAGGCGTACTCCCCATTGCCGCTCGTTTCGGCTTCCCTGGATTCCCCGAGCGCCAGAGCCGGTTCCCAGATAGTGGAAGCTTTGCCGGTCGCCACGCCGATCGTGGAGGTCTTGCCGAAGACGGTCAGCCCGATGGAATCGCCCGCCTGGATCGGCAGGTTGGTCGGGAAGGTTTGGAGGGCGGTCGAGTCCGGCACGACCGCCCCGCTCAGTGCCAGGGAAGTGGCCGATCCTGGGCTGCCGAGCCGCATGACGTCGAGCTGGAACGGCCCGCCGGTCGCATCGAGGATGCTCCAGCGCACGACCACGCCGCTGACCGGGGACGTCACGTTTCCGTTCGGCAAGATTCGGTTGTTGTACGTGCTGCTGCTTGCGTCCGTGAGATTGCTTTTGAACGAGCTGGTCAGCGGGCTGCCAACGACGAAGACCGCCGCGTGCGCGGATCCGGCGAGGACCAGCAGCGAGACCGAACTGAGCGCAAGAAGCTTGACGAGACGAGTCACGAGCTCTCTTTTCGTCGATGGGTGCAGTGAATGCGCACTGCCGGCGAGGATCATGAACCGACGCTCGCCGCGCAACGGGGCCACCCCTGCACTTTCGCGCCCCCGGCGAGCAACCCGCTACTCGGCGCGCTTGCCGGGGCGCCTACGCCCCAGGACATCGCCGGCGACGCGGTGCCTGATCGACGCCGGGCAGGCCGCCGAGATCCTCGCGGTCTCTCGCGAGTGGGTGCCGGCGCAGGCGCCGGCGGGCCGCGGACCCTCCAGGAGTGGATGGGCCACCGCGACCTGACGACCACCCAGATCTACGCCGACTACTCCCCGAACGCGACCGAGAGCGAGATGGTGGCGAAGGCATTCGGTCGTCAAGGCCCGCCTCTTGGCGGCGAGAGACCATTCCTCAGTCACGCCTTCTTGGCGCTCGAACGGAACCAAGGCCGGGCGCCGGACGATCCGTCCGATGTCCGAAACGCGCACGGCGGAACGCAAAAACAGCGCCATATCAGCGCCACGAGAAGGGTGAGAAGCGCCGCAGACCGCTCGGACAAGCGGCCTGCGGGCTATCGGGGCGCCCGGATTTGAACCGGGGACCTCACCGACCCGAACGGTGCGCGCTACCAGGCTGCGCCACGCCCCGAGAGGAGCGGATTGTGGCAGAGGCCGGGTGCGCGGGGCGGTGCGGTCGCGGGGGAACGGGCGCGCGGGCGGGACCGCCGACGGCGCCCGCTACTTTGCGGGCCGGGGGGTTTCAAGGCAAAGATGATGAGAAGGCTCGGGTTGTTGGTCGCGTTGGCGGCGCTCTTGGCGCTGCCCGCTTCGGCGGCCGCCTATCTGCCGCCGGGCTTCGTCGGTATTTCGCCGCAGAATCCGCTCGGCCACAAGGACTTCGAATTGATGCACGAGGCGGGCGTCGACAACGTGCGGCTGCCGCTGTTCTGGTCTGGGGTCGAGGGGACCAGCCCGCTGGTGGTGAAGCCGAACTGGTCAGGCTTCGACAAGGAGGTCGAATTGGCCGCCGAAGCCGACATCCGGATCTCGCCGTTCATCTGGGGATCGCCGGAATGGGTGGCGGCCGAAGCGGGGGTGCTGCCGGTCAAGACCTCCTGGCAGCGCTGGGCGTGGCAGAAATTCCTCCGCGAAGCGGCGCGCCGGTACGGGACCGAAGGGGAATTCTGGGAAGAGCACTCGAAGCTCGACTATCTGCCGATCACGCACTGGGAGATCTGGAACGAGGAGAACATCGTCAGCCAGGTCGCCGAAGCCAACCCGGTCGAATACGCGAAGCTGATCAGGATCTCCGGCGCCGCCCTGCACGGGACCGACCCGGAAGCGAAGGTCCTGGTCGGCGGCCTCTTCGGCAAACCGCTGCAGATCCCGCCCAACATCGCCTCCGGCGCCTTCCTCGAACGCTTCTACCGCGCGGGCGACGTGAAGCCGTACTTCGACGGCGTCGCCCTGCACCCCTACGTCGCCGAAGCGAAGGGCATGGGGGTCCTGCTCGACCGGCTGCGCCGGATCATGCGGCGCAACGGCGACGCCAAGGTGCCGATCTACATCACCGAGCTCGGCTGGGGCTCGCAGGCCGGCCCGACCCGCTGGCAGCGCGGCCCCGAAGGGCAGGCGAACCAGCTCTCGAAATCGCTGGAAATGCTCTCCGCCAACCGGATCCGCTGGAAGGTGAACGGGGTCTGGTGGTTCACCTGGACCGACGAAGGGGGTACCTGTCAATTCTGCGGCTCGGCGGGCCTGCTGACCAGGCACTACGAAGCGAAGCCCTCCTGGTATCGCTTCGTCGAATGGACCGGCGGCGAACCGGACGCCGTCCCGGAGGCCACCGAACCCGAATAGTTAGGCTCCAAGGACGTAACTACCGAGTGAGAGGAGAACCCAGAATGGCATTCGAGGTACCTGACCTTCCCTACGCCTACGACGCTCTCGAGCCCCACATCGATGAGGCGACGATGCGCGTGCACCACGACAAACATCACCAGGCCTACGTCGACAAAGCGAACGCCGCGCTCGAGGGCACCGAGTGGGCCGACCGCTCGGTCGAGGACGTCCTCACCAACCTCTCCAGCCTGCCCGGCGACAAGCAGGGCCCGGTCCGCAACAACGCCGGCGGCCACTACAACCACTCGCTCTTCTGGCGGATGATGAGCCCCGATGGCGGCGGCGAGCCCACCGGCCAGGTCGGCGAGGCGATCACCAGCACCTTCGGCTCCTTCGACGCCTTCAAAGAGGAGTTCAAAAACGCCGGCGTGGCCCGCTTCGGCTCCGGCTGGGCCTGGCTGGTCAAAGACAGCTCCGGCCTCGCCGTCGTCTCGACCCCGAACCAGGACACGCCGCTCTCCGACGGCTCCGCGCCGCTGCTCGGCGTCGACGTCTGGGAGCACGCCTACTACCTGAAGTACCAGAACAAACGTCCCGAATACCTCGACGCCTTCTGGAACGTCGTCAACTGGGACTACGTCAACGAGCTGTACGCGGCGGCCTAGCGCCGGGCGCGAAGACCGCGCTACGGCGCGGACGCGGGAAAGGCCAGGACCGGGAGCGCACTCAGGTGCGTGATCCGGCCTGGCCGACCGAGGACTCGGCGTCGCGCCGGTCTGCGGCGTCCGGTCGCGCCGCCTCCGCCGGCCCGCCCGACCGCGCCTCCCCTTTCGGCGGGATCGCGGCCATCGCGTGCTCGGCGAGCGCCGTGATCGTCAGCGAAGGGTTCACCCCGACGTTGGCCGGGATCGCCGAGCCGTCGCAGACCAGCAGGTTCTCGTAGCCGAAGACGCGCTGGCAGGAGTCGACGACGCCGTCCTGCGGCGAGTGGCCGATCGTCGCGCCGCCGAGGATGTGGGCGGTGTTCGGCACGTTGAAGAGCGCCTCCGAGACGCTCGACTGGGCGATCCCGCCGGTCCGCTCGGCGAGCCATTCGGCCGCCACGTTGGCGACCGGGATGAAGGTCGGGTTGGGACGCTCCGGGTCCTGTTCGGTGGTCAGCCGCACGTTGCCGCCCGGCATCCGCTTCGGCCGCAGGGCGATCGCGTTGTCGAGCGTCTGCATCACCAGCACGATGATCGTGCGGCTCGACCACCCTTTCGGCCACATCACCTTGGCGAACTTGCCCGGGTGGCGGATGATCTGCCCGAGCAGCTTCAGCGGCCGCGTCAGTTTGGTCCCGTCGCCGACCAGCAGCGTGTAGAGCGTGTTCATCGAGTCGCCCGCGTGGCCGTAGGTGACGGTCTCGATGTGGGTGTGGGCGTCGGGGTAGATCGAGGAGGTGATCGCGACCCGGCGGGTGAGGTCCTCCGGGTAGTCCTCGGGCACCGTGACGGCGAGGATCATCTCGCTGTTGGTCCGCACCAGCTCGCCGAGCCGCTCGGAGATCTTGGGCAGCGCGCCGCCGAGCCGGCAGCGCTGCATCAGCTTGTTGGTGCCCAGCGGGCCGGCGGCGAAGACGACGCCGCGGGCGCGGATCGTGCGCTTGCCGCGGCCGGGGAGGAGGCCGGAGCGCTCGCTGGTGATCGCGTAGCCCTCGGAGCCGTCGGCGGCGCCGAGCGGGCGCACCTCGGTGACCATCCGTTCGGGGGCGATCTTCACCCCGCGCCGCTCCGCCAGCCAGAGGTAGTTCTTGACCAGCGTGTTCTTGGCCCCGTGCGGACAGCCGACCATGCAGCGGCCGCACTGCAGGCAGCCCGTCCGGTCCGGGCCCTCGCCGCCGAAGAACGGGTCGGGGACGGTCTTGCCGGGGTTCTCCTGGTAGACCCCCACCGGGGTCTTCTGGTAGGTGTCGCCGACGCCGAGGTGCTCGCCCAGTTCGCGCAGCAGCTGGTCGGCCGGGTCGTCCTCCTCCACCTGGACGACGCCGAGCATCCGCTGCGCCTCGGCGTAGTGCGGGGCGAGGGTCCGCTCCCAGTCCTCGAGGTCGGACCACTGCGGGTCCTGGAAGAACTCGGTGGGCGGGACGTAGAGCGTGTTGGCGTAGCCGAGGCTGCCGCCGCCGACGCCGCAGCCGCTGACCACGGCGACGTCGCGGAACTGGGTCAGGCGGAAGATCCCCTTCATCCCGATCCGCGGCGCCCAGAAGTAGCGGCGCAGGTCCCAGGTCGACTTCGGGAAGTCCTCGTCGCGGAAGCGCCTGCCGCACTCGAGCACCTGGACCGAGTAGCCCTTCTCGGCCAGGCGCAGCGCGGAGACCGAGCCCCCGAAGCCGCTCCCGACCACCACCCAGTCGACGTCAAACTGGCTCACCGGCCAAACCCTAGTGGGTCGACCGGGGTGATGTGGGATCAGGCCTCGCCGGGCTCGAGCGGGCGGAAGTCGGAGGTGCGCGCCCCGCAGACCGGGCAGAACCAGTCGCTGGGGATGTCCTCGAACGCCGTGCCCGGCGGGATGCCCCCGTCCGGGTCACCGATCGCCGGGTCGTAGATGAACCCGCAGCTCTCGCAGATCCAGAGGGTCGCTTCTTTGGTCTCGGTGGTCATGCGCGGCGAATCCTATTTGTCGAAGCTGACCGCCACCGGTTCGCGCTCGGATTTGTCTTCGATTTCGAAGTACTGGCGCGCGGTGAAGCCGCCCTGGTTGGCGATGATCGAGCCCGGGAACTGCTGGATGTCGGTGTTGTAGGCCTGCACGTTGGAGTTGTAGATCCGCCGCGCCGCCTGGATCTCGTCCTCCAGCTCCGACAGGTTGCGGGAGAGCTGCTGGAAGTTCTCCGTCGCTTTCAGGTTCGGGTACTGCTCGGCGACCGCGCGCAGGTCGGTCAGCGCCCCGGTCAGCTTGGTCTCGGCGGTGGCGGTGTCCTGGACGCTCTGGGCGGACATCGACTCGGCCCGCGCCTGGGTCACTTTCTCGAACACGGCCTGCTCATGGGTGGCGTAGCCCTTCACCGTCTCGACCAGGTTCGGCACCAGGTCGTGGCGGCGCTTCAGCTGGACGTCGATCCCGCTCCAGGACTCGTCGACGCGGTTGCGGCTGGCGATGATCCCGTTGCGCTTGGCGATGTAATAGAAGGCCGCCAGCAGGATCAGGACTACGACGACGATGATGACGATGACCATTGACTCTCCCTATGGGGGTTCGATCGGCTTGCCGAAACCTTAGCGCCGTAGGATCAGGGAATGGGCGCCAAGCAGGAAGCGCAGGACTGGGCCGAGCTGGTGCGCCGCTACGGCGAGCGCCACGAGGTGACCTACGAGCCGGTCGGCGGGATCAACCCCAAGGACGGCCCGGTCGCCCTCTGCGTCGGCGGCAGCAACCGGCTCACCGGGCAGCTGGCGGAGGGCTTCTGGGGGGCCTCCTGCGACGCCGACGAACGCGAGGTCGGCCGCCTCTTCGACAAGGCGATCCTGCCGACCGCGATCCTCGCCAAGGCGCACATGCCCGACCTCGCCCAGGTCGTCCCCGCCTTCAACGTCGAGTCGATCGAGGGCGCCGAGCACGTCCAGCAGCGCTTCTCGCGCAAGGTCGAATTCGAGTCGCTCGACTTCAACAAGCGCTTCTGGACCACGGTGCCGAAGGAGTTCGACCCGATCGCCCTGCGCGAGCTGTTCGGCCCTGGCTTCCTCGCCTGGGTGACGACGATGACCGGGGAGATCAGCTTCGGCGTCAACGACCGCCAGCTCTGGTTCCTCTGGCACCTGCGCGAGCGCTCCGAGGAAGAGCTGAAATTGGCGCTGAAAAACGGCGGCCAGCTGTTCCGGCGGATCCAGTCGGAGATGGAGGAGAGCGGCATCCACACCTACCCGCCGGGCCCCTGGCACGCCGGGCTGGCGCCGTTCCCCGACGCGGTCAGCCCCGCGGCCGGAACTCCTCCGCCAGGTTCTTGAGTTCGCGCGAGTCGGCGATCCCGGGGAGGACGACGCGGGTCTCCTCGCCCTCGCCGATCACTTCCGGCTGCAGCGGCTCGACCGAGCGGCCGCGGTAGGCGGCGAGGGCGGCGGCCGCGGTCGGGTGTTCGGCGAGCCAGCCGAGCTGGACCCGGGTCGGGAAGGCGAGGCTGAGGTCGCCCGCGTCGGCGGCGGCGAGGGCCGCGGCGGGCTCGAACCAGCGGGCGTCGACGATCTCGCCACCGTCGACCTCCGGCGGCGTGTGGGCGGGGGCGAGGGCGATGAAGAACCAGGCGTCGAAGCGGGTCGAGATGATCTCCGGGGTGATCCAGCGGCAGAAGGGGACCAGCTCCTCCTCGGCGGGCAGGGCGATCCCGGACTCCTCGCGCAGCTCGCGCACCGCGCAGGCGCGGAAGCCGTCCGGGCCCTCGCCGTCCTCGGGCTCGACCGCGCCGCCGGGGAAGACCCAGGCGCCGGCGAAGAAGGAGGCGGCGGGGCTGCGCCGCAGCAGCAGGACCTCGAGCGCGCGCTGGGCGTGCCTGCCGCCGCGCCGCAGGAGGACGATCGAGGCGGCCGGGCGCGGCGTCGCCGGCTCGCCCCGGTTCAGTTCGCTCTCGGCTCCCATCGGGGGAGCCTACGCGTTGGGGCGCCCGCTCAGCCGAGGGCGCGCTCGCGCAGGCGGCGGACGCGGAAGCGGTTGGCCGCCCAGGCCAGCAGCGCGATCAGCGCGAACGGGGCGAGCACGGCGAGCCCGACGAGGACGACGCCGGCGGCGATCGTGAGGATGTGGCCGGCGTCGTGGAGGGCGTCGCCGACGCCCCAGTCGCCGTCGCCCTTCGCCGGCGGGGTGACCCCGGCGCCGTTCTTGGTGACGATGCGGACGGTGACTTCCGACATCGAGGCACGCAGGTGCAGGTGGTCGAGCGAGGCCCGGATCGCCGCGTGGCGGCGGCGCTCTTCGCGCAACCGCGCTTCGACCGATTCCCGTTCGGCTTCGGTTTCGGTGTCGGCGAGCTGCTTCAGCAGCCCGTCGATCGCCGCGTTGGAATCGGCCAGTTCTTCGGCCGCCGAGACCGTCGGCGCGGTGATGTCGTCGGTCGCGTCGTGGCGCTCGCGGACTTCGGCGATCGAGGAGATCGCGGCCAGCGCACTGCCTACCCTGGCGCTCGGGATCGAGAGCTCGAACGACGCCCCCGTCGCCCCGGCGGTGCCGCTCCGCACGGAGGAGCTGAGCACGAAGCCGCCGGCGGCGTGCACCGCTTCGTAGACCTTCGCCGCCGCGTCGGAGACTTCGCCCGGCTTGGTGCCGAGGACGACGTAGGAGGAGCGTTCGACATCGCGATGTTCGGCGCTCTTGGTCGCCGGCGCCTTCTCGGTGGGGGGCGCCTCGGTTTCGGTTTCGCTGCCCGCCTCGCCCGCGGCGCCCGCCTCGCTGCCGAACGATTCGGACGCTTCCGCTTCGTACTGCGGAAGCAGGGCGCCGCCGCTTGCGTGGGAGGGCCCGTGGTGGGTCTTGCCGGCGCCCGGGACTTCCGCCGCGCCGCCGATCGCCCCGGCTTCGGCGCCGATCGAGGGCGCGCTGGTCGCCGCGCCGAGCGAGGCGTCTTCGGCGGCGTTCCCGCTGCCCGAGCCGTTGCCGGACTGCGAGATCGCGACGGCGGCCGTCGCCACCACCACCGCGACGAGGGCGAAGCCGAGGGCCGGCATCAGGCGGCGGGCCGGCTTCAGCCCCCGCCACCAGTCGAGCAGCGGCGCGAAGACGGCAGCGGTCATGTCGGCGCCGCGGGGGAAGCCCGCGGCGGCGCGCTGGTCGAGGTCGGCGGTGAACTCGGGCCGCGGCGTCGGCCGCAGCTCGCGCAGCTCGGCGAGCAGGGTGTCGTCGTCAAATCGATCCATCGAGGGCCTCTCTCAACTTGGTCACGGCGCGGTGCAGGCGGGTGCCGGCGTTCGACTCGCTGATGCCGAGGACGGCGGCGATCTCGGCGTTGTCGAGCCCGGCGAAGAACTTGAGCGCGATCAGCTCGCGGTCGCGCGCCCCGAGGTGCGCGAGGCCCGCCTTCAGGGCGAGCCGCCGCTCGGAGCCCTCGGCGCTCGCCTCGACCGAGGCGCCGTCGAGGTCGGTGGGCTCGGCGGCCAGCTCGGCCTGGCGGCCGCGGCGGCGGAGCTCGTCGAGCGCCGCGTTGCGGGCGATGCCGAAGAGCCAGGCGCGCGGCTCGCCGCGGTCGGGGTCGAAGTGGCGGCGCTTGCGGTAGGCGCGCTCGAACGCGATGGCGGTCACTTCCTCGGCCGCCGGCCCGTCCCGCAGCAGCCCGGCGACGTAGGCGTAGAGGTCGTCGCGACTGGAGCGGTAGAGCCGCTCGAACGCGGGCTCGGCCTCCCCCGGAGCTTCCCTCACTTCTGCGACCGCAGCCTGACTCACGCCACCACTACGGCGCCACCACCGATCCATCACACCGCCATCTTCCCCGGCCGGCCCCCGTGAGTGCGCAGTAATCGCCGCCTAGCGGCGATTACTGCGAACTCACGGGGTGGGCGACCAGTGGCGTTCGCAGTTC
>DATJUK010000033.1:0-15177 GCA_035502495.1 Solirubrobacterales bacterium
CCTGCCCGGGCCGTGGCCGAGACGGCCGCGTCCTTTCCGCCCGGGTGCCGGCCACGTCGGCCTGAACCCTCCTCCTCCGGGCGCTGGCCCAATCCGGCCGGGACCCTTCCGCTCCCGAGCGCCAACCCGATCCGGTCGCGTCCCTTTCCGCCGGGCACCGGCCCGATCCGGTCGGGGACCGTTCCGCCAGGGCGCCGGCCGGTGCGGTCGGGGACCGTTCCGCCAAGGCGCCGGCCCGATGCCGTCGGGGACCCTTCCGCCCGGGTGCCGGCCCGATCTGGCCCGGACCCTTGCGCCCCTGGGCACCGGCCCGATCTGGACGGGGCCCTTCCGTCCCCGGGCACCGGCCCGATCCGGTCGGGACCGTTCCGCCGCCTCGGACCTCCAGCCCGATCCGGTCCGAGCCCTCCCATGGACGCCGGCCCCACCGGCTTCCGCTTCCCCCTCCGGGCCATGCGGTCGATCCTCGGACGAAAAATGGCACTAAAAAGCCCGCCGGGACAGTGTCTGGGGAGAATCCCGGCGGGCTAGTGTCTCGTCCACGAGCAAATCTAGGACCGAGAACTAAAGCGTCCCTAAAAGATCGACCTTGAATGCTTTTCTGCGCCCGCGGTCTGCGCGATCGGGATGCGGGCGCGGAAAAGGGCGCCGCCGGAGGGGGAATCGGTGACCTCGACGCTGCCGTGGTGGGAGGTGGCGACGGCGCTGACGATGGCCAGGCCAAGGCCGGTGCCGGTCCCGCGGGCGGTGTCGGCGGGGCCCTCGCCGCGGACGAAGCGGTCGAAGACCTGGGTGCGCATCGCGGCCGGGATGCCGGGCCCGTCGTCGGCCACCTCGACCACCGCGTAGTCGTCCTGCTCGGAGAGGGACAGGGAGATGGTCGCCCCGTCGGGGGTGTGGCGGGCGGCGTTGTCGAGCAGGTTGAGGACCATGCGGTGGAGCTCGTCGGCGCTGCCTTCGACCCGCAGCGGCCGGTCGTTGTCGATCGCGAACGCCCGGTTGCCCATCAGCGGCGCCGCCTCGGCGGCGGCGTCGCCGGCGATTTCGGCGAGGTCGATGCGGCGGTGGGAGGCGAGCCGCCCGGCGTCGGCGCGGGCCAGCAGCAGGAGGTCCGACACCAGCCGGCTCATCCGCCGCGAGGAGCGCAGCGCCGAGTCGACCACCTCGCGGTCTTCGGCCTGGTCGGCGCCGCCGAGCGAGGCCTGCAGCAGCTCCAGGTTGGCGAGCACGCTGGTCAGCGGCGTGCGCAGCTCGTGCGAGGCGTCGGCGACGAACTCGCGCTGCTGCTGCAGGGCGGTCTCGCGCTCCGAGCGGGCGGCATCGAGCGAGCGGAGCATCTGCTCGAGCGTCTGGGCCAGTTCGCCGACCTCGTCTTCGACCGGCGGCGTCGGCATGTGCTGGGAGGGATCGCGGGTCTCGGAGATCTCTTTGGCCCCCGCGGTCAGCGCCGCGATCGGGCGCATCGCGCGGCTCGCGATCGCCACCCCGGCCAGGCAGGCGAGGAGCGTGCCGCCGAGGATCCCGGCGCCGATCAGCAGCCAGATGCGGTCGATCGTGTCATCGACGTGCTCGGTGCTGCGCCCGTACTGGACGTAGCCGGTGATCACCCCCGATTCCTTGTCGCGGAGGATTTCCGTCTCCACCCGCATCCCGTTTTCTTCCTTGGTGCCGCGGTGGTCCGGCCGCCCGAGCCGGCCGCCGTTCTGTTCGGCGACCACTTCGCCCGCGCGGTCGAAGACCCGCACCGAGGCGTCGTCGGGGAGGACGTAGGTGCCCAGGTTGGGCCCGACCACCCGCGGTTCGCCGACCAGCGGGGTGAGCACCTTCAGTTCGGAGGAGAGCACTTCGACCGCGCCGCGGATCTCGCCGTTGAAGTCGTCACGGATGCGGGTGGTGGCGATCTGGCCGATCGTGCCGCCGAAGACCATCAGGATCGCCAGGGTCAGGCCGGAGGAGACGCCGGCGATGCGCCAGCGGACCGGCCAGGCGCGGGGATGCGCGACGCGCCGCAGCCAGGCAGCGGTGTTGCTGCGCGCGGCGGCGACCATCAGTCTTTGAGGACGTACCCCGCGCCGCGTTTGGTGTGCAGGAGCCGCGGCTCGCCGCCGGCCTCCAGCTTGCGACGCAGGTTGGAGATGAAGACGTCGATCGTGTTGGTGGCGGCCATCGGGTCGTAGCCCCAGACTTCGTCGAGCAGGCGCTCGCGGGAGACGACCAGGCGCTCGTTGCGCATCAGGAACTCGAGCAGCTCGAACTCGCGGTTGGTGAGCTCGATTTCGCGGTCGCCGCGGTGGACCTCGCGGGTGTCCGGGTTGAGCTGCAGGTCGCCGACCTCGAGCGAGGCGGCGCCGCGGGGCGGGCGGCGGCGCAGCAGGGCGCGGATCCGCGCCAGCAGCTCCTTGCGCTCGAAGGGCTTCACCAGGTAGTCGTCGGCGCCGCTGTCGAGGCCGGTCACCCGGTCCTCGGTCTCGGCGCGGGCGGTCAGCATCAGGATCGGCACGTCGCCCTCCTGGCGCAGGCGCCTGCACACCTCGATCCCGTCCAGCCCGGGCAGGCCGAGGTCGAGCACGACCAGGTCGGGGACGAACCCGACCGCCACGTCGAGCGCCTCGACCCCGTCGGCCGACGTGCGCACCTCGTAGCCCTCGTTGCGCAAAGAGCGGCGCAGGACGTCGGCGATGTCGGCGTCGTCCTCGACGATGAGGACGCGGCCCCCTTGCTGGACCTCGGGATCGGTGCTGAGCATCGTCCGATCTTAAAGGCGATTTCGCGCGCTATGCGGTGGTTTTATGCCGAATTTAGAGCGGGTTTGCCCCCTGGACGGGTTGTTCGACAGGGGATACGGAGGCGACGTCGAAATCGGACGCGTGTTCGTTCGACAGAAGCGCTCCCCTGCCCGTAAACCCAAAGGCAAGGCGAAAGCCAAACCGAAAGGCCGCAAAGCCGCGAAAGCGCGGGGCGGATTCACGCCCTTCGACGGCCTCGAGCAGCGCCATCTCGACCTGATCGGCCTCTTTCTCGTCGCGGCGGGGATCTACCTGCTCTTCGTGCTCTTCTTCGGCTGGGAAGGGGGCAAGGTCGGCTACGGGATCGAAACCGGCCTGATCTACCTCTTCGGCTCGGTCGGCGCGCGAATCTTCACCCTGCTGATGCTGGTCGCCGGCGGGATGCTCCTCACCGGCACCTCGGTCTCGGCGCTCGCGCGCGGGATCGGCCACGGGCTGAAGGTCGTCTTCTTCGGCGGCGTCCAGGCGAGCGAAGCCACCGCCCGCACCGCCCGGCAGGGCTCGGAGGAGTGGCGCCGCCGGCGCGACGAGCGGACCGGGGAGACGAAAGCCGGCAAGACCGACGTGATGCGCGACTACCCGGAGGACGACGACGTCGAGCCGACCGTGGCGATGGCGCCCGAGGACGAGGACATCTTCGCCCCCGGCCTGTTCAACTTCGACGAGGAGGCCGACACCGCCGAGACCCAGGTCGTGCACGATGCCGAGCCGGAGCCGGAGCCCGAGCCTGAGGTCGCCGAGCCCGATCCCGGGCCGATCGCGCAGCTCTTCACCTCCGACCAGGAGGAAGAGGACGCGCCGAAACCGACCCCGATGGGGAACCTGCGCGGCGTCACCACCTCGGAGGAGATCGACTACAAGCTGCCGTCCCCGCGGGTGCTGGAGCGCGGCAAAGGCGACAAGGGCCCCGACCCGCGCGACCAGCAGGCGACCGGCCGCAAGCTGATCGAGACGCTCGGCCACTTCGGGGTCGACGCGAAGATCGTCGGCGTCGTCAGCGGCCCGCACGTCTCCCTCTACGAACTGCGCCTCGCGCCCGGCATCAAAGTCAAGAAAGTCACCGAGCTGGCGAACGACCTCGCCTACGCGCTGGCGTCGACCGACATCCGCATCCTCGCCCCGATCCCGGGCAAGCAGGCGGTGGGGGTCGAGGTCCCCAACGCGAAACGGCGCATGGTCCGCCTCGGCGACATCTACGCGGGCCGGCCCCAGAAGGCCTCGCCGCTGGTCGCCTGGCTCGGCAAGGGGATCGACGGCAACGCGGTCTGGACCGACATCGCGAAGATGCCGCACGTGCTCGTCGCCGGCACCACCGGCTCGGGCAAGAGCGCCTGCGTCAACGCGATGCTCTCCTCGATCCTGATGGCGTCCTCGCCGAACGAAGTGCGCCTGGTGCTGGTCGACCCCAAGCAGGTGGAGCTCAACCACTACGAGCACGTCCCGCACCTGCTGACCCCGGTTGTCACCTCGCCGCGCCTGGCCGCCAACGTGCTCGCCAACCTGATCACCGAGATGGAGACGCGCTACGGGGTGATGTCACAGGCGCGTGCGCGAAACCTCGAGGAGCTGAACCGGATCCGTCGCAAAGCGGGGGAGGCGCCGCTGCCGCACATCCTCTGCGTGATCGACGAGCTCGCGGACCTGATGATGGTGGCCCCGGCCGAAGTCGAGGACTCGATCATCAGGCTGGCGCAGAAGTCGCGCGCCACCGGCATCCACCTGGTGCTGGCGACCCAGCGTCCCTCGACCGACATCATCACCGGCACGATCAAGGTGAACATCCCCTCGCGGATCGCCTTCGCGGTGTCCTCGCAGACCGACTCGCGGGTGATCCTCGACCAGGGCGGCGCCGAGTCGCTGCTCGGCCAGGGCGACATGCTCTTCCGCGGCGCCGGGACCTCGAAACTGGCGCGCGTCCAGGGCGCCTTCATCACCGAGGACGAGATCTTCGCGATCACCGACCACTGGGCCAAGCAGGGCGAACCGGAGTTCGAGGAGGAGCTGCTGGAGACGCCGGAGGACGCGGGCGACGATGGCGGCCGCGGCGAAGACGACTTCGACCCGGACTCCGACGACCTGCTGGACGAGGCGATCCGCCTCGTCGTGCAGACCGAAACCGCCTCGGTGTCGATGATCCAGCGGCGGCTGCGGGTCGGCTACACGCGGGCCGGGCGCCTGATCGACATGCTCGAGCGGCGCGGCGTCATCTCCGGCTACGAGGGCTCGAAACCGCGCCAGGTGCTGATCACCCAGGCCGATCTGGCGCGGGTCGTCGGCGGGTCGGGTTCCGGCGGCGGCAGCGAGGCTCCGTCCCCGGTCGGGGCCGACTCCGACGGCGACGTTTCCTGACCGACCCGGTCCGGTAGTTTCGGTCCCTCGATGGAGGGACCTGAGGTAGTGCGTGCGGGGATCGTGGTCACCGGGACCGAGGTGATCACCGGCCGGATCGCCGACGCCAACGGGCCCTGGGTGAGCGAACGGCTGGCCGAGCTCGGGGTCGAGGTGGCCCACATCGAGGTGGTCGCCGATCGTCCCGACGACCTCGAGCACGCGCTGCGATTCCTCGCCGACGAGGGGATGGACCTGATCGTCACCAGCGGTGGGCTGGGGCCGACCGCGGACGACCTGACGGCGGAGATCGTCGCCCGCTTCGCCGGGCGGCCGCTGCGGCTGGACCTGGAGATGGAAGAGAAGATCGCGACGATCCTGCGGCGGTTCGCCAGACGGCGGAACTGGAAGATCGACGAGGCGGCGATGATGGACGCCAACCGCAAGCAGGCGATGGTGCCGGAGGGGGCTGAGGCGCTCGATCCGGTCGGCACCGCGCCGGGGCTGGTGGTGCCCGCCGGGGAGCGGGTGGTGGTCGTGCTGCCGGGCCCGCCGCGGGAGCTGCGGCCGATGTGGCCGCGGGCGCTGGCGGCCGAGCCGGTGCGGGCGATCCTCGACCGGGCGACGCCGCTGCACGGGCTGACGATGCGGATGTTCGGCGTGCCCGAGTCGGAAATCGCCAAGAGCCTGCGCGAGATCGAGGTCGACGACGGGGTCGACGTGGACGCGGTCGAGGTGACGACCTGCCTGCGGCGGGGCGAGATCGAGATCGACGTGCGCTGGCGCGACCAGACCGAGGACGTCGCGATGGCGGTGCGCGACGGGCTGCGGCGGCGCCACCCGAGGGAGACCTTCAGCCTCGACGGCGAGACGATCGACGAACAGGTGGCGAAGCTCTTGCGCGGGAAGGGGCTGAAGCTGGGCCTGGCCGAGTCCTGCAGCGGCGGGATGCTGGCGGCGCGGATCACGAACCCGGCCGGGGCCTCGGAGTACTTCATGGGGGGCGTCGTCTCCTACTCCTACGCGGCGAAAGAAGAGCTGCTCGGGGTGCCGGGGTCGCTGCTGGAGGAGAAGGGGGCGGTCTCGCCGGAGGTGGCCGAGGCGATGGCGAAGGGGGCGCTGGAGCGCTTCGGCGCCGACGTCGCGGTGTCGATCACCGGCGTCGCCGGACCGGGAGGGGGGACGGAGGAGAAGCCGGTCGGCTACGTCTGCTTCCACGCGATGCTCGCCGACGGCACCGCGATCGCCCGCGATCCGGTCATCCCCGGCGACCGCCACGACGTCCGCGAACGCTCGGCCCTCGTCGGGATGCACCTGCTGCGCAGCCTGCTCGGCGGCGAAGACACGGATCTGGGCGCCTAAATTCACGCAATTGTTGCGATGCGGCGTTGAGCCGTGCGCATCGGCTCCCTAGCTTGGGCGCATGGGACGCCAACGAGTCTTCGTCGCCCTCGACCTGCCCGAGCGGGTGCGGGCCGGATTGACGGCGTGGGGGAGGACCGAGCTGGTCGATCCGGCGCTGCGGCCGACGCGGCCCGAGTCCCTGCACGTGACCCTGGTCTTCCTCGGCCATCGCGCGGCGGCTGAGGTGGGGGAGATCGCGGCGGTGGTGCGGCGGAGCGGCGCCCCGGCGCCGTTGATGAAGCTGGAGAACCCGATCTCGCTGCCGCGTCGCCGGCGGGCCGCGCTGTACGCCCTGCCGGCGCCCTCTCCGGCCGCCTCCGAGCTCCGGCGGGGGCTGGTGGAGCGCTTGGTCACGGCGGGCCTCCACGAGCCCGAGAAGCGTGATTTCTGGCCGCACGTGACCGTCGCCAGGGTGCGGGCGGAGGGGCGCGGCTCGCGCCGTCCACAGGCGGTCAAGAGGCTTCCCGGGGACCTCCCGAAAGGGCTCAAAGAGCCCTTCTTAGGCGTCCGATTGACGCTCTACCGTTCTGAACTCCAGTCAGGGGGCTCGCGATACGCCCCGCTGGCCCAAGTCGAGCTGTCCTGAAGGGGGCAGCAGTGAGGTGATGATCTGAGATGGCGGACAACAAAGTGAACTTGAAAGGCCTCTCCGCCAAAGAGGCCAAAGCCAAAGACGCGGCGCTCGAGGCGGCCGTCACCCAGATCGAGCGTGACTTCGGCGTCGGCTCACTGATGCGCCTCGGCGACAAAGGCACGGTCAAAGTCGACTCGATCCCGACCGGCTCGCTGGCGCTCGACCTGGCGCTGGGCATCGGCGGCGTGCCGCGCGGTCGCATCATCGAGATCTTCGGCCCGGAGTCCTCGGGGAAGACGACGCTGGTCAACCACATCATCGCCGAGGCCCAGGCCCTCGGCGGGGTCTGCGCCTTCATCGACACCGAGCACGCGATCGACCCGGTCTACTCGCGGGCGATCGGGGTCGACACCGATGAGCTGCTGGTCTCGCAGCCCGATTACGGCGAGCAAGCGCTGCAGATCGCCGACCGGCTGATCGCCTCGGCGGCGGTCGACGTGGTCGCGATCGACTCGGTCGCCGCGTTGACCCCGAAAGCGGAGCTCGACGGGCAGATCGGCGACACCACGGTCGGCCTGCAGGCGCGGCTGATGTCGCAGGCGCTGCGGAAACTGGCCGGCAGCCTCAACCGGACCAAGACCGTCTGCATCTTCACCAACCAGATCCGCGAAAAAGTCGGCGTCCAGTTCGGCTCGCCGGAGACCCAGCCGGGCGGCCGGGCGCTGAAGTTCTACTCGTCCCAGCGCCTCGACATCCGCCGCATCGAGACCCTCAAGGAAGGGACCGAGGCGGTCGGCAACCGGGTCCGCGTGAAAGTCGTCAAGAACAAGGTCGCGGCACCGTTCCGCCAGGCCGAGTTCGACATCGAGTACGGGGTCGGGATCTCGCGCGAGGGCGGCCTGCTCGACTTCGGCATCGAACAGGACCTGGTGCAAAAATCGGGCTCGTTCTTCTCCTACGGCGAAGTCCGCCTGGGGCAGGGTCGCAACAACGCCAAACAGTTCCTGCAGGACAACCCGGAGCTCGCCCTGGAGATCGAAACGAAGGTCCGCACGGCGCTCGGAATCGGCACTGCGGCGGGCGATGCGGCCGCCCAGGACGAGGCACCGATGGCCGCGGCCCAGGCCGCCTAGGGCGGCCTGGCTCCGGCCTGCAAGCACCCGCTGCCGCGCACCAATAGGATTCCGCCCGCCTGATGCACGAAACGCTCTTCTTCATCTGCGGCGGCATCCTTGCCGCCTCGGCCGTCCTCGTCAGCCTGTTCGGGCTGAAAAACGACAACTTCCCGGGCAAATGGATGCCGCTGGTGATCGTCTGGTTCGCGATCTTCGCCGTCGGCACCGGCACCTTCGCCGTCCTGCACGGCAAGGACGAGTCGAAGGAGCACGACAAGGAGTACGCGAAAGCGAGCGAAGAACTCCAGAAAGCCGACACCAGCGGCCCGTTCGAAAAGGCCGAACTGGAAGCGGCGGAAGCGGCGTCCGGCGAAAAGGAAGGCGAAGTCGAAGCCGACGAAGGCTCCGAAGCCGAAGCGGAAAACGAAGAATCCGGTGAAGAAGCCAACGCCGAACAGGAAGGCGAAGGCGGCGAACAGCTGGAAGGCGAAGCCGGGGCCACCGCGGGCGGCGGCGATGCCGAATCGGGCGCCGTCGTCTTCTCCGAAAACTGCTCCACCTGCCACGGGGCCACCGGGCACGGTGGCAACGGCGGACCGGATCTGACCACGATGCCGCTGGCGCAGAGCGAAGAAGGGGCGATCCAGCAGGTCACCAACGGCGGCGGCGGGATGCCTCCCTTCAAAGGCGTCCTCTCCGAAGAAGAAATCGAAAACGTCGCCGCCTACGTCGCCCAGGACATCACCCACGGCGAATAGCGCCGGGCGTCGCCTCCTTCTGCCGTAGTAGTCGGTCCTCCGCTCGGTACCCTGAGCGCGTGAAGCGCTTCCACGTCACCACCTTCGGGTGCCAGATGAACGTGCACGACTCCGAGCGGATGCGGGGCATGCTGACCTCGCTCGGCTACGAGGAGGCCGCGGAGCGCTCCGAGGCGGACCTGATCCTGTTCAACACCTGCTCGATCCGCGAGTCCGCCGACAGCCGCTTCATCGCCCATCTGGGCGAGGCGAAGCGGCTGAAGAGCGAAGACCCGGAGCGCACGGTCGGGGTCGGCGGCTGCTGGGCCCAGTCGGTCAAGGAGGAGGTGTTCGAGCGCTTCCCCTTCGTCGACGTGGCCTTCGGGCCCGGACAGATCCACAAGCTGGCCGAGTTCCTCAACTCCGACTCGCTCACCGCCCAGGGGTACTTCGAGTTCGAGGACTTCGCCGGCCACCTGCCGACGCGGCGCGAGCGCGAGTTCCAGGGCTGGCTGCAGATCGCCCAGGGCTGCAACTGCCGCTGCTCCTACTGCATCGTCCCCTCGACCCGCGGCCGCGAGGTCAGCCGCGACCCGGCCGAGCTGCTGATCGAGGCCGAGGCGCTCGCCGCCGACGGGGTCCGCGAGGTCACCCTGCTGGGCCAGAACGTGAACAGCTACGGGCGCGACCTGCCGAAGGAGACCCGGATCACCTTCGCCGAGCTGCTCGCCCGGGTCGACGCGGTCCCCGGCATCGACCGCATCCGCTACACCAGCCCGCACCCGAAGGACATGAAGGAGGACGTGATCCGCGCCCACGCGGAACTGCCCTCCCTCTGCGAGCAGATCCACCTGCCGCTGCAGTCCGGCTCCAGCGAGGTGCTGAAACGGATGCGCCGCACCTATGACCGCGAGCGCTACATGGACCGCGTCGCGCTGATCCGCGAGCACGTCCCGGACTGCGCGATCACCACCGACATCATCGTCGGCTTCCCCGGCGAGACCGAGGCCGACTTCGTCCAGACCCTGGAAGTGGTGGAGGAGGTCGGCTACGACGGTGCCTTCACCTTCGTCTTCAGCCCGCGGCGCGAAACTGAGGCGGCGACCATGGAGGGCCAGTTGACCCACCCGATCAAGGTGGAGCGGATGGAACGCCTGGTCGAGGCGGTCCAGCGGCGGGCCACGGAGCGGGCGCAGCGGTTCGTCGGCCGGACGATGGAGGTGCTGGTCGAGGGGCCGAGCCGGACCGATCCGACCCGGCTGCGCGGCCGGACCCGGCACAACAAGGCGGTCAACTTCGAAGGGGCCGCCCAGGCCGGGGAATTGGTGGACGTCGAGATCGAGAGCGCGACTTCCCAGACCCTGGGGGGAGTGTCGGCACAGCCCCTCTCTCAACTTTTTCGGTGACGAGCTTGCGGCTGGGCCCCGGACCGGCAACGGAAAAGTACAAGCCGTTCGGGGCTGCGCCGACACTCCGCTCGTAGGCATGGCGGTACTCGCCATCTTCGGGCCGACCGGCGTGGGGAAGACCGGCGTGGCGGTGGAGCTGGCGCGGCTGCTGCGCGCGCGGGGGGAGGACCCGGTGGCCGTCAACTGCGATGCGCTGCAGGTGTACGAGGGGCTCGACGTGCTTACCGGGGCTGCGACGGCGGCGGAGCGGGAGGTGCTGCCGCACGAGCTGCTGGGGATCGTGCCGGTGACGGCGGACTTCTCGATCCACGAGTACATGCCGCTGGCGCACGCCGCCGTCGACGACGCCTTGGGCGCCGGGAAGACGCCGATCGTGGTCGGCGGGACCGGGCTCTACCTGCGGGCCGCGCTGGCGGACCTGTCGCTGCGCAAGGTGCCCGCCTTCGACGCGGCGTCGGAGCTCTGGTCAGGAGTCACCCGGCACCCGACGCGGATCTTCGGGCTCGACATGGACCGGGCGAGGCTGTACGAGCGGATCGACGCGCGGGTGGACGCGAT
Organism: Solirubrobacterales bacterium; assembly: GCA_035502495.1. Classification (GTDB taxonomy): domain Bacteria; phylum Actinomycetota; class Thermoleophilia; order Solirubrobacterales; family 70-9; genus VAYN01. The sequence continues at coordinate 10,912 of DATJUK010000033.1, forward strand.
CGTCGCCGCCGGCGGCGCGGAGGAGGCGCGCCGCGCCGCCGCGCTCGGCGCCGGCCGCACCGCCCGCAAGGCCCTCGGCCTGGACGAGCTCCTCGCCGGCGACCTGGAGACGATGAAGCGCCGCAGTCGCAACTACGCCCGCCGCCAGCTCACCTGGATGCGCAAAATCCCCAACCTCACCCTCATCGACCGCACCGACCTGACCGACCCCGAGGCAGCCGCGTCGATGGGCCGAAAAGCGCTCTTATAGAGCGCTTTTCGGCCCATCGACATCGTCGCTAGGGTGGGGCCGTGAGATTTGAGAAGTGGCAGGCGCTGGGGAACGACTATTTGATCCTCGAGCGGGAGGGGCTTCCTTGGGAGCTGACCGAGAGGCGGGTCGAGTGGTTGTGCGATCCGCACTTCGGCATCGGGGCGGACGGGATCCTGCTGCTGGCACCGAGCGACGACCCTGAGTTCGTCGCCGACCTGCGGATCTTCAATCCCGACGGCTCGGAGGCCGAGCTGTCCGGCAACGGGGCACGCGAGGCGATCCTCTACCTGCGCAGGCACGGCTGGACCGACGCGGAGGAGTTCGCGATCTCGACCGTCGCCGGGCCGATCCGGCCGACGATCACCGGCGAGCTGACCTGCTCGGTCGACATGGGCAGGGCCTCGACCACCTCCAAGGACTTCCCCTCGGGCGGGCCCGACGGCCGCGGCACGGTCCGCTCGGCGGGGCGCGAGTGGGAGTTCCAGCACGTCTCGATCGGCAACCCGCAGTGCGCGATCCTCGTCGACGCGGTCGAGCTGGCCGACCTCGACCTGGAGCTGGTCGGGCCCGAGATCGAAGGCTCGACGCTCTTCCCCAACCGCACCAACGTGTCCTTCCTGTCCTTCGACGGCTCCCACGTTCGCGCGCGTATCTTCGAGCGCGGCGTGGGGGAGACGCTCTCCTCCGGCACCGGGGCCTCCGGCGCCGCCGTCACCGCCTTCCTGCGCGGCGCCCCGAGCCCGCTGACGGTCGAGCTCGACGGCGGCGAGCTGACGGTCGAGATCGGCGCCGACCTGGCCGTGCGGCTCGACGGCTGGGCCGAGCCGGTCTACGCGGGCGAGGCCTCGCCGGAGCTGCTTGCCGCGCTCGGCGAGCAGGACTGAGCCGCCCGCCCGCGAGCGGGCCGCGACGCGCCACGGATCAATAGATTCCGACCTATGCCAATCGCCGAGCCTTCCAAGCGCCTCCAGCAGATCCCGCCCTACATGTTCCAGGAACTGGAGCGCCGGATCGCGGAGAAGAAAGCCGCCGGAATCGACGTGATCAGCCTCGGGATCGGCGATCCCGACCAGCCCACCTACCCCTACATCGTCGACGCGATGCAGCAGGCGGTGGCCGACCCGTCGACGCATCAGTACCCGTCGAATCGCGGTCGCGAGGAGTTCCGTCAGGCCTTCGCCGACTTCTACGACCGCCGCTTCGGGGTCGCGATCGACCCGGCCGACGAGGTGATCCCGGCGATCGGCGCCAAGGAGTGCATCTACAACCTCTGCAACGCCTTCCTCGATCCCGGCGACGTGGCGCTCGCCTCCGATCCTGGCTACCCGGTGTACACCGGCGGGCCGCTGCTCCACGGGGCCACCGCCGAGCTGCTGCCGCTACTGCCGGAGAAGGGCTTCGCTCCCGACCTCGCGGCGATCCCTGCCGAGTCCCTGGCCAAGGCGAAGATGATGTTCATCAACTACCCGAACAACCCGACCGGGGCGATCGTCCCCGACGGGTTCTTCGAGGAAGTCGTCGCCTTCGCCCGCGTGCACGAGATCCTCGTCGTCCACGACAACGCCTACTCGGAGACGACCTACGACGGCTACGTCGCGCCCAGCTTCCTCGCCACGCCCGGCGCCAAGGAGGTCGGGGTGGAGGTCTTCTCGCTCTCCAAGGGCTACAACATGACCGGCTGGCGGGTCGCCGCGATCCTCGGCAACGCCGACGCGATCCAGTCCTACTGGCGGCTGAAGACCAACGTCGACTCCGGCCTCTACGAGGCGCTGCAGTTGGCGGGCGTCGCCGCCCTCGCCGGGCCGCCCGAGCCGCTCGCGGAGATGAACGCGACCTACACCCGCCGCCGCGACCTGGTCGTCGCGGCGCTTGGTGCGATCGGCGTCGACGTCACCGCGCCGAAGGGCACGATCTACATCTGGGCCCCGGTCCCCGAGGGCCACACCTCGACCTCCTTCTCCGAGACCGTCCTCGAAGAGGCCGCGGTCGTCGTCTCACCCGGCTCGATGTACGGGCCGAGCGGCGAGGGCTTCTTCCGCATCTCCCTCACCGCCCCCGACGAGCGGATCGAAGAGGCCGTCGAGCGGATGCGCAAGCACCTGAGCTGATTCAGGCCGCCTCGCGCTCGGCTTTCTTGCGCCAGTAGCGGTCGAGGCCGGACCACTGGTAGGCGGTCGGGACGGCCTGGAACATCTCCGCGGCGGTCTCGGGGTCCAGCCGGGCCGCGATCCGCCTCTGCAGGTCGGCCTCGTAGGTCTCCTCGTCCATGCCGCGGGCCAGCTCGGCCTCCTCGCGCAGGCGCGCCCTCGCCGTGGCGAGGTGGGCGGCGGGGTCGTCGACCGGGCCGAAGTGGGTGAGGGCGAGGCTGGTCGGCGACCAGGACTCGACGACGCCGATCGACTCTTCCCACAGCTCGACGTCGATGTCCGGCGGCGGGGTGGGCGGGATCACGAGGTCGGTGGGCGGGATGCGGCAGGCGGCGACGTCACCGCAGAAGGCGGTCCCGGTGTCCTCGTGCAGGTAGCAGACGTGGTGGGAGGCATGGCCGGGGGTGTAGGCGACGCGCATCCCGCGCACCGTCTCGCCGCCCGCCAGCGTCGTCACGTTGGCCTCCGGGACCGGGCGGATCTTGCCCCAGAGGTACTCGAGTTTGTCGCCGTAGAGGCGGACGGCGCTGGCGAGGAGACGGGTGGGGTCGACGATGTGGGGCGCGCCGCGCTCGTGGACGTAGACCGGCAGGTCGGGCCAGCGGGCGACCAGCGCGCCGGTCGCGGCGGCGTGGTCGAGGTGGATGTGGGTGAGCAGGATCGCCTCGGGACGCCGGTCGCCGAGCTTCTCCAGCAGCGTGTGCAGGGAGGACTCGGGGCCGGGATCGACCAGCATCCCGTCGACCTCCCAGCAGCCGATCACGTGCGGACGGCCGAGGTGCTCCACATCGATGACGCGCATCTGGGGGAGCTTATGCAGCGGCGCTGGCGGCGGGCAGTTTGCCTTCCGCCGCGAGCGTCGCGCGGAGCCCCTCCTGGAGGCCGCGTGGCCGGTAGCCGAGCTCTCTGGTCGCCTTGTCGTGACTGGCCCAGAAGGTGACCCCGTCGGCGGAGGCGATCAGCTCGCGCAGGTTCGGCGGCTGCCCCATGATCTTCCCGACCAGCGGGCCGATCGGGGTCAGCGCCTTCATCAGCCCGGTCGGCAGGGCGTGCTTCGGCGCCTTCTTGCCGGTCTCCGCGGCGACCACGCCGATCGCCTCGCGCACGGTCGTCACCGGGCCGCTGATGATGTAGGTCTCGCCCGCCGCGCCCTTGTCGAGGGCGAGGACGATCCCGCCCGCGATGTCCTCGACGTGGGAGAGGCACATGCCCAGCTCGGGAAACGGGATCAGCGGCATCCTGCCGCTCAGGAACTGGTCCAGGAGGGAGCCGATCGAAGAGGTGTCACCGGGCCCGTAGACCCCGCCCGGCTGGACGATCACGCAGGGCAGCCCCTCGCCGATCAGCCGCTTGGCGACCTGGTGGGCTTCCCACTTCGTCTTCTCGTACTCGGAGAGGAACTCGCCCTGGTGTTCGTAGCTCTCGTCGACGATCTGGCCGTTGGTGTTGCCGAAGATGCCGACCGTGGAGACGTAGACGACCTTCGCGATCTTCGCCTCCAGCGCCGCGCCCAGGACACGTTCGGTGCCGCCGACGTTCGCTTCCCGCATCGACTGGCGCTCCGAGGCCGGGATCCCGACCTCGTAGACCGCCGCCGCGTGGATCGCCGCGTCGCAGCCCTCCATCCCGGTGCGGATCGCCCGTTCGTCGTTCAGGTCGCCGCTGACCAGGGTGCAGCCGAGCTCCTCCAGCTGGGCCGCTTTCGCGGGGGTGCGCACCAGCGCCACGACGTCGTCACCGCGGGCGCGCAGTTGACGCACCAGCGCACCGCCGATGAAACCCGTCCCTCCCGTGACGAAGACCTTCACGGGGACAACCCTAGACGGCCCGGGGGGCGGCTTACAATGGGTCGGAGTGAGCGGATCG
>DATJUK010000034.1:0-59945 GCA_035502495.1 Solirubrobacterales bacterium
GTCGTCGGCCTCGAGGTAGTCGTGCACGAGGATGTTCCGCAGGCTGGCGGCCTGGGCGAGGCCGGTCGCCAGGCGCTCGTCGAGACCCTCGGCGCGAAGGTCGGTGAAAAGGTCCTGGTAGCGGTCCGGTGCCGATCGACCGGCCGTCGCCAGCAGGTAGGCGGCGACGTCGATGCAGATCTGGATCGCGAGCTGCAGGGCGTGCTGGGTGGCGAGCCTGACCTCGGGCTCCCCCACGTAGGCCGCCCGACCGCGGGCACGGAAGCCCTCGAGTTGGCCGAGCAGCGCCTCGAGGCGTTCGAGGCGCGCGTCGATCCTAGGCGGGACGGCCAAGCGGCCCTCCCTGATCCGCTCGTGCATGTGGCGCGAGAAGAGCGTGCGCATCGGCTCGGTGTCGAGATAGTCGCCCAGCGCCCGGACCTGGAAGTCGATCCGCGCCTGCGGGTCGTGATCGACGAGGACGACGGGGTCGCGCAGCGCCTCATGGCGCATCAGCGCCGGCGCCCCGTTCAGGAGGACGACATCGACCTCGGAGGTGCCGAGCGCCACGCCCGCCGCGGCCGCCAGAGAGAGGCGGAGGTCGGGGAGGTCTTGCGGGGCGAGCGTCGGGGCGTGGATGACCGCGATGTCGACGTCCGACAACGGCCCGGCCGTGCCACGTGCCTGCGAGCCGATCAGGAACGCTGCGATCAGCTCGGGGCGATCGAGGGCGGCGGCGAGGCGCCGGATCGCCGCCGCGTCGAGCGCGGGGACGCGGGATCTCTCGTCGACGACGGTCATCGTCCCGTCTCGTGGCGCGGGCGCGCGCTCGCGGTGTCGAGCATGTCGGCCATCACCCTAAGTGTGGCCGACACGCGCAGACGCCGTTCGCGAAGCGGGACGGCAGAGGCGAATGTTGCGTCCCGGTCGTCGGTGGAGGCAGAGGAGGACAGCCCTTCTCCCGCACACCACCCATCCACGACTTGGCTGCCGTCCTCACCGTCAAGAAGGGAAACGACCACCACCGAGCCAAGCGTGGGCATTACGCTCGGCCATGGTGAACGAAGCCGTCGACCACCCGACCCGTCGTTCCCAGAGCGCCAACACCAGGCGCTACGACTCCATCGCCCGCACCTACTCGACGCTGGAGCCGCTCTATCTCATCTTCCCGCCCGCCCGCCGCCGGGCAGTGGTGGCGCTCGGGCTGAAGCCGGGTGCCACCATCCTGGAGATCGGCGCCGGGACCGGGCGCAACTTCCCGTATCTGGTCGAGGCGGTCGGCCCCACCGGCACCGTGATCGGCGTCGATGCCTCACCCGGGATGCTGGCCGAGGCGCGCAAACTGGTCGAGCGGCACGGCTGGTCGAATGTCCACATGCTCCAGCAGGACGCCACCCGGCTCGACCTCGATCGCGAGGTGGACGGGGTGCTGTTCAGCCTGAGCTACTCGGCCATGCCGGAACCACACCCGGCGTTGGCGCGGGCCTGGGAGCGGCTACGCCCCGGCTCCCGCGTCGTCGTCATGGACGCCGGGCTGACCCAGGGCGGCCCCTGGCGGCTGCTCGCCCCGATCGCCCGCGTGCTCGTCAGGTACGCCCCCGGCGACGCCTACTCGGAGCCGTGGGACGACCTCGCCGAGTACGGCCAGGTGGAGACGAAGCGCTTCCTGTTCGGGTTCGGCTACGTCAGCTCGGTCGCCAAGCCCGCAAGCCCCTGAGCCGGGGACTCCCGCAGCGTCGTCCGGACCACCCTGACCAGGTGCCGTTTTGAGGCAGTCGCAAGCCTCCTTGTGGTCAGGCCCTCGTCCGAGACCAACCTCAGCCCGCCCTCGGCGCGGCGATTCGCGAATCGGCCAAGCGCGCCGAGGAGCACGAGAAAACCGGCCGAGGGCCATCCAGATGAGACACGGATGCGACACCGGCGCGCCGGACCGCGCCGGAAGCACGCGGCACACCGCGGAACGCTGATTCAGCCCTCAGCCGAACTCTTGGCTCTGGGGCCCCGGTGGTACTCGACGCGGGTCGCGACCTCGCAGATCACATCGACGTCGTCGGTTGCTCGGACAGCGGCGCGCCGGTCTCGGTGATCCAGAGGTGGACCGTCGCGCCACCGACGAAGACGCCCTCCGCGACCGCGACCCGCAACGGCTCGATCACGCCGTCGCGGGCGATGCTGTCGGCGAGCCGCCGCAGGGCGGTCTCGTCCTGGGTCGTCCGGGCGTTGAAGCCCTCCTCGACGCGGATCTCCTCGATCGGTGCGCCGACGGTAGTCGGCGATCAGGACCGCGAGTTCGGCCTTCGAGTCGAAGCCGCGCTCGACGAAATAGGGACGGCCGGGCCCGAGCGGCTGGTCGTAGACGAAGACTTCGCCGTCGATGCGGCGGCCGACGAGGATCCGCTCCTCGCAGGGGCGGGCGGTCGCCAGGCTCGGGGCGACGGGTGCCGTCGGGGCGGAGGGGGACGCCGGGGTCGTCCTTCCCGCATCAGGCGGCACCGCATAGGCTTGCGCCCATGAGCGCCACGGGCCAGTTCCTCCGCTTCCACGACTGGCTATACAAGAGGACCGACGGGCGGATCGGCCACAAGATGATCGGCGTCCCGACGCTGCTGCTGCGGAGCACCGGTCGGCGCTCGAGAGAGACGAGGACGAACTCCCTGGTCTATGCGCGCGACGGGGCCGACTATCTGCTCGTGGCCTCCAACGGCGGCGCCGACAAGAACCCCGCCTGGCTCTTCAACGTCCGGGCAGATCCGCAGGTGGAGATCCAGATCGGCCGCGAGCGCCAGAAGGCGAGCGCGCGGGTCCTCGGGCCCGAGGACCCGGACTACGGTCGCCTCTGGAAGATCATCGACGAGGGAAACCACGACCGCTACAGCGCCTACCAGGAGCAGACCGAGCGGCCGATCCCGATCGTCGTCGTCACGCCCGGCTGAGGCGGGCGGCCATCAATCGAAGTCCGCCGCCGCCTCACGCCTCCTGCGTCGAGGGGCCGAAGGCAGTGTCCATCAGTTCCGATCCGAGGACCAGATACGCCGCCACGTAGAGGACGAGGAGGTCGGCGACGCTCGTCGCGGCAACCCCCCAGGCGATCGCTCGACCGACGGGGTCAGAGCTGGCCGCCGTCCAGGTGAGCGCGAGATAGAGACCGACCACGATCAGGAGGATCTCGACCCCCCACATCCATCGACGGCCCTGCTCGGGGTAGCCCTGCCCTTTCACCGTCTCATCCCTTCGGAGCTCCGAGATCCGGCCCGGGGCCATCGTGAAGAGGCCGGCGACGAGCAGCGTGACGGCATAGGCATAGCCGTCGCCGGTTGCATCCCTCGGCAGTACGAGACCGACGAGTACCGGAGCCACGAGCACCGCCGCCATCGCGCCCGCGCAGACGAGGCGGAACGCCGCCGCCGCGACGACGATGGCCTTACCTCCGGCCTTTCCCGGCGGCGGATAAAAGGCGATGAGGATCGAGCTCACGATGAAGGTTGCCGGGTCGGTCAACTCTTTCCACACGGGATCGGAGATCCCGGTGAAGGGAAAGCCGACAAGGAATCGCCGCCCCTTCAGAAGCCTCAAGTATTGGGCCGTGAAGCGGGTGACGGTCAGCGGCTCCATGGCTAGCGTAATGGTAACCGGGCCGCATGGCGGAGCGCGGCAGCAGCGCTGCGCGTGAAGTCGCGGCGGTACTGGTACCTCAGACCACGCTCAAGTCCGGACGAGACCGGTCGACAGACGCCATGTAGTACTGGCCGACGGTCGCGTTTCGGATCTCCCAGGACACGACATCATCCCCGAGCACTCTTGCGTAGGACACGGTTCCGACCTGTGGGCTGACTTCTTTGAACTCATGTGGTGCGCGACCGTAGCTTTGAACCCAGTCCTGCGTGTACTTGACTCTTATGCTCGCCTCCGAAACCGGGATCTCCGTGTGGAACCAGACGGTGTCGGTTCCGTTACGTCGAAGTGGGTCAGCGTGGTCGTCGTCCTCACGAATTGAGCGAATTTTCCCTTCACGGCTTCCTCCTCACACCACCTTCAGGCCATGCCCCATAGGAAGGAGTTCGGCAGGTACCCGGGCGAGCAACACGCCTACGAAGCTGTCGCGATCATTTGCGGTCACTCGGCCGAGGGCCGTCCCATCGCGCCAGGCTGGTGAGCGCAGCTTGTTTAGCCCGGCGAAGAAGTAGACCGCGCAGTAGGAAGCGATGATGCAGATGCTCGCGAGGGGCCGTAGCTGCGCCCAAGCCAACCCGATCGCGACCAGGGTCAGAAACACCCAAAGCTCGGCGTCGGCGGTGTCGAGCCCGAGGTGCGCTTGTCGATAGAGGATCAGAAGCAGGAGTGAAACCCACATCGCCAGTAGCCCATCGATGCGTGCATCAATTCCAGTAAGCCCCGCGGCGGCAATCAGACCGAGTCGACCGAGAGCTCGCCGAGGGAAGCGGGTTGCGCGGCGAACCGGGGTCGAGACGGAGAACGACCTCGGTGCCGTCGACATGGACGACCTCGCCGGCGGCGGGTCGGCCACGGGCGCTCGGAGCGACCCGGTGCTCGCCGAGAAGCCGGGAGGCAGGCACCTTGCGATCGAGGCTGAAGATGAGTGAGCCGCTCCGTGAGCGTCGGACGTCGCCATAAGGAAGCGGGTCGGCGAGGTCGTCCTGAAGGTCGCGCAGAGCCCCGAGGACCCCGCGCCACTTGGTCAATTTGTCCTTTGCGACAAAAGTCGAAAGGAAGCTAATTCAAATTCAGCGAGATTGACGTTAATAGCAATGCCGGCGATCGCGTCTTAAACAAGCGTGGCGATAACAACGAATCTGAAGCGGTGGCGTTATTCAACGGAAGCCGGTATCGCGTTCGCCAAAGAGAGCGGGATCGACGACGACCGGATCTCAGCCGTAAAAAAGAGCGTTTGGATTACCGCGCGGTAGAACGACAGTTATTAACGCAAATCGACGATTGCTATATTAACTCGAATGGCACCGAGACAAGGCAAAGAGACCCGCTCGGGCCTCTTCGTGCCTCAGGGAGACGGCTACTCGGCCTTCGTCCCGAAGCCGTTGCCGCCGACGCCGCCGATCGAGCTGGACTCCGAACTGCCGGCGTTACTGGAACAGTCGGGCACCGAGCTCGGCCGCCTCGACGGCGTCGCGCGGGTGATCCCCGACCCCGACTTCTTCGTCAGCATGTACGTGCGTCGGGAGGCGGTCCTCAGCTCGCAGATCGAGGGGACGCAGAGCACCCTGGAGGATCTGCTCGAGCGCGAGATCGGCGCCGGCGCCGGCGCCGACGATCATCGCTCCGACGTCGGAGACATCGTCAACTACGTCCAGGCGATGAACTTCGGGCTCGAGCGGCTACAGACGTTGCCCCTGTCGCTGCGGCTGATCCGCGAAATCCATCGGGAGCTCCTGAAGGACGGGCGCGGCTCCCACGCGACCCCGGGTGAATTCCGAAGGACCCAGAACTGGATCGGGCCCGACGGGGCGAGCATCGAACAGGCGACCTTCGTGCCGCCGCCGGTCCCGGAGATGGAAAAGGCGCTCGGCGACCTGGAGAGCTTCCTTCATGAGGAGAGCCCCTACTCGACCCTGATCGAGGTCGGTCTCGCCCACGCCCAGTTCGAGACGATCCATCCCTTCCTCGACGGGAACGGAAGGGTCGGGCGGCTGCTGAACACTTTTCTCCTGGTCCAGCGCGGCGTCCTGCGTAAGCCCCTCCTCTACCTGAGCCTCTATTTCAAACTGCACCGCACCGAGTACTACGACCGGCTGATGGCGGTCCGCCTCAAAGGCGACTGGGAGGGGTGGCTCGCCTTCTTCCTGCGCGGCGTGGCGCAGACCGCGCGCGAAGCGACGACTACCGCGGAGCGGATCTTCGAGCTGCGCGAGAGCCACCGGGCGGCGATCATCGAGCGCGGCCTCGGCGACAACGCGCTGCGCCTCCTCTCGGCGCTCTTCCAGCGTCCGCTCCTGAACGTCAATCTGGCGGCCGAGATCCTCGGGACGACCTATCCGACCGCGAGCCGCCTGGTCGGGGGACTCGAGGAACTCGGGATCCTGGTGGAGATCACCGGCCGCAGGCGCTCGCGGATCTATCGCTACGAGCCCTACGTCAGCCTCTTCGACGATCCGCCCGCCCTCGGCGAGGAAAGCGCGCCGATCGAGGTGACCGAAGCTGCGACCTGAGGGTCGGGGAGGGTCGGCGGGAGCGCCCTCCCAAGGGAGGCCAAGGGAAGAGAAGGGTGCGAAAACAGCCTTTACGGACTTTCGCTGACCTCCGCTGACCTTTAGCTCCCACGGAAGGTTCAGAATCCCAATCCCGCTCCCAGAGTCGGATTCGGCTCCACCAAAGGCCCAGAACAAGATGCGCCCGACTGGATTCGAACCAGTGACCTTCGGTTTCGTAGCCGGCGAAGCTCGGTCGTGACGGGATCGAGCCGAGCCTCTTCCAAAGTGCGTCCGATGAGCCCCGAAGGGTCGGACGGCTCATAGGTCGAGTCCGGGGTCGCGAAGCGCCACAGCCCACCATCGTCGTCGCTCAATTCGACGTGGAGAACGTCGGGATAGGCGATCCGCGACCTTGGTGGTCATCGATCTTCCTTCCATTTTCGCAGCCCACGTCAGCAGATCGGCCGAAGGTTCTCGACCTCGGGTGAAGCGGGCGATCTCGCGGAGGCCCGCTAGGACCCCGGACCCATTGCCACGCGGTCGGCCCGGTCGACGACCAGGGGGCGCCTGAACGAAGGGTCCTCACGACCCTGGACCGGGGCGATGCCGAGCTTGGCGATCCCTCGGAGCATCTCCGGGTCGTCCCACCACTCGGTGGTGACGATCCGGGCGGCGATCGCCCAGACTCCGTCGCGGCGCTCGAAGCGGTCGAGGTAGCGGCCGCCGCCCATGGTCAGCTCATCGCTGTCGCGCCTCACGTTGGCGGTGAAGTAGTAGGTCTCGACGTGCGCGGTGTCGCCGTCGAGCTCGATCGAGACGTTGGTGATGTAGTGCTGATGTCCCGAGAGGCCGAGCACGTCGTCGTGCATGGCGTTGGCCCAGTCGGCCAGGTCGTGCCCAAGGCCGATGCGGGCGGCGTGATCGTCGCGCGCGTCCGGGTGATACGCGGATCGCACCAGCTCGACGTCGTGGCGATCGATGCCGCGGCAGTAGCGGAGGAGGCATTCCTCGATCTCCATCCGGCTGACGAGGCGCTCGAGCTTGGACGCGTCGGAGGACTCGATCTCGCCGCTCCGGTCGCCACCCACCGTCACTCCTCGTTTCGCCGGGGTTCGGCGGCGACGTGTGCGCCCGCCAGGTAGCCGAAGGTCATCGCCGGGCCCAGCGTGCTGCCCCCGGACCAGTAGGCCTCGGCCGCCGGCGAGGCGATGCAGTTCCCCGCCCCGTAGAGCCCCGGGATCGGCGTTCCGTCGGGGCGCACGATCTGGGCGTCGGAGTTGACCCGCGGCCCACCGTTGGTGTCGAGCGTCGCCGCCACCAGGATCACCGCGTAATAGGGCCCGTCGGCTGCGAGCGGGAACATCATCGGATTCTTCGCCTCGTTCCCGGGACGCGCGGGCCGGTTCCAGTCCCGTTCGTGCGTCGTCTCACCGCGACCGAAGTCCTCGTCGATCCCGGCCTCCGCCATCTGGTTGAAGCGGTCGATCGTGGCTTCCAGGTTCGACGCGAAATCCGGCTGCAGCTCGAAGCCCTCGGTGTGCGGCGCGAGGCGCTCCAGCCGCGTCTCGATCTCGCCGGCGAGATCGGCCAAGGTGTCGGCCTTCATCACGTAAGGATCGTCGGAGCGGCCCGCCGGCCACGGGTTCGACCACGGTCGCGGATCGCTCGCCACCGCCTCGTCGTAGACCATGAACAGGAGCCGGTTCGGAAAGCCCCCGTCGGCGTCGCGGGCAAAGTGGATCGCGCCGCGCTCGTGGTACATCTGCTTCTCGTTCACCACCCGCCGCCCGGCAGCGTCGACGAAGACCATGCTGTCCCCACTCGGCATGAAGACGAGCAGCTCGTCCTGCTCGCGACGTTCGAGCGCCGCCTCGATCGGAACCTGGGCAAGCCAGCCTTGGTCGAGGTTGCCGAGCTCCGCGCCGAGCTCCTCGGCGATCCCGATCAGATCGCCGCGGTTGGTCGGGACGGCCCCGCCGCCGTAGATCGGGCCGCGGAAGAACCGCTCAACGCGATCGGGATCGTGGGTGAAGCCGCCGCTCGCGAACACCACCCCGCGCCGCGCCGCGATCTTTCGCTCGCCGTCGGGGGTGTCGACCCTGACGCCGACCGCGGCGCCGCTGTCGTCGAGCTCGACCCCGACCACCCGGTGGCGGACCGCAAGCTCGACACCCCGCTCGCGGGCGGCGGCGGCCAACTGCGTGATCAGGCCGGAGCCGAGTTCCTGCTGCCCGTCCGGGGCGCGGGCGGCGAGGTGGCGACCCCACTCCTCGGCAAGGTCGGAGTGATAGCTCACCATGCCCTCGTACTCACCCGAGAACGACTGGAACTCGCGCACCCGCAGAGCGCCGATGCGGATCAACTCGTCGACCGCGACGGAGGCCGAGTCGAAGTAGGTGGTGAGCAGCTCGTAGTCGCGCTCCGGGAGGCCGAATCGCGGCGCGTCGGGGTCGAAGAGCTCCGGGAACGACAGGCTTGCCATGTAGCGGAGCGTCTCGTCGCGGTCGTCTTCCCGCCCCCGTGCCCGCATCAAGGAGTTGTTCGGGATCCAGAAACCACCGCCCGACTTGAAGGTCGTACCACCGCCCACCTCGCCCGCCTCGAGCATCGCTACCGAGCAGCCCCGGTCGGCGGCGATGATCGCCGCGGTGAAGCCGGCGGCTCCCGAGCCGACGACGACGACGTCGGCGACGTCTGTGCCGAGGCTCGCGGAGCCTGCCGGCCGGTCCGGCGGCAGCTCGCTGAGCTGCGCCCACCAGGGCGCGTCCGGCGCATCGGCGCCCGACCCGAACGCCCGCCGCGCGGCTTCGCCGGCGCTCATCCGCGCCTCTGCCGAGCCGCGGACACTAGCAATCCTCCGCCACGTTGCGGTACTGCATGACGGTCTCCACATGCAGTCGACTGAGGTAGGTCCGGGCGATCCGCCACTGGCCGTCGGCCCGCGAGTAACGGTCGTAGTAGTGGCCGTAGCCGCGAGTGCTCCTGGGAAAGCGGATGCTGTCGCGGGCCGGCCAGAGCAGGTAATCCTCCATCGCCCAGATGGCGGTGGCCTCGTCGGCGGCGACCATCTCGATCTCCCCCATGTGCCCATGGTGGACCGTGATCGCCTCGTCGAGAAGTTCCCTCACGCGGGTGACGATGGCCTCGCGCCCTTCGAGCAGAAGGTCTCCTTCCGGCATGTCCATCACCGCGTCGGGGGTGAACACCTCCCCCCACTCATCCCACTTCTTGGTGTCGAGCAGCCGCCAGTAACGGGCTTTGACCTTGGAGATCTGATCGTGGTCGGTGAAGCTGAGCACCAGCTCCCCCGCCCCATCGTCCGCTGCCTTGTCTGGATTCATCTCGGCTTTCGGTGTCATAAGGCGGCGCGCCGGGGGGTGGTACCCGGCGCGCCGCGCTACTGCTCGTCTACCTCTACTTCTTCAACACTTCGGGATTGAATGCGATCGGCGGGATTTCTTCCCAGGCACCTTTGTTGAAGGCGGCCCCGATCGCTTCGCGCCCACAGAGCCCCGGCTGTTCGGGGATGATCGGTTCCGAGCAGGCCATCAGACCGGGGGCGAGGAACGCTTCTCCTTTGAACCCGTAGATCTGTTTGTTGAACGCTTCCGGCGTCCATTTGCTCGACCCGAGTTCGTTCGCGAAGCGGGCGATCAGGAACATGTCCCTCATCACCGTGTTCGAGAACCCGATCGACGCCGCTTCGGTCTGTTCGTCGTCTTCCATGATTTCGATGAACGTCTTCACTTCGGGGTCTTCCGAGAGGTACGAGCTGAGGACGAAGCCCCACAGACGCCAGCCTTCGGGACTGCCGCCCGCGGCTTCTTCGACGAACGAAGACGCACCGCAGATCGAGGTCGCCGAGACCGGGGTTTCGGAAATCCCCAGCTGCTTCATCGCTTCGTAGAGCGAGTTGCACTGCTGCGGTGAGGAGGGGTCGAGCAGGATGATGCTGGCCGACGTTCCTTCGGCGGCCTGCAGCGCCGACACCATTTCCGGGGTGGTCGCTTCTTCGGAGAAGTAGACCGGATCGCTGTGTTCGACCCCGAGGAGGTCAAGGGCTGGGACGGTGTAGGTCTCAGCGGCGTATTTACCACCTTCGTTTTCGACCTCCAGGATCGCCACCTTGCCACCTTTGCCGGCAACTTCAGCAGCGTCGGCGGCCTTGGCGTAGAGGATCGTGGGCGCGCCACCGGCGAAGTTGTAGACGTCTTTCGTGGTGGTGTCTTCGGGCAGCGGCGTGACCGAGTCGATCAGCGGGATTTTCCCCTTGATCGTGTTGTAGAGCGAGGCGTTGCCGACGACCCCGAGGGTGAACAGCCCGAGCGGCACCTTCGCCTGCAGGAGCTGGGCACCGCATTTCTGTCCGTCCTCTTCGACCTGGATGAAGCACTTGACGAATTCGATCGGATGCCCGTCGACGCCGCCCAGGTTTTTGTTGATGTAGGCAGCGCCGGCGTCGGCGGCGGCCTCCATCTCCGGGAACGACGGGGTGGCGCCCTTCTCGACGATCAGGCCGATCTTCAGCGGTTCAGCACCCGCTTCGGCTTCGCCTTCTTTGCCGTCGGTGTATTTGAGCGCGATTTCCAGGCTTTCGCCCGAGGGACCGCCTGCCGCTTCTTCACCAGACCCTTCGGTTTCGGACCCGGTTTCTTCGGACGCCGTCGTTTCGGATTCGGCCGTCGCTTCAGAAGAGCTGCTGCCACCGCCGCCGCATCCCACAGCGACCAGCGAGAGCACCACTAAAAGAACCACGAACACGCCAAACCGCAGGCGGTTAGAGCTCATCCCATTTCCCTCCTCGTAGTGTGCCATATATTATGCATAGAGCTTCAGACCTGTCAAGACTGTGGATTTGGCCGCCGCGCGCGCCTAGAACGGGTCCGAAAGGCTCGGTCGAAACTCCGGTGCCACCTGCGTCGCGACCAGCTCCAGGTGCCGCCGGGCGAGCTCCTCCGGCATGCCGGCGATCGAGTCCCAGAAGAAGACGTCGGTGACCGGCAGGGGGCCGAGCCACTTCCGCATGCGGGCGACCGCCTCGGCCGCGGTGACGACGTCGAAATGCGGCGGGTGCATGTTCGGCCCCGGCGAACGCAGTCGCTCCGGGTCGAGCGCGGGCAGCGAGGGATCGGCGTCGCCCGGCTTGGCGAACCGCGCCTCCATGTAGGTCCGGGCCTGATGGACGACGTTCGGCTTGATCTGGCTCCAGGCGGCCTCGGGATCGTCGGCGATCACCAGGTTGACCAGTCCGCCCATCCGCGCCGACGCCTGGTCGTGACCACCTGCCGCGATCCCGGCCATGTACTCGTGGTGCAGGGCGGGGTCGAGCCACAGCAGGCCGAGGCCGAGCCGGCCGGCCATCCGCGCTCCCCGCGGGCCGGAGACCCCGGCCCAGATCGGCGGCGGGGACTGCAGCGGAGGCGGAGTCACGCGACCGCTCTCCCACAAGTCCGGGATCTCGACCAACGTCCGCTCCAGGAGGCGGAAGCGATCGCCGCTGCGCACTCCGAACGCGGCGAACTCGGGCTCGGCGTAACCGGCACCGAGACCGAGCTCGAGCCTGCCACCGCTGAGGATGTCGACGATCGCGGCCTGCTCCGCGATCTCGATCGGTGGCCGCAGCGGCGCGAGGACGACACCGGTCCCGATCCGCATCCGCGTGGTGCGGACGGCGACCGCGGCGGCGGCCATCAGCGGCTGCGGCAGGTAACCGTCCTCGAACAGGTGGTGCTCGGTGAACCAGACCGAGTCGAGGCCGAGCCGCTCCGCCCCCTCGATCCGCTCCAGCGCGCGGCGGTAGTGCTGGTCCCAGGGGAGATCCCACGGGGCCGGGTTGCGGAGGTCGCAGTAGATCCCGACCCTCATCCGCGCGCCCTCGCGATCTCGACGTAGGCGTCGATCGCGGCGGGGTCGGCGAGCGCGCCGCGGCTCGCGACCGCGTCCGGGTCGGCACCCTGGAGGATCTTCTTCACCGGCACCTCCAGCTTCTTGCCGGTGATCGTCCTCGGCACCGCGTCGACGCGGTAGATCGAATCGGGGACGTGGCGGGGCGAGAGCTCGGTGCGCAGGGCGGCCTTGATCTGCCCGAACATCGCCTCGTCGGGGTCGGCCCCCGGGGCGGCGACGATGAAGAGGAGGAGTTCGCCGAGGCCGGACCCGTCCTCCGGCTCGAGGTGGACGACGAGGCTGTCGGCGACGCCGTCGACCGACTCGACCACCTCACACAGCTCGCTCGTCCCCAGCCGCACGCCGCCGCGGTTCAACGTCGCATCGGAGCGCCCGGTGATGATCGAGGTGCCGTGGCTGGTGAACATGATCCAGTCGCCGTGGCGCCAGACGCCCGGGTACATCTCGAAGTAGGCCTCGCGGTAGCGGCGCCCGTCGGCGTCGTTGCAGAAGCCGATCGGCATCGACGGCATCGGCGCGGTGATCACCAGCTCGCCGAGCTCGTCGACCACGCTTCGACCCTCGGTGTCGTACGCCTCGGCGCCGGCGCCGAGCTGTTTTCCGGTCATCTCGCCAGCGTGCACGGGCGCCACCGGAACGGCGCCGACGAAACCGGAGCAGACGTCGGTCCCGCCGCTGCCCGCGGTGAGGAAGACCCGCTCGCGATCGAGGTGCTCGTAGATCCAGCGATACCCGTCGGCCGGGAGCGGCGATCCGGCGGCGACCAGGAAGCGGAGGCGATCGAGGTCCAGTTCGCGCCCCGGCATCAGGCCGGCCTTGCGACACCCCATCAGGAAGGCCGAGCTGGCACCGAGATGGGTCACCCCGGTCTCGGCGGCAAGTCGCCAGAGCTCGAGCATGTCCGGGTGTACGGGGTTGCCGTCGAGGATTACCGAGCCGGCGCCGAGCAGCAGCGTCGAGGTGACCAGGTTCCAGACCATCCAGGCGGTCGTCGAGTAGAAGAGGAAACGGTCCCCGGCGCCGATGTCGTGCTGCAGCGCCAGCGATTTCAGGTGCTCGACGACGATGCCGCCGTGGCTGTGGACGATCGCCTTCGGCAGACCGGTGGTGCCCGAGGAGAAGAGGACCCAGAGCGGGTCCGAGAACTCGACCGGCTCGAAGGCGAGCGGCCCGGAGTCGTCGAGCAGCTCCGCCCAGGTGAAGGCGCCGGCGGGGAGGTCGAATCCCTCGGCCCCGTCGAGGTACGGGATCCAGACGGTGCTCTCGATCGACGGGATCTGTGCCTGGATCTCCTCCACCTGCCGACGCCGATCGATCGTCTTGCCGGCGTAGCGGTAGCCGTCGACGACGAGGAGGACCTTCGGATCGAGCTGGCCGAGCCGATCGACGACGCTGCGGACGCCGAACTCGGGCGGGGACGCGGCCCAGATCGCCCCCAGGCTGACGGTTGCCAGGAACGCGACGACGGTCTCCGGGACCGTCGGCAGGTAGGCGGCGACGCGGTCGCCGCGCCCGACCCCGAGTCGCGCCAGGCCGGCGCGCGCGCGGGCGACCTGCCCGCGGAGCTCGCGGTAGGTCAGCTCGACCGGGTCCCGGGTCTGGGAATGGGCGACGATCGCGACCGCGTCGTCCTCGCCGACCGCGAGCGCCTGCTCGGCATAGTTCAACTTCGCCCCCACGAACCAGCGGGCGCCGGGCATCTCGCGGGTCGTCAGGATCTCCTCGGCGGGGGCATGGGAGATCACCCCGAAGTAGTCCCAGATCGAGCCCCAGAACGGCTCCAGCTCGGTGACCGACCACCGCCAGAGCTCGTCGTAATCGGCAAAGCCGAGCCCGCGCTCCCGCTCCAGCCAGCGCATGTAGTCGGCGACCCGCGTCCGTTCGCGGGCGGCGGGCGGTGGGTCCCAGAGGACCTCGCCGGACCCCGCTGCCACTCTCGAGCCGCCGGCCATCGCCCGCGCTATCTGGACGGCGACGGCACGGGCGGCACGCCGAGGTCGCCGAAGCCGTCGGGGATGCCGGGAGACCAGAGGCTGTACCAGTCCTGCCCCTCCATGCTCCAGGTCACCGGCTCATGGCCGAACTCGTCGTAGATCCGTTCCATGTCCGAGTAGTACTCGACGATCGCGCCGGCCGGTTCGCGGAAGTAGGCGGCGACGTTGCGGCCCGCGCCGTGCCGTAGCGGGCCCCAGGCGAGGTGCAGGCCGAGATCGTGGAGGCGGTCGCCGAGCCGGGCGAGGTCGACGACGCTCCCCACCTCCCAGGCGTGGTGGTGAAGGACCCCCGGCCCCGGCAGGACGGCGACGCCGTGGTGGTCGACGTTGCAGCGGAGGAAGGCGCCACCGGCGACGATGTCGGAGGTGCGGAAGTCGAGCACGCGACGGAGGACGTCGATGATCGGGTCCGGCTCGCGGACCGTCAGGTTCACGTGACCGAAGCGGATCGGCCGCACCCCCGGGGTCCCGTAGGCCGGCTCCCCCGCCGGCATCCCGACGTAGACCTCGATCGCGAAGCCCTCGGGCAGGGTGAAGACGAAGCCCTCGGGCAGCATCGGATCGAACGGCCGCTCGGCGTCGACCGCGATCCCCTCCCGGGCGAGGCGCTGCCTGATCTCGACGATCGCCTCCGGGTCGGCGGCCTCGAGGCCGATGTGGTGGACGCCGTCGGCATCTGCCTGGCGGTACTGGATGCTGTGGTGGGTCGCGCCGTGGGTCAGGTACACCCACCCGTCCTCACCCCGCTCGGACTCCCTCAGTCCCATGATCTCGGTCGCCGTCGCCAGCGCCTGGTCGAGATCGGCGACCTCGAGCGCGACGTGGCCGACCGCGGCGATCACCGGGGCGCTCATCGGTCAGCTCCTCGCCGGCTCGGAGGCGGCGGCACCGGCGGCGACGCAGGTGTTCACCAGCTCGCCGATCTGCTCGATCCTGGTGCGCAGGGTCTGCCCGGGCGCGAGGAACTCGGGCGGGGTTTTCGCGCCGCCGACACCGCCCGGCGTCCCGGTCGCGATCACGTCGCCGGGGACGAGGGTGATGAACTCGCTGATGTAGGAGATCAGCTTGGTCGGCGAGACGCTCATCTCGGCGGTCGAGGCGTCCTGGACCACGACGCCGTCGAGCTCACAGGTCATCCGGATCGAGTTCAGGTCGTCGATCTCGTCGAGGGTCACCAGCCAGGGCCCGAACGGCGTCGTCCGCTCGAAGGTCTTGCCCTGGAGGAACTCCGAGGTCCGCATCTGCCAGTCCCGCATCGAGACGTCGTTGATCACCGTCAGCCCGGCGATCGCGTCGCGCGCGTCGGCCTCGCTGCAGTGCCGGGTGGGACGGCCGATCACCACCGCCAGCTCCACCTCCCAATCCGGGGCGTCGGAGTTCGGCGGCAGTTCGATCTCGTCCTTGGGACCGATGAGGCTGCGCCAGAACTTGGCGAAGAGAGGCGGATGGTCGGGGACCGACAGCCGCGCCTCCTCGGCGTGCGACGGGTAGTTCAGGCCGACGCCGATGATCTTCTCCGGACGGGGCACGACCGGGGCCAGATCCGCCTCGGCCAGGGCCATCGTCGGACCGCTGAAGGAGGCGAGCTCCTGCTCCCAGCCGGGGGTGGCGAGCAACGCCCCGACGTCCTCGTGGTCGGTCAGGGTCAGCGTCTCGCCGTCGACCCGCGCGGCCCGCGTGCCGCCGTCCAGGCGCACCGTCGCCAGGCGCATCCGCTCAGTTCCCCGATCCCGCGTCGACGGTGGCGCCGGAGCCGAGCGCCGTCCTCAGCGCCGTCCGCATCGCCTCGCCGGCCTCGCCGTCACGAGCGCGCATCGCGACGTGCCCGTCGGGGCGGACGAGGACCGCGCCCGACTCTCCGTGTCCGCGCAGCTCCGTCCAGTCTCCCCGCCCGTCCTCCAGGTCGAGCCCGGGTCCGACCCGGAATGCGTCGAGCGGCACGTCGATCTCGGCCGCGGCCTCGGCCGCCGCCTCGAGCCAGGGGTCACCGTCGGCGCCGGCGAGCAGGAGGAAGGTGCCCGGGCGCAGGAGGCCGTGCGTGCCGACCGCCCTTCCGTCGCGCTCGACGAACGCGTGCGGCAACCGGTGCCCGGGGCGGGCGGCCTGGTGGTAGACGTGCCCGATCGGATCGCGAGGTGGCGCCTCGGTGCCGTCCGGGACGACGACCTCGCTGCCCGAGTACTCGTAGCCGAGCTCGATGTCGGCGCACCCGAACTCCATCCGCAGCGTGTTGAAGAACTCGAACAATCGCGCCCGCCGGGTCGCGCCGTCGGCGGTGTCGGAGAACAGCGTTTCGAGGGCGGCGCGGTTGTGCTCGGGGGGCGCCCCGGGCAGCAACCCGAAACCGGCCCGGACGGCGAGGTGGTTGAAGAAGGCGAAGGTCGAGAAGTCGACGTTCCGCTGGGCGACCGGCCGCCGCTCCGGTTCGTAGGAGTCGAGCAGCGCCGGGTCGGCGTGTCCGTTCAGCACCGCGGCCAGCTTCCAGGCCAGGTTGTGGACGTCCTGGATCGCCCCGTTCAGACCCAGGCCCCCCATCGGCGCGTGCCGGTGGGCGGCATCGCCGGCGAGGAAGATCCGGCCGAACTGGAGCCGATCGACCACCACCGCGTCGACCAGCCAGTGGGTGATGTTGAGGACCTCGGCGTCGAGGTCGGGCAGCTTCAGCAGCTCGCGCATGTCGGCGAGGCCGCGGCTTGCGTCGTATTCCTCCCGCGGGGCCTCCTGGTCGGCGGGCAGGGTGACGGCGAAATGCCACTCTTCGCAGTGCCGGTCCCAGCGGTCCGGGCCCATCGCGACGAGGCCCACCTGGATCCAGTCGCCGTCCAGCGTCGGGCGCATGAAGAGGCGGATCTGCGCGTCGTCATCGGGGATGTAGTCGGAGAGATCGGCGCGGACGTGGACGCTGATCATGTCGACGAAGGGCGTCGGCCCGAGCATCGTGGCGCCGAGCATCTCGCCGACCGTCTTGCCGCCGTCGGCGCCGATCACGTAGCGGGCGCGGACCGTGGACTCGGTGTCGTCGTCGCGGTTGCGGATCGTGGCGAGGACCCCGTCGTCGTCCTGCTCGAGGGCGATCAGCTCGCGGTTGAACTCGAGCTTCCCGGGGCTCCGCTCTTCCGCCCGCGCACGCAGGATCGGCTCGAGCAGCTTCTGCGGCAGGTTCCCGGTGTGGAACGCGCTCAGCTCGGCGTAGAAGGGGGCCAGCTCTCCCCCGGTCCAGGAGTCGGTCCGATAGAGCAGCTGCTGGTCCCAGGGGTCGTCACCGCCAAGGCTCGTGTACCAGCGGGTCGACGAGTAGTTCTCGCGCGGCGCCCCGGCGGCGTACACCTCGTCGGCGATGCCGAGCGAGTCGAAGATCTCCATCGTCCGCGGGTTGAGGATGTGCGCCTTGGCGAGGACCGAGGTGCCCGGGTGGCGCTCGATCAGCAGCGATTCGATACCGAGATCGGAGAGCAGCAGCGAGGCGGTCAGCCCGCATCCACCACCGCCGACGATCAGGACGGGAACTTCGCGATCAGGCATCTGGCGGTTGCTTTCCTTGTCTTTCGGGTCGCGATTCACATGGTCGTCCTCCCCCGACCATGTTTTGCACATTGTATACTGGCGCTCAGAAACTTGTCAAACTTCCCCCGACACGAGGGAGAGAAAGCGAGGACTCATGCGGTCTGCCTACGTGGTGGGAGTCGGGATGACGAAGTTCGAAAAGCCCGGGCGGCGGGACTGGGACTACCCCGAGATGGCGCGCATGGCGGCGCAGGCGGCGCTCGACGACGCGGGCGTCCCCTACGACGCGGTCGAACAGGCCGCCGTCGGCTTCGTCTACGCCGACTCCACCTCGGGAGAGCGGGCGCTCTATGAGCTCGGCCTGACCGGGCTGCCGGTCCAGAACGTCAACAACAACTGCTCGAGCGGATCCACCGCGCTCTTCAACGCGCGGCAGGCGGTCGCCGGCGGTTTCGCCGAGTGCGCGCTGGCGCTCGGCTTCGAGCGGATGAAACGCGGTTCGCTGCCCGATTCGATCTTCGCCGACCTCACCGTGCCGGCCGGGCGGATGCTGGAGATGTCGAAGGCGATGTATCCCGACTCGCCCCCCGACGCGCCGATGGCGCTGATCCTCTTCGGCAACGCCGGCCGCGAGCACATGGAGCGCTACGGGACCACGCTCGAGCAGTTCGCCGCCGTCGCGGTCAAGAACCACCAACACTCCACCAACAATCCCTACGCCCAGTTCCAGGACGCCTACACCGCCGAGGAGGTCCTCGCGCCGCCCTTCTTCTACGGGCCGCTGACGAAGCTGCAGTGCTCGCCGACCTCCGACGGCGCCGGGGCCGCGGTGATCGCGTCGGCCGAGTTCGTCGAGCGCCATGGGCTTCAGGCCCAGGCCGTCGAGATCGCCGCCCAGTCGATGGTCACCGACATGGCGAGCACCTTCGACAGCGACAGCGCGATCAGCCTCGTCGGTTCGGGGCTCTCGGCGCGCGCCGCCGCCGATGTCTACGAGCAGGCCGGCGTCGGACCGGAGGACGTCGACGTGATCGAGCTGCACGACTGCTTCGCCCCCAACGAGCTGATCACCTACGAAGCGCTCGGACTGTGCGAGGAGGGCGAGGCCGGGCGGCTGATCGACGAGGGGGTCGTCGACTACGGCGGCAAGTGGGTGGTGAACCCGTCGGGAGGGCTGATCTCCAAGGGGCACCCGCTCGGCGCCACCGGCCTCGCCCAGTGCGCGGAGCTCAACTGGCAGCTCAGAGGCCGCGCCGAGGCGCGGCAGGTCGACGGTGCGAGGGTCGCGCTTCAGCACAACATCGGCCTCGGCGGGGCGGCCGTGGTGACGATCTACAAGGCGCCCGTCTGAGCGTCAGTCGGAGGCCTTGCCCTCCAGCGATTTCTCGCCCAGGTAGCTCGACTCGAGGACCTCGCGGTTGCGGTTCAGCGATTCGGCCGACCCCTCGACCGTGATCCGACCCTGCGAGAGGACGTAGGCGCGGTCGACGATCCGCAGCGCCAGGTGGACGTGCTGCTCGACCAGCACCACCGCGCAGCCGGTCCGGTCGGCGATGTCGCGGACGGTGTGCAGAAGGCGTTCGACGATGACCGGCGCCAGACCGAGGCTCATCTCGTCGAGCAGCAGGATCCGCGGTTTCGAGACCAGCGCCCGGGCGAGCGCGAGCATCTGCTGCTCGCCCCCGGAGAGCAGGCCGGTGTTGCGCTTTTCGAGCGGGACCAGGGCCGGGAACAGCGCCAGTGCCTGGTCGAGGGCTTCCTGGCGCTCCTTCCTGCTCCCGCGGAGCGCGAGGCGGAGGTTCTCGGACACGGTGAGCCCGTAGAAGAGGTTGCGGGACTCGGTCACGTGCGCGACCCCGCTGCGGGCGAGGCGATGGACGAAACGCCGCGGCGGCGGCGCCCCCATCACGGTGACGGCGCCGCGCAGCGGTTTGACCAGCCCGGAGATCGTCAGCAGGGTCGTCGTCTTCCCCGCCCCGTTGGGCCCGAGCAGGCCGACGATTTCGCCCTCCGCGATCGAGAGGTCGACGTCACGCAGCACGGCGACCCCGCCGTAGCCCGCCCAGAGGCCGTCGAGCTCGACGATCGCCGTCATCCGGGGGGCTCCTCGGCGGCCGCCGGCTCGGTCGGCTCGGCCGCGCGACTGTCGCCGAGATAGGCGGTGATGACGTTCTCGTTGCCGCGGATCTCGGCGGGCGTGCCGGTCGCGATCATCCGGCCGAAGTCGAGCACGTAGACGAGCTCGCAGACCGACAGCACGAGGCTCATGTCGTGGTCGATCAGGAGCAGCGAGATGCCCTGCGCGGGGAGCGCCTGGAGCTTCGCCGCCAACTCGGCGGACTCGTCGGCGTCGAGGCCGGCGGCGGGCTCGTCGAGCAGGACCAGCTTCGGTTCGGCGGCCAGCGCGCGGGCGACACCGACCAGCTTCCGCTGCCCGTGGGGAAGCTCTTCCGGGCGCTTGTCGGCGAACCCCTCGAGCCCGACGGTGGCGAGCGCCCAGGCCACCCGCTCGTCGGCCGCGGCCTTGCCGTCGACGCCGCCGGCGCCGCGCGCCCAGCGGGGTCGCTCGCAGGCGACCCGCAGGTTGTCGCGCACGGTCAGATCGTCGAAGAGCTCGAGCGACTGAAAGGTTCGCACCAGCCCGCGTCGGGCGCGCGCCGCGGGCGAGAGCGAGGAAATGTCCTCGCCGTCGAAGTGGACGTGGCCGGCGTCGATCGAGGTGAAGCCGGTGATCGCATCGATGAAGGTGGTCTTGCCGGCGCCGTTGGCGCCGATCAGGCCGACGAACTCGCCCGCGCCGACGGCCAGGTCGATGTCGGCGTTGGCGTGCACGCCGCCGTAGGAGACGGTCATCCCCTGCGCGTCGAGGAGGGCGGTCAACTGTCCTCCCCGGCGGCCGCGGATCGCCGCAGCCGGCGCGCCGGCGACAGGCGCAGCGGCCCGGGCGTCCCCGCCGACCCGGACGATTCGCGCCGGGTGCGCGTCCGCTGGGCGATCCCGCGCCAGGTGCCGGCGATGCCGTCCGGGTTGGTCACCACGGTCAGGATCAGCCCGAGCCCGCCGATCAAGGGGGCGTAGTTCGGCGAGAGGCCGGCCCAGCGGTCAAGCGCGGTGAAGACGAGGCCGTTGGTGACGAGGAGGCCGCCGATCACCGCCCCGGTGACGCTCGAGATGCCGCCCATGTAGGCGAAGGCGAGGAACGTCAGCGAGGCGAACACGCCGAAGTAGTCGGGGGTCACGGACCCGAACCGATATCCGGAGAGCGTGCCCGCGATCCCGGCCACGAACGCCGAGACCGCGAAGGCGACGATCTTCGTCTGTTTGACCGAGACTCCCGACGCGGCAGCGGCGCGCTCGTTCGCCCGCACGGCGAGCATGCGTCTCCCCCAGGCGGAGCCACGCAACATCGAGGTGAGCCCACCAAGGCCGACCACGACGATCGCGCAGAAGACGCCGAACCACGGGTTGGGGATGTCGCCATCGCCGAAGCTGGTCGGGTCGGTGGGGCCGAAATGAAGTCCGAGGAACTGCGGCGAGGGAACGTGGGCTCCGTTGATCCCTCCCGACCAGACCGGGTTCTGGAAGACGAGGGTCTGGATCGCCAACGCCGCCGCAAGGGTGACGATCGCCAGCTGCACGCCACGCACGCGGAGGGCCGGGATCGCGATCAGGACCCCGATCGCGGTCGCACCGAGCGCTCCCAGCAGGGGCGCGATCGGGAACCCCAGACCGATGCCTCCCGAGAGCTTGGCGAGGGTGAACCCGGCGAAGCCGGCGACCGCCATCTGCGCCAGCGATACCTGGCCGACGAAACCGGTGAGGATGACGAAGGAGAGGCAGATCGCGACGCCGACCAAGGTGTTGATCTCGGCCAGCCGCCAGGCCGAATCCAGCACCAGGAACCCGACCACGGCGAGGACCAGGCCGATGGCGAGCTTCGGCAGCACGCGCGACGGCTGCGGGGCGAACGGCAGGCGCACGCTGCCGAGCGACCCGCGGCCGGTGAGGCCGCGGCGTTTGACCAACAGCGAGACCAGGATGATCACGAAGGGGACCGACTCGCGGACGCCGGGAAGCGGGGCCCCGCCCGCGGTGGGGAACCAGGACTTGGTTTCCAGGTACTGGATCAGCGCCTCCAGCATCCCGATCGCGAGGCCACCGAGTGCGGCGTAGCCGAACGAGGTGAAGCCGCCGATCATCGCCGCGGCGAGGGCCGGGACCACCATCAGCGTGATCGTGTTCGGGTCGACGGTGCCGTTGATCGGCGCCGTCAGCGCAGCGAACATCGCGACGACCATCGCCGCGAACACCCAATTGCCACCGCTGACGAGGGTCGGCGAGTGGCCGATCAAGGTCAGGTTCCGCTCGTCCTCGGCGGCGGCCCGGGTGGCGAGGCCGAAGCGGGTGAAGCGGTAGATCGCCCACAGCGCCGCGGCGACCAGGAGGACCGTCCCGGTGAGGATCACCTGGTTGACCGGGACGATCAGGTTGGACGGCAATTTGATCGATTCGGTGCTGAGCTTGGCGCTCACCGACACCGGCCGGCTGCTGTAGGCCAGCACGATCAGGGACTGGAGGACCAACAGCAGGCCGACCGAGGCGACCAGCTTCGCGATCGGCGAGGCCGATCGCAGCGGCGCGAAGATCAGCAGGTAGAAGGCGGCGCCCCACAGGGCGCCCATCGCGATCGTCGCCAGCAGGGCCGGAATCAGCGGCAGCGGCCCGCCGATCGGCACGCCCCACCCGATGACCAGGAGTTCGCCGCTCTTGTTCAGCAGGTTGAAGATGTAGCTCGCGTACATCGCGATCGCGCCGGTCGCGATGTTGACGACGCCGGAGCCCCGGTAGGTGACGACGACGCCCAGGGCGAGCGCGGCGATCAACGAGCCGCTGCCGGCGCCGAGGATGACCGACTGGAGCGCCTGGGTGTCGGTAGTCAGGAGGAGGAAGGCGACGATCGCCAGCAGCCCGGCGACGATCGCGTTCCGCGTTTTCGACTGCCGCGCGCGGCCGAGCCAGGCGGCGCCGAATCCTTTGCGGTCGTCCTCTCCCACGGCAGTGATTTTATATACTATCCATCCTTGCTAGGCAAGTTGCTCGGCGACCCATTCCTTCAGCTGCGCCTTGGTCGAGGCCGCGAAGGGGCCCTCGGCGGGCATCGACAGGACCGAGAGCGAGGGGTCGGAGGGCTCCGACCCGAACCCGCCAACCGCTTCGGCCCGCTCGCCTTCGGCCGGCTCGGCCAGCCAGAGCCGCGGCGGGACCGGGACCCCCGCCGGCAAGGAGATCGCGCCGGCGGGCAGGGTGACGGGCCGGCCGCCGATGGCGACCACCGCGGCCAGGGCCTCGGGGACCACGGCGGCGCTCGCCAGGGCCACGGTCGCGCCCTGACCGATGCCGATCAGGACCGGTCGCGGTGAGTCGGCGGCCGCCCCCAGCGAGTGGATCAGCTGCTCGACGTCGAGCAGGCTGCGCCCGAAGCTGACCGGCTCGGGGTCGGCGACGCCCGGCACTTCGTGGAACCAGGTGTAGTTCGAGAGGTCCATCGCCCCGACGTAGGTGCCCCAACAGCCCACCGGCGCGATCACCTCACGGGCCGGCACCAGCTCGAGCGCGAGATCGGTCAGGTCGTGGATGTCGGTGCCCTCGCCGTGCAGGGCGATCACCAAGGGACCGTCGGGCCGGGCGCCGGAGAGCCTGGCCGCCGGGAGACGTCCGGGGACGGGTGCGACGGTCATCGGCTCCCCTCCTCGACGGCGTGGCGTCCGGCGATGAAGCCGAAGACGACCGCGGGACCGAGCGACGCTCCGCCGCCCGTGTAGCTCTCGCCGAGCACCCCGGCGATGCAGTTCCCCGCTCCGTAGAGGCCGGCGATCGGGTCGCCACTCGGCGCCATCACCTGGGCCGCCGAATTGATCCGCGGCCCGGCCTTCGCCTCGAAGGCGGAGCCGACGAGCACGATCGCGCTGTACGGGCCCTCGGTGCTGAGCGGATACATCGTCGCGTTGGGGAGATCGTTGTCGGCCGCCGGCGGGCCGTGAGCCCAGCGATCGATCGGATGGTCGCCCCGCCCGAAGTCGGCGTCGTCGCCGCTGCGGGCGAAGCCGTTGAACCGCTCGATCGTCGCCTCCAGTTCCGCGGCGAACGCCTCGTCGAGCTTCACGTCGGGAACCGGAAGCGCCGGACTCCGCCCGAGCTTGCGCAGGTGTCGTTCGAGCCCGGCCTGGAGCTCCGCCGGCGTCGCGCCGTGGACGACGTGCGCGCCCGCGGTCCCGGTCGGCGGGACCGGGAAGGCGCCCGCGAACCGCTCGGCGGTGCGCTCGTCATAGACCATGAAGAGGATCTGGTTCGGATACTCGTCGCCCTGCCACACGTGATGGGCGCGCCCGCGGTTGTGGTAGTCGGCCTTCTCGTTCACCACCCGCCTGCCGAACCGGTTCACGACCACCACGCCGTCGCCCGGCACGTACCAGACGTTCAGGTTGGTCGGGGCGAGATCGTCGGCGAAGTCGGCGACCTGCTGGTTCCAGAAGCCGGAGCTGACGAGGCCGAACTCGGCGCCCGCCGCCTCGGCGATCGCGATCAGGTCGCCGGTGTTGGTGGCGCAGCCGGCGCCGCCGGCGACCGGGCCGCGCAGGAACCGGGTCCGCAGCTGGGCCGAGTGGGTGATCCCGCCGGTCCCGAAGACGACACCGGACCGGGCCCGCAGGGAGACCAGCCCTTCCGGCGTCCGGCAGACGAGCCCGTCGACCCGTCCCGGCTCCGCCATCACCAGACCTACCGCCCGGTGGCGGAGGAGGAGGCGGGCGCCCTTCGCGTCGGCGAACGCCTTCATCTGCAGGACGAGGTCCTTCCCGGTGCCGGCCGTGCCGTCCTCTTTCACCGCCGACAGCCCGCGGCCGCGCGGGACCGCGTTCTCGGGGTAGTGGGCGAGGTAGTCGGGGGCCTCGGTTCCGTCCCAGCCGACGAAGGGCGCGCGGACGTCGACCGCGCCCATCTCACGCAGGGAGTCGAGCACGCCGACGCCGCGGTCGTAGTAGGTCTCGAGCAGCTCGAACTCGGCCGGGCCGACGCCGAAACGGGGGGCCTCGCTCCGATACAGCGAGGGGTAGCAACAGCGCGCGAGATAGCGGAGCGCGTCCTCGCGCGGATCGTCGACGCCGCCGTCGCGCATCCGCGGGTTGGCGAAGACGTGGAGGACGCCGCCGGACATGATCGAGGTGCCGCCGTACACCGCCCCCTTCTCGGCGACGATCACCTCGCCGCCGGCGTCGGCCGCGGCACACGCCGCCGCGTAGGCCGCGGCGCCGCTGCCGACGACCACGACGTCCGCCTCCTCGCTCCAACCCCCCGGGGGCTCGGCGAAGACCCGCCCGAGTTGGGTCTCCTCGCCGTCCAGCCCGGCGGCGCGTCGGAACGCGTCGAGGGATACCCGCGTCTCCGGCATGTCCGGGGAAATGGTCTCGGCGTCGGTGGTGGTCATCGGTCTCCTCCTTGACTTCGGCCGTCTTCGATTCCCGCCGCGTCGAACCGCTGCTGCAGGAGGCTCTTCGCGTCGGTGGTGTTGTGACTGATCTGGTGTGAGAGGAAGTGGAAGGCGGCAGAGTCGGAGCGACCGCGGCGGTCTTCCATGAAGCGCAGGCTCATCTTCGACAGCGCCAACGTCTGCGACGGGACTTCGAGCACTTGGGCGACCACCTCCTCGACCTTCGCATCGAGCTCGGCGCGAGGGACCACCCAGTTCACCAGCCCGAAGCGCTCCGCCTGCTCGGCCCCGAAGCGCTCGCTGGTCCACAGGAGCTGCCTGGCGCGGCGCTCCCCGACCGCCCAGGCGAGGGCCGGCACCTCGACGTCGTCGGCAGCCATGTCCCGGGTCACCGCGGAGTAGAAGAGGGCGTCGTCGGCGGCGATCACGAGGTCGGCAGCAGCGGCGAGCATGATCGCGGCCGCGATGCAGTGGCCCTGAACCCGGCAGATCGTCGGCACCCGCAGGTCGCGAAGGAGGTCGACCGGCCTGACGAAGTAGTCGAGCTCCTGCCACAACCGACCCTCGACCGAGCCGATGTTCTCGCGGTAGGTCGGGTTGGAGACGGCTTCCTTCAGATCGTGCCCGGCCGAGAAGGACGGCCCGTTGCCGGCGAGGACGACGGCCCGCACCGAACGGTCGGCGGCGGTCGCGACCAGGGCGTCGGCCAAGGCCTCGAGCATCGCGATGCTCTGCGCGTTGCGGGCCTCCGGCCGGTTCAGGATCAACCACCGGACCGGGCCGCGGTCCTCGACCAGCACCGGGGCCGCCGCGTCACTCATCGCGGCCTCGCTCGAAGCAGCGTTCGCCCGCCACCCGGGCGGTGAAGGCATCGCCGCCGAGCTCGGATTGGATCGCGAGGACCCGCCGGTAGTAGAGGTGCAGGCCGAGCTCCCAGGTGAAGCCCATGCCGCCGTGGACCTGGATCGCGGTCTCGCAGGCCTGGCGAGCGGCGGCCGGGACCGAGTGCGCGGCGGCGCTCTGCGTGACCGGCAGGTCGCGGGCATCGCCGTCGAGGAGGCCGCCGATCGTCGCACTCGCCCCCTCCAGGCCCACCGTGGCGCGCGCGAGCAGGTGCTCGACCGCCTGGAAGTCACCGATCGGGCGGCCGAACTGACGCCGCTCCCCGGCATAGGCGATCGCCAGGTCGAGGGCCCGCCTGCCGGCCCCGTAGGCCTCCGCCAGCGTCGCGACCAGCCAGTCGCGGCGCAGGGCATCGACGGGCGGCCCGCTCAGCGTCCGTCCCGTCGCCGGCTCGGCGTCGAAGCCGACCCGGGCATAGCCCTGGCCGGCATGGAGGGCGAGCACCGGCTCGACCTCGGCGCCCTCGAGGTCGATCAGCCTGGCGAGCGAGCCGTCGAGGCAGGCCAGGCGGGAGGCGCCCGGGCCCAGGGGGAGGATCAGCGGCTCCCCCGGGGCGATCGTCGCGATGCCCCCGCCGCGCTGCTCGCCGGCGATCAGGGCCTCGAGCTCGGCCCCGGCATCCGCGTCGCCGGCGTCGGCGAGCCCCGCCAGCAACGGCGCGAGCAGGAAGGCCTCACCCCGCATCGAGGCGGGCATCAGGCGGGCCCCGGCGAGAGCCGCCAGCGCCGCCCGCGTGCGCGGATCGAGCCCTAGGCCACCGGCCGCTTCGGTCACCGCGACGCCGTTCCAGCCGAAGTCGATCAGGCTCTTCTGCAGGTCGGCGTCGAGGGCCTGGTCCGCCGCCGCGGCGGCGAGGAGGCGGTCGATCGGCAGCAGCGCCGTCATCACCTCGTCCGCGGATCGGGCGACGTCGGAGCCGGACCCCACCGCCGCGCCGGAGCGCTCGCCGAGCAGCTGCTTGGCGACGATGTTCAGCTGGATCTCCGAGGTGCCGCCGTAGATGCTGGTGCCGCGCGACTCGAGGAGATCGTGCGTCCACTCGTTCTGGGTCAGCGCCACCGCCTGGCCGAGCAGGTCGGTGGCGGCGGCGAAGAGGTGTTGATAGGTCTTGGACAGCAGCAGCTTGTCGACCGAGGTGGCGCCGGCCCGCAACGTGCCGAGGCGCTGGGAGGCGAGCGTCCGATGGGCCTGGGCCTCGAGCACGGCGAGGTCCGCCGCCACCGCGCCGACCGTCGCGAACGGGCGATCGCCGTCGCCGCCCTCCTCCCGCAGCTGCTCGACGAGCTCGTCGAAGCGGCGCCGCAGGCGGATGCTGCGCTCGAACATCAACGGGCCCCGCTCGAAGGAGAGCATCGACATCGCCGCTTTCCAGCCGCCGCCGAGGCCACCGATCAGCCGGTCGACCGGGACCCGGACGTCGTCGAAGAAGACTTCGCTGAAGTGCGGCTCGCCGAGGAGCTGGGGAAGCGGCGCGACCTCGACCCCGGTCGAGCTCATGTCGACGATCGCCATCGAGAGGCCCCGGTGGCGCTCGCCGTCGGGATCGGTGCGCACCAGCGCCGCACACCAATCGGCGATCCCACCGCGGCTGGTCCAGATCTTGTGCCCGTTCAGCACGAGTTCGTCTCCCTCCCGGCGCGCCGACGTGCGGATCGCGGCGAGGTCCGAGCCGGCTTCGGGCTCGGAGAAGCCCTGACACCAGAGCTCGCTCGCGTCCAGCATCCCGGGCAGAAACTCCTGCCGCTGGCTCTCGCTGCCGAGCTCCATCAGCGTCGGTCCGACCATGTAGACGGCGATCCGGTTGATCAGCTCGCCCATGTCGGTGCCGGCCAACTCCTGGGCGAGCACCGCCTCCGCCGACACGTCGAGGCCCCCTCCCCCGTACTCCCGCGGCCACGCCAAGCCGACGAACCCCGCCTTGGCGAGCGCGGCCTGCCAGGCGGTCAGCGCCTCGATCCGCGCCGCGTACTCCGGCGGCGGCTGCCCCGGATCATTCTCGGCGAGCCAGGCGCGGAGCCTGCCGCGAAGCTCCTCGTCGCCGTCGCCGAACTCGAGCGTCGCCGGCGGGAAGGAGTCGGCGGTCATCTACTGGTCCCTACCACCACGCCGGCCGCCGCCGCGACCGGATGTCGTCGACCGCCTCGCGGACGGCCTCGCCTTCGCGCGAGAAGGACTGCATCTCCTGGGCGACTGAGTACTCGAACCCGTTGCCGAGCCCGGCCTCGAGCCAATGGTTGAGGGCGGACTTCGTCGCCCGGACCGCCTGTCGCGGCATCGCCGCGAAGCGCCCCGCGACCTCGGTGGCGCGGTCGAGCGAGGTGCCGGCGGGGACCACCTCGGTGAGCAGGCCGATCCGCTCGGCCTCGACCGCGTCGATCCAGTCGCCGGTCATCAGGTACCGCTTGGCGCGGGTGAGTCCGACGGCGAGCGGCCAGACCAGCACCCCTCCGTCACCGGCGGCGAGCGCCGCCCGGATGTGTCCGTCGGCCAGCTTCACCCCCTCCTCGGCGATGACCCAGTCGGAGAGCAGCGCCAACATCAGGCCCGAGCCGGTCGCCGGCCCGTTGATCGCGGAGACGACGGGCTTGTCGAGCGCAACGTGCGCCCGGACCAGCTCCCGGACCTGGATCTGGAGATCGTCCTGCAGCTCGTCCGCACGCGTGACTTCCTCCATCCACTCGTACTCGGCGCCGACCGAGAAGGAGGAGCCGGTGCCGTGGACGACCGCCACGTCGACACCGTCGTCGGCGGCGACGTCCCTGAGGATGCGGGCGAACTCGCGGTGCCCGTCTTCGTCGCAGGCCCCCATCTGATCGGGGCGACCCATCGCCACGAAGGCGATCCGGTCGACGATTGAGACGACGAGGAAGTCGTAGGAATTCGGATCGATCGCCATGCGGTTCCCTCCAACCCAGATTGCGGATAATGTACTATATCGTAAGTTGGAAGGACGAGCACGGGCGTCCCCACCCCTTACGGGTCGGGTGCGGCGAAGAAGGCGGAGGGAACTCGGGCGCGCTAGGAGTTGACGGAGCCGTCGCGCCCCGACTTTTCGACGCTGCGCGCAATGTGTTTGGCGCTGTTGCCGAGATGCTCGCCCATCGCTTTCGCCGCCGCGGCGGCTTTGCGCGACCGCAGTGCGGCGGCGATCCGCTCGTGCTCTTTCTGGACCTGTTTGGCGTAGGCCGGGTCGTCCTCGTTTTCGAGCAGGCTGATGTAGGCGGCGGCGGTGTCGCGGAAGTTCTCGATCAGCTCCGCCAGGCGCGGCCGGTCGGCGGCGGCGTAGATGCGGGCGTGGAAGGCGCTGTTCAACTCGAGGTAGTGATGAGGGTCGTCGGTCTCCCTCATCTCGCGGACCAGTTGGTCGAGGGTGGCGAGGTCCTCGTCGGTCAGCTTCGTCGCCGCGAGCCGGGTGGCGAGCTGCTCGAGGGCGATCCGGATCTCGTAGTTTTCGTTCAGCTCGGCGAGCGAGGGCAGGAAGACCATGACCCCGCGGTGCGGGTCCTGACGGATCAGACCCTCGCGCGCGAGTCGCATGAACGCCTCCCGCACCGGCGTCGTGCTGACGCCGATCCGGCCGGCGATCTCGGCCTGGTGGAGGCGCGTCCCCGGTTTCAGCTCGCCCGACTTGATCAGACGGCGGAGCTCGTCGGCGACCGCCTCGGCACGAGTGCGCGGCAGTAGATCCGAGGGGGCTGGCGAGGAGTCGGTCATCGGCGAGGGAGCAGTCCGTGGATTATGCACCAAATCATAATTGGCTACAATATATTATGCGTAGAGTGACCGATCGGCTTGACACTCTGTGGCAAAGCCTCACCGTCGGTGAGCTGGAACTTCGCAATCGTATCTTCGTCCCGGCTCACGGTATGAATCTGGATGAGATTCGGTATGCGGACTACCTCGGTGCCCGCGCCCGTGGCGGGGCCTCACTCCTGATCACCGGTGCGGTTCCGGTCCACCCGACGACGCTGGTGATGGACGGGCTGATCGAGGGCTGGAGCGAATCGTCGGTCCAGACCTACCGGCGACTGAGCGAATCCGTGCAGGCCCACGGCAGCCACCTCTTCGTCCAGCTCTACCACGTCGGTGCGCAGGGTACCGGCAGGACGGGACTCGACTGGCAGCCGGTGCTGGCCCCCTCGCCGGTGCCCTCGCCGATCTTCGGCACGGTCCCGAAAGAGATGGACGCCGGCGACATCGAGATGGTGGTCGACGCGTTCGCGCGGGCCGCGCGGCTGGTTCGCGATTCGGGCGCCGACGGGGTCGAGATCCACGGCGCGCACGGGTACCTGATCCAGCAGTTCCTCTCCCCGCTGACCAACCTGCGCGAGGACGAGTACGGGGGGAGCGTCGCGAACCGCTGTCGGTTCGCGCTCGAGGTCGGTCGCGCGGTGCGGCGGTCCTGCGGTCCCGATTTCCCGGTCGGGCTGAGGATCGGCCTCGACGGCCCCGGTGACCCTGGCGGCCTCACGCTCGAGGACGCCGGCGAGTGGCTGGCCTTGATCGACGCCGAGGAGCTGTTCGACTTCGTCAACGTCAGCGGCGGCAACTACGGGTCCCTGCACCAGCTCGTCCCGCCGATGTCGAGCCAGGCCGACGCGCCGTTCTCCGAGCACGCCCGGCTCGCCCGTCGGGTCTGTCGCGACACGGTGCCGGTCCTGCTGGCCGGAACCGTCCGTGACCTCGGGCGCGCCGCCGCGATCGTCGCCGACGGGATCGCCGACGCGGTCGGGATGGTGCGGGCGCACCTGGCCGACCCCGAGCTGGTGTCGAAGGCCCGGTCCGGCCGGGCCGGCGAGATCCGCCGCTGCGTCGGCGCCAATCAAGGCTGCTGGGCGCGCGCCCTGAGCGGCGCGATGGCCACCTGCACCGTCAACCCGGAAGCCGGGCGCGAGTGGGAACTCGCCGCCGCCGGCGACCCGGCCGATGGCGGCCGCACGGTCCTCGTCGTCGGCGGTGGGCCGGCGGGGATGAAGGCGGCCGAGAGCGCCGCCGGCCGCGGTCACCAGGTCACCCTCCTGGAGGGCGCCGACCACCTCGGCGGACAGCTGGCGCTCGCCGCGCGACTGCCGCGCCGGGCCCGCTGGCGCGATGCGATCGACGATCTCGAGGCGTCGCTGGAGCGCCTCGGCGTCGAAGTCCGGCTGAGCACCCGGGCGACTCCCGACCTCGTCGCCGCCGCCCGCCCCGACGTCGCCGTCGTCGCCACCGGAGCGCGTTGGGAGGCGGCTGCCGAGGGACCCGAGGGCACGGACCCTGCCAGCTTCGAGGGCACCCACGCGATCGATCCGAGCACCGCCATCCTCCGGCCCGATGCCTGCGCGGCCAGGGTCGTCATCGTCGACGACAGCGGCGAGTACACCTCACTTGGGATCGCCGAGCTGCTCGCCGGCACCGGCCGCGAAGTCGAACTGCTGACCCGCCGGCCGATGCTCGGCGATCGCCTCGTGGCGACCGCGACGGCGGAGCTGCCGTGGGTATACCCGCGGCTGGTCGAGAGCGGGGTCCGCATGCGGGCCGAGGCGACCCTGGCACGCGACGCCGACGGCGGCTGCCGGATCGAGGCGCCCTCGGGGTCGATCCCGCTGCCCCGCGAGACGACCTTCGTCGTCTTCTCCCGCCGCGCCGCGGACGCGAGGTTGGCGGCGGACCTGCGGCCGTCGGGGATCCCCACGGTCGTGATCGGCGACTCGCTCGCCCCGCGGGCCGCCGACGACGCCTTTTTCGAAGGACTGCGGTGCGGAAGCAAGCTGTGAACGACCTGGCCAACCCAGAGAGATGGAGATGAGATGAGCGCAAGCGCCGGACAATCACCCGACGGTTTCGACCTCGTGGTCGTCGGAGGCGGCGCCGCGGGCCTGGCGGCGGCGGCCTCGGCCTCGGCGGCGGGCGCTTCGGTGGTCGTGCTGGAGGTCGCCGAGGAGCTCGGCGGGACGACGGCGAAGTCCTCGGGCGGCTACTGGATCCCCAACAACTTCCTGCTGCGCGAGAAGGGCAAGGAGGACCCGAAGGCCGACGCGCTCCGCCACATGGCGGTCCTCGCGTTCCCCGGCCGATTCGACCCCGAGGACGAGTGGCTCGGGCTCGAGCGCCGCGACTTCGACCTGATCGACCGCTACTACGAGGCGGCCCCGCGGGCGATCGACACGATGCGCGAGCGGGGCGACCTCCAGTCGATGGAGATGGCGCCCTTCAAGCCCGAGCTCGAGGGCCTCGGGCCCTGGCACGTGACCGACTGGGACCGGCGACCCTACGGTCGGATCCTCGCCCCGCAGCGGCTGATCGAACCGGATGCCGCGTCCTCGAATCCCTCCGCCGCGGCGATGCGACGGCAGGGCGGCAAGCAGGGCGACGGCGCCGAGCTGGTGCGCCAGCTGGCCGAAGCGGCCCGCGCGCGCGGCACCGAGATCCGGCTCCGCCACCGGGTCGTCGACGTCCTCAAGGCCGACGATGCCGTCGTCGGCGTGATCGCCGAGGGGCCCGACGGGACGGTCGAGATCGGGGGCCGCCACGGCGTCGTCTTCGCCACCGGCGGCTTCAGCCACAACGACGAGCTCGCCGCCGAGTACCTGCGCGGGCCGATCGTCGGCAGCGCCGCGGTGATGACTAACCAGGGGACCTTCGTCGAGATCGCTCGCGAGCTCGGCGCCGAGCTCGGCAACATGGCCGAGGCCTGGTGGGGCGAGCTCGCCCTCGAGCCGCTGCTGGACGATCCCTGCCCGGACGATTTCATCGGCTTCCAGTTCGGCGACAGCGCCCTCATGGTCAACCGACTGGGGCGGCGGGTCGTGAACGAGAAGCTGATGTACAACGAGCGCACCAAGGTCCACTTCGACGTCGACGAGAACGGCGAGCTCCCCAACCGCCTGCTCTTCATGATCTATGACTCCGCGGTCGCGGAGAGCACCCTCGAGTGGCCGTCGCGGATGCCGGTGCCCTACCCCGGCGAGCCGACCGACCACGTCATCGTCGGCGAGACGCTGGAGGACCTGGCGATCCAACTCGACCGGCGCCTCGAGGCACTCGGCGAGGACGCCGACGGCGTTCGTATCGACGCCGATTTCGCCGCCGAGCTGGGACGAACGGTCGAGCGCTTCAACGGCTTCGCCGCGAGCGGGGTCGACGAGGACTTCGGGCGGGGCAAGAGCATCAGCGACATCAACTTCAATCCCCCGGCCCGGGCCGGCAACGACGCCAACCCGACGATGTTCCCGCTCTCGGCCGAGGGCCCGTACTACGCGATCATCATCGGGGCCGGGACGATGGACACCAAGGGCGGTCCGCGGATCGATCCCGACGGGCGTGTCCTGCGCCCTGGCGGCGAGCCGATCGCGGGGCTGTTCGGGGCGGGGAACTGCATCTCCTCGCCGACCGGGGAGGCGTACTGGGGCGGCGGCAGCACGCTCGGCCCGGCCCTCACCTTCGGCCTGATCGCCGGTGCGACCGCGGTCGGCGCGGCCGCGGTCGGAGCTCCCGATGGGCCCTAAGATCGTCTACCTGGCCGAGCCGAACCCGGCCGTTCCCGCGGCCGAGTGGCCGGCGCGCTGGCGTGAGCACGGCGAGGTGGTCCGGAGCCTGCCGCTGTGGCGGCACCTGTGGCGCTACGAGCAGGACCTCGCCCTCCCCCTGCCGGAGGAGGTCGCCGGGCTGGTCCCGGGACCGGCCGACGACGGTCGCTACGGCGGCGTCGGCGTCTGCCAGTACCGCAGCGAGGCGGCGGTCGAGGAGATGCGGGACGAGCCCGGACACGGACCGGTGCGCGAGGACGAGCGCGAGACGTTCGCCCGCACGGTCGAGCACTTCACGGTCGTCGCCCACGAGGAGGTGCGCCGGGAACGCGAGCCGACCGGGCTGAAGCTGATCACGTTCCTGCTCCGCCGCGATGGCAGCCGGGACGATTTCTGGCGGGCCTGGGGGCAGCTGATCGCCTCCGACGCCGTCGCCCCCTTGCTCGACCGCGCCTCGGCGTACATCGAGAGCCGGGTCACCGACCGGACGAGGTATCCGGTCGCGGTGGCGGACGACCGGGATCGCGACCGATTCCCCGATTTCGACGGCGTCGTCGAGGTCGGCTTTCGCGACGGTGCCGCGCTGGCCGCGGCCGCGGCCGACCCCGCCTGCGCGGCGGGGTTCGAGGCGATCGGCTCGCTGGTCGACCCCTCCCGCTCGATCACGGTGCTGACCGACGAGGAAGTCCTCTACGACGAGCTCGAGCAAGTCGACTGGCTGCTGCGCGACCTGCTCGCCCTCCGGCGCACCCGGCGAGGCGCTGCGGCGTGAACGAGGCCGAGGACGCCGACTGAGCTTGTAAACGGAACTCACCGACGAAGGGGGATTCAATGTCGCGCATACACGCCGCCGAGCAGCTCGACCAGACCGCTCTCGAGCAGGCCGACGCCCAGGGCCGACTCGAACTACAGACCGTCGCCATCTACGCCCACCGGCCCGAGTCGCGGGAAGCCCTCTGGGCCCTGATGGGCTCCTTCGGCGAGCAGGCAAGCGGCACCCTCTCCCCCCGCCTGATCGAGTTGGTCCGCCTCCGCATCGCCTACTGGAACCAGTGTCGGAGCTGCATGTCGGTCCGCTACCAGCCCGACCTTGTCTCCCAGGACACGGTCTGCTCCCTCGAGCGGCCGGAAGACGCCCCCGACCTCACCGACGCCGAGAAAGCCGCCCTCCGCTACGCCGACCTGATGGCGACCGACCACCTCTCGATCGACGACGAAGTCTTCGACAACCTCCGCGCCCACTTCTCCGAGGGCGAGATAGTCGAGCTCGGCATGTTCTGCGCCGCCGCCGTCGGCTTCGGCCGCCTGGTCGCCACCTGGCACCTCACCGACCACCTCCACGAGAGCTTCCAGGGCGAGCAGACCCAACCCTTCGTCCCCTGGGGAGACGGCGCGCTGCGCTGATCCGGAGCTCGACGAGGTCAGGGCGCGCCAAGCTCACGACTGCCAACTGGTCAGCAGGCTCCGTGGGCCCAGAGCCGGAGCGTCCATCGAGGATTCGCGGAGAGGATGAGTCGGAGACCGTGACCGCCGGCATCTACATCCGTGACTAGGTGGTCCCACCCGTCAGGCGGCGCTGCCAGACGGCCACGGCGTCGCTGCGGGAGTCGGTATCGACGTGCGCTTCATAGGCGCTCGATCCGCCTACCGAGATGGCAGTCGGCGGAAGCCACTGGGGCTCCGTTGCCCCTTGCCCTCGGGGGTCCGGACGGAGAACTCCTTGAGGGTCTCGACGTTCACCCGGGTGGACTTGTCGGCGTCCTCGGAGGCCAGGAAGGCGGCAGAGGCGGGGTCCAGCTCCATCTCTCGGCGGGGTCGACGATCACGGGCCGCTGCTTCGACTCGGCATGACGGGCCGCGTGTGACGCTGGTTGGAGCTGGCAACGTCCAGACCTAAAAGGGACCGAAACCGTCCGGAACGTGCCCTTTTCTGACTTTTCCTGACCCCACCTGACCTCGTCGCGCGACGGGCGGGCAAGGTGCGAAAAACTAGGCGCAGAGCCGGATCTGGCTATACGAGTGGCCAGAACAAGATGCGCCCGACTGGATTCGAACCAGTGACCTTCGGTTTCGTAGAGCCACGCTCTGCATTCCCGCCGTCGGCTCTGCAGAGCGAAATACCTGCAAATCTAGTCTTTCTGGTGTGGACACTAATGGACCGAACTGCCCTCTAGGTGGCCCGTTCTGTTCCTACCTGTGTTCCTACCCGGCGACAGCTACCGGCTGCGCGACGAGGAGCTCGACCGCGTCTCGCCGCCGAGGAGGCAGAGAAGGGAAGAGCGACGCAACTGCTGCCGAGTCATCGGTCTCCGGTGGGCTCCAACGCCAAGCCCCACTCGCTGGAGACGACCAGCAGTGGCTCCGGGGCGGGGTCGGTGAGGGCGATCGGCTCACCTGCCGGCTCGAGCTCCGCGCGTCCCTCGAAGAGGGCCAGGGCCGGCAGTCCGTCGAGTCGGGACGGGAACCGCACGGCGGCCGCCCCGCGGTCGAAGAGATCGGCGGCGATCGACTGCGTGACCACCCGACGCCGCGCGGTGATCTCGTGGAGGTCCAGATGCTCGAGGCCATGATCGAGGAGCAAGGCCGCGTGCCGATCCTCCAACTCGGCGCGGACCTCCGGCTGAGTGAGATCCGCCAGGTCGCCATCGAGCACTATCCGCGCGGAGACCAACAGGTGCTCCTCGCGCCATCCTGCGGTCACCGGTGCCGCCGGCAGGTCGGCCAGGGCCTCCGCGCCGAAGGCATCGGCGAAGGCTTCCCGGGCTGCAAGGTTGGGACGAAGGTCGGCGAGCACCTCGCGCAGTGAGGTCTCCGGATGCTCCGCGCAGTAAACGGTGCGGAACCGGCGACCCTTGTCATCGAAGCGGTGGTTCCAGGAACAGAGCTCGTGAGGCGTGTACGCCAATGGATCGGAGCGATGCCCGACCCGCCAAACCTCTCCCCCGCTCACCCCTCGAAGCTAACAAGCTGCCTGGCGGCGGCCCTGACCTCGGCGAACTGTGTCGGCTCCGTGGCCCGGCGAAGCACGTCGATCGGGGCCGCGTCGTCGAGGCGCGTGTTGGTGCCGAAGAGCCAGGCACGCGCGGTCTTCTCGTCGAAGCTCTCGACGATCATGCGGACGATCTTGTAGCCCTCCCGCAGGCGTAGATCGGTGGTCGGGTTGGGCGTCGGGCCGTCCGCCTTCCGATAGCGGCCGATCTGCTTGGCGTCCCGTGAGCCGATGAGATGCGCGGCGATCCGCTGCCCAAGTGCGTCCTGCAGGTAGCCAGCGATCTCGGCGACGGGCAGGGTGGATGCATCGTGGTCGAGTTGCTCAGCGGCTGGCGGGGTCAGGACAGGCACGGCGGCTCCTTGATCATGAGATCAGATTACCACCAAATACACCGGTTAATACACCGAAGTGCAAGTTCTCCCGAAACATCCCGGATCCGGAGGCATGCGAAGGCTTCACATAGAGGGAGTCTCGGTCCGGGTTCAGTGCCGAGATTTTGAAACTCTGCAGCTTGCCGCCGCTCGGATGTTCGATGACGGCCGTGACATCATCCTCCAGCCCTGGCTTGACCAAGAACCAGCTGAGCCTCATCTTCTTCGCCATGAGCTCCTACTCTCCAGTCTGGAACCGCTTGGCCCTCAGTACCCGTGGGAGCCAGAGCAGATTGTCGGTAGGGACGCCGTCGGCGTAGGTCTGGATATAGGCGGGGGAGGCATCGATGACGCGCACGCCAACGTCGCTGCCGTGGTCGTCGCGGACCCTCGCGTCACCGCCTGCCCGTGCGCTCGGGCCAAGTGGGCACTGGTCGTGGTCGACTCGGTGGCAGCGCTGACGCCGCTGACCGAACTCGAAAGGGCGATGGGCGATCAGACCCTCGGCCTGCATGGTTCTGATGACGGGGCCGAAACCGACTGATAGAGCGTAGGTCGCCGAGTCCAGCCCGTTAGCAGCTACTTCCTAGACGGTCGAACTAACGAGCACATCTTGCGTCCTGTTCCTACCTCTGTTCCTACCCACAACGATCCCTGAGGTGCAATTGGGTCGTTTTTGGCTCTACAATGCGAATGCGCCCGACTGGATTCGAACCAGTGACCTTCGGTTTCGTAGACCGACGCTCTATCCGGCTGAGCTACGGGCGCGTGCCGGCGGAGGTGGGATGCGCAAGGCGGCCGCTCCGCGGGAGGCGGGGATTCTAGCCGTCTAGGGGGTGCGGACGACCATTGCCGCCCAGCGGCCGGTGTTGTGGGCGACCTCGACCTCGATTTCGAAGGTGGTGGAGACGGTGGCGCTGGTGAGGACTGCGGCGATCGGGCCGGCGGCGACGATGGCTCCGTCGCGGAGGAGGAGGGCGTGGGTGGTGGTCGCCGGGATCTCCTCCAGATGGTGGGTGACCATGACGGTCGGCAGGTCGGCGTTGGCTTCGGCCATGGTGTCGAGGGAGGCGATCAGGCGCTCTCGCGAGGGCAGGTCGAGGCCGGTGGTGGGCTCGTCGAGGAGGAGGAGATCGGGCTCGTCCATGAGCGAGCGGGCGAGGAGGAGGCGCTGGCGCTCGCCTTGGGAGCAGTCCTCGAAGCGGCGGTCGCGGAGGGGCTCGACGCCGATTTCGCCCATCAGGCGGTCGGCGCGGGTGCGGTCGGCGTCGGTGATCCTGTCGTGCAGGAGGGCGATGCTCCCGGTGGCTCCGGTGAGGACCACCTCGAAGGCGGTGTAGCGGCCCCGGATCCGTCGCGCCAGGCCCGGCTCGACCGTCCCGATCGACTCGCGCAGGCGCCGCATGTCGACCTTGCCGAGCGTCTCCCCCAGCACCTCGACGGTCCCTTCGGAGGGATGGGAAAAGGCCGCGGCGAGGTTGAGGAGGGTCGTCTTCCCCGCCCCGTTCGGCCCCAGCACCACCCAGTGCTCGCCGCGCTCGACCGTCCAGTCGATGCCGTGCAGCAGCACCGCGCGGCGCTCTTCGGCGGCGACCCAGCGCCACACGTTCACCCCCGACATCCGGATCGCGGCCACTCCCGCCCCCGCCGCGCTCAGGACTCTTGGGCTTTGAGGCGGACGTTCCAGTCGACCGTCGCGGTGGCGACCGTGGTGCCCTCGGCATCGGTCATCTCGACCTCGACCGAGAAGTCGACCTGGCCGTCGGCGTCGAGCGCGGCGAGCGCCTCGGCGGCCGGGGTGCCGAGCTTGGCCTTCGCCTCGATCGGGCCGCGCGCCACCTTGAGGTAGGAGATCTCGGCGCTGCGGGCGAGCGGCGTGAGGTCGCCCATCCGCAGCGCGAAGGCGCCGACGAAGGCCGCCCCGCTCGCCGTCTCGGCGGCCGCGAAGAGCGCCCCGGCGTGCTGGCTGCCGACGTGGTTCTTGAGCTCCGGCCGGTCGGGCAGCAGCGTCGTCGCCGCGCCCTCCTCGATCGCCGTCACCTCGATCCCCATGTGGCCGATGTAGGGG
The DNA here is from genome assembly GCA_035502495.1 of Solirubrobacterales bacterium. Taxonomy (GTDB): domain Bacteria; phylum Actinomycetota; class Thermoleophilia; order Solirubrobacterales; family 70-9; genus VAYN01. The sequence continues at coordinate 38,877 of DATJUK010000034.1, forward strand.
ACCGCCGCGGGCATGCTCTTGGCGATCAGGTCGAAGTCGACGTCCATCGCGACACCCTACCCGCGCCGCTGCCCCGCGGAACCCGCGCGCGGCCGTTCCCTGCGGTCCCCCGAGGACCGTGAGGGACGGCTCACGGGACCCGGTGGACCTCGAAGAGGTTGGTGCCCAGTTCCTGGTCGGGCAGGCCGGCGGTGATCCCGATCAGCTCGCCGGAATGGGCGATGCCGTGCTTGGCGGCGATCGCGGCGCAGTCCTCGAGCAGCGTCCGGATGTCCTCCTCCGGCTTCGACTGCACGGCGGTGACGCCGAAGAGGAGGCTCAGCCGGCGCACCGTCTCCAGCCGCGGCGAGATCGCCAGCACCGGCACGTTGGGCCGGTGGGCGGAGACGATGCGGGCGGTGCGGCCGCTCGTCGTCGGCACCACCAGCGCTTTCAGCCCCAGCCGGTAGACCGCGCCGACGGCGCTCTGGGCGACCGAGTCGGCGACGTCCTGGGTCGCCTGGTCGGTGCGGGAGAAGAGCCACTCGCCGTAGCGCAGGTCGGGCTCGGTGGCGCGGGCGATCCGGTCCATCACGCGCACCGCCTCGACCGGGTTGTCGCCGACGGCGGTCTCCTCGGAGAGCATGATCGCGTCGGTGCCGTCGTAGATCGCGTTGGCGACGTCGGTCACCTCCGCCCGGGTCGGCCGGCGCGCGGTCACCATCGAGGCGAGCATCTGGGTCGCGGTGACCACCGGCTTGGAGAGGCGGCCGGCGGTGCGGATCAGGTGCTTCTGCAGGATCGGCACCTCGGCCAGCGGCACTTCGATGCCGAGGTCGCCGCGCGCGACCATGATCCCGCCGTTGGCCGCGGCGGCGATCTCCTCCACGTTGGCCGCCGCCTGCTGGCGCTCGATCTTCGCCACCAGCGGGATGTCGGAGCCGAGGCTGCGGAGGCGCTCGGTGACCGGGGCCAGGTCGGCGGCGGAGGAGACGAAGGAGACGGCGATGATGTCGACGCCCTCGCGCACGGCGAAGTCGACCCAGTCGAGGTCGGAGTCGGTCGCGGCCGGAAGTTCGGCGGCGCCGCCGGGGATGTTCATCCCCTTATGCGAGGAGAGGGTGCCGCCGACCTCGACCTCGGCGTCGACCCCGTCGCCGAGCTGGTCGCCGACCCGCAGGCGGATCGCCCCGTCGGCGAGGTAGACGAGCTGGTTCTCCTGCAACGCCGAGACGCCGGACCAGGAGACCGGGATCGTCTGCCGATCACCCTCGACGTCGCGCGGGGTCAGGGTCACGTGCATGCCGGTCTCGAGCTCGGCGTAGTCGTCGCGGAGGCTGCCGATGCGGAGCTTCGGCCCGGGCAGGTCGCCGAGGATCGCCACCTGCCGGCCGAGCGTGTCGGCGGCCTTGCGGATCGTCTCGATCGTCTGCTTCTGTTTCTCCCGGCCGGCGTGGGAGAAGTTGAGCCGGAAGACGTCGGCGCCCGCCGCGATCAGCTGCTCGAGCACGCCGATGTCCCAGGAGGCGGGGCCGACGGTGGCGATGATCTTGGTGCGCCGGTCGAGGTGGGCGCTGGGCTTGGCGAGCGGATAGGAAGACATCGCTGCCCAGACTAGGGAAAGGGGCGGGTGCCGGGTGAACGGGCGGTGATCGGATTCGCCGTTCGGGGGATGCCGCGGCCCGCGGTCGTCATTGCCACCTGCCCCCGGCCCGCGGTCGTCCCTACCACCTCCTCCCGAGCCGCGGTCGTCCCAACCCACCTGCGGCGCTGGTCAGGTCGACCGCGCCGGGCGGGCGCCGGTCAGGACCACCGCGCTCGGCGGGCGCCTCGTCCGCACGGTGATTTGTGTGAGATGACTCCGGTTGACCATGACATGGATCTGTGCAACTTTGCGCGGGCGATGGCGACCTCACCGAGCGCAGTCGAGACCCGCCGCGTCACCGCCCCGGAGGAGCGGCCGGCCGAGGCCCAGACTCCCCTCTTCCCGGAGCTGGTCGGCGCCGCGCCCGAGTCCCCGGCCGGTCCCGTCGACGCCGACCTGGCCGCGTCGCTCGCCACGCCTCCCAACGTCGCCCTGCCGAAAGTCGCCCAGACCGTGCGCTTCTCGATGCGGCAGATCGAGTTCGTCTTCAAGGGTCGCCGCGAACTCGGCGAAGTCTTCCGCATGCGCGGCGTCATCCCCGGCGGCCCGGTCATCACCAGCCACCCGGACCACGTCAAGTCGCTCTTCACCGCGAAGCCCGAGCAGGCCCCGTCGCTGACCGGCGAGTCGCCGCTGCGGCCGATCCTCGGTCCCAACTCGGTGTTGACCGCGGTCGGGCCGCGCCACATGCGCCAGCGCAAACTGCTGCTGCCGCCCTTCCACGGCGAGGCGATCGCCCAGTACGTGGAGATGATCACCGAGGCGGCGGAGCGGGAGATCGACCGCTGGCCGGTCGGCGAGACGATCGAGCTGGCGCCGCGGATGCAGGCGATCACGCTCGACGTGATCATGGCCGGGATCTTCGGCATCGAGGGCAGGCCCGCGAAGGGGACGACCGAGTACGCGCTGCGGCGCGAGGTCCGCAAGGCGGTCGCGGCGTCGACCTGGCCGACCTCCCAGCTCACCGAACTCCTCCACGTCGGCCGCGAGGAGGCGATGGGCCCGCTCAAGTTCGGCCTGGCGATGCTCGACCGCCCGGTCTACGCGATCATCCGCGAGCGGCGCGAAAGCCCCGATCTCGACGAGCGGCGCGACATCCTCTCGCTCCTCCTCCAGGCGCGGACCGAGGACGGCGAGGCGCTGAACGACAAAGAACTCCGCGACGAGCTCCTCACCCTGGTGCTGGCCGGCCACGAGACGACCGCCAACTCGCTCGCCTGGTGCTGGGAGCGCCTGGTCCGCAACCCGGGACCGCACGCGGCGCTGCTCGAGGCGGTCCGCCGCGGCGACGGCGCCGAGGAACGGGTCGAGGCGACGATCACCGAGACGATGCGCAACCGCCCGGTGATCCCGATCATCGGGCGCCGCGTCCAGGTCCCCTGGCGCCTCGGCGACTACGGCGTCGAGCCCGGCACCGCGATCGCGATGTCGATCCTCCTCGTCCACCACCGCGAGGACGTCTACCCCGACCCCTTCGCCTTCCGCCCCGAGCGCTGGCTCGGCCGCAAGCCCGGCACCTACGAGTGGATCCCCTTCGGCGGCGGCATCCGCCGCTGCCTCGGCGCTGCCCTGGCGATGGCCGAGATGCGCGTCGTCCTCAGCACGATGGCGCGGCGCCTCGACCTGGAGGCCGACCGGCCCGCCCCCGAGCGCGCCATGCACCGCAACGTGACGATGATCCCGGCGCGCGGCGCGCGCGTCGTCATCGCCGCGAAGCATTAGTCGGCGCCCCGACGCGCCAGTCGACGCCGCGACACGACGCGACGGTCTGGGGTGCGACGCGACGGCCTGGGGTGCGGCGTGCGAAGCGCCGCGCGGCGTGAAGTGTCGAGTGACGTGTGAACCATCAAGTGGCGTGGGGCGCGTCGAGTGGTGCGTGAATCATCAGTGGCGCGGGGCGCGTCGGGTGACGTGTGAACTATCGAGTGGCGCGGGGAGCGTGGGGCGGCGCAGAGAGCGTGGGACGCTCCCCGCACCCTCGCCCTCGCCCTCGCCCTCGCCGTCGCCCTCGCCCCCGCCCCCGCGAGGGCTCCCACGGCGGAGTACGCGGAGTCGCCGCCTCAGGTGGTCCGGCCGGGCTCGCTGAGGAGGAGCAGCGGCTCGATCTTCAGCTTGCCCGCGATCCTTTCGACCGACTTGAGGCTGAGGTTGCGCTCGCCCCGCTCGAGCGCGCCCATGTAGGTGCGGTGCACGCCGAGAACCTCCGCGAACGCCTCCTGGCTCAGGTCTTCGGCTTCACGGAACCCACGCAGATTCCGACCGAGAGTGCGCTGAAGTTCGTCCGCCACGTGTCCACGGACGGTCCCGCATCGCTACGTTTAACTCTACAGACTTATAAGTAGCGCCTGTCCGGTGAGAGATTCGCCAAATCCGTGACAGATTCCTCCCGGATTTCGGGAGACCCGGGGGCGCCGGGCCCGACCTCAGCCCTCAGAAGTGAGCTCGCGGAGGAAGTCGGGAAGGCGCCCCGCGCCGAAGTCGAAGTAGCGCGCCCAGTCCGGGACGATGCTGATCCGCGCCATCGCGTCGTAGGTCTCGCGGCAGGATCGCTCGAACGCGGCGAGCTCCTCGCCCTCCATCGACTTCGCCGCCGCCTCCAGGTACTCGGGCGCCGGGCCGTCGACCACCCCGACCTCGGCGTCGCCGCGCAGCAGCAGCGATCGCGCCGGGCTCCCCGTGTCGATCGCCAGCGCCACCCGCGGCCGCGCCCGCAGCGCCGCGAACTTCGGCGCGGTCGGATGGGTTGCGACCACCACCGCCTCGCCGGTCCACAGAAAGCCCATCGGGACCACCCGCGGCGTGCCGTCGATCCCGTCGTAGGCGACCCGCACCAGCGTCGCCGTCCGCAGAATCTCCTCGCCGGCAGCCAGCTCGGCCTTCAGCTCCTCGGGCTTCATCGTGGTCATCGGACTCCTCCTCCGTCGCCAATTCTCTCGATCGTCGACTTTCGCGACCCCCTCCCGCTTCGCGGGGGCCTGGACCGGCCGCGCAAGCAGGCCGGGACTGAGGCGAGAAGCGCACCCGACAGCTCGTGACCCGAGCCGAACTGCCGTGGACGCCGCGAGGCGCGCCATCCGCGAAACGGAGAGGGAGGGATTCGAACCCTCGAGAGAGCTTGCGCCCCCTACTCGCTTAGCAGGCGAGTGCCTTCAGCCACTCGGCCACCTCTCCGGACAACACGGGCCGGGATCCGGCTCGCGAGGGTCCGATTGTAGGTACTGGGAGCGGCACAGGCGGAATCGGGGGCGGCGACGCTTCGGCGGGGCGCTCGCCGCGCGGTTAGGCTGACGCGGGTGTCCTCGCCGACCCCGCAGTCTCACGAGCGCTACGAGCGGATCTTCGCCGAGGTCGAGGCGCCGTTCGCCTTCGTCGACCTCGACGCGATGTGGGCGAACGCGGACGCGCTGCTGGAGCGGGCGGGGCGCAAGCCGATCCGGGTGGCGACGAAGTCGATCCGCTGCCGGGCGCTGATCGAGGAGATCCTCGGCCGCGACGCCCGCTTCTCCGGGCTGATGACCTACACGCTGCCGGAGACGCTGTGGCTGGCCGAACACGGGCTCGAGGACCTGCTGCTCGCCTACCCGACCGCCGATTCGGCGGCGCTGCGGGAACTGGCGCTGCGCTCGGCGGGCGATCCGGAGCGGGCGCCGATGGTGATGGTCGACTGCGTCGAGCACCTGGAGGCGATCGAAGCGGTGCTCGGGGCCGACGCGTCGCCGATCCGCGTCTGCATCGACATCGACGCGAGCTGGTGGGCGCTCGGCGGCCGGATCAAGGTGGGGCCGAAGCGCTCGCCGATCCACACGGTCGAGCAGGCGGTGGCGCTGGCGCGGGAGATCGAACGGCGGCCGCAGATCGAACTCGACGCGCTGATGGCCTACGAGGGGCAGATCGCCGGGGTCGGCGACGAACCGGCGGGGCGGCGGTTGCGCGGCGCTGCGATCCGCTTCATGCAGAGGAGCTCGGCGAAGGAGCTGGCCGAGCGGCGCGGGGCGATCGTCGCCGCGATCAGCGAGTTCTGCGAGCTGGAGGTGGTGAACGGCGGCGGCACCGGCAGCCTCGAGACGACCGGGGCCGAGGCGGCGGTGACCGAGGTGACCGCGGGATCCGGCTTCTACGCCCCCACCCTCTTCGACAGCTACAGCCGCTTCACGCCGATCCCGGCGGCCGGGTTCGCGATCCCGATCGTGCGCCGGCCGGGGCCGGAGGTGGCGACCGCGCTCGGCGGCGGCTACCTCGCCTCCGGCCCGGCCGACGCGGCGCGGCTCCCCTCCCCCTGGCTGCCGCCGGGCCTGAAGCTCGACCCCGAGGAGGGCGCCGGCGAGGTGCAGACGCCGCTGCTCGGCGCCGCCGCCGACGAGCTCCAGATCGGTGACCGGGTCTACATGCGCCACGCCAAGGCGGGCGAGCTCTGCGAGCGCTTCGACGCCCTCCATCTGGTCGAAGGAGAGGAGATCGTCGACGTCGTCCCGACCTATAGGGGCGAGGGCAAGACCTTCCTCTGACGTTGGCTCCGGCGAGGGTTCGGGCCGTGGCGGCCGGGGACGGCGGGGTTCGTGGCCGTGGCGACGAGGGTCCCACGTCCCGGGGTCTCATGGCGACCCAGCCGAGCTGCCTCTCTTCTGGACCGATCATGGACCTCCGTGGAACATTTCGGGTCTCGGGGACCCGAAATGTTCCACGGAGCTTTTTGAGCGCTCGGGGCGAGGCCGCAGAGCGTGATGGAGACGGGGGTCCTACGGGCCGAGGACGCGCTCGGCGTAGGCGTTGGTGAAGGCGCGGGTCGGGTCGAGCTCGTCGCGCGCGGCCTGGAAGCTCTCCCAGCGCGGGAACCGTGGCGCCAGCGTCGCCGCGGTCTGGAAGTGGCGCTTGCCCCAATGGGGGCGGCCGGCGTAGTCGTTCATGATCGCCTCGACCGCCTCGAAGTAAGGCCGCCACTCCATCCCGCGGTACTGGTGGACGGCGATGTAGGTGGTGTCGCGTTCGTGGGCGGCGCTGATCGTGGCGTCGTCGCCGGCGGCCACCCGCACCTCGATCGGGAAGAAGACCGGGTAGCGGTTCGAACGCACCCACTCGATCACCCGCCGCAGCGCGGCCGGGCCGTCGGCGCGCGGCACCGCGTACTCCATCTCGGTGAAGCGGACGTTCCGCCGGTTGACGAAGATGCGGTCGCTGCGGTCCTGGTTGTTCGTCCCGGTCGCGACCAGGCCGGCGAACTTCGACAGCGCCGGGATCGTCCGCGGGATCGCCTTGCCGGTCGCCGCCATCGCCTCCAGCGCCCAGTTCTCCAGCAGCACGTCGTTGAGGAAGGCGACGGTGGAGTTCTTCGGCTTCGGCGGCTCCTCGGTCCGGTTGCGCTCCAGGACCAGGGCCCGATCGGAGTAGGGAAAGGTGAAGAGCTCGAAATGGTCGTTGGTGGCGACGAGCTCGTCGAAGCGGTCGAGGACGTCGGCGAGCCGGTGGGCCGAGTCGACCCGCTTCAGGGTGAAGGCGGGAAAGCAGCGCAGGGTCACCGCGCTGATCGCACCGAGCGCGCCGACGCCGATCCGCGCCGCCCGCAGCAGCTCCGGATCGCCGGCGGCGGTGAGGTCGCGGACGCTGCCGTCGGCGAGCACCAGCTCCACCCCCTCGACCCGCGCCGAGATGTTGCCGAAGCCCGCGCCGGTGCCATGGGTGCCGGTCGAGATCGCCCCGGCGACGGTCTGCGCGTCGATGTCGCCGAGGTTCTCCAGCGCCAGCCTGAGCCCCGCCAGTTCCTCGTTCAGGTCGGCGAGCACGGTGCCCGCCCCGACCCGGACCAGGCCGCTCTCGCGGTCGGCGTCGAGCACCCCGCGCAGCGCGTCCAGCCGCAGCATCGTCTGCTCGGTCATCGCCGCTTCGGTGAAGGAGTGGCCGGAGCCGGTCACCGAGACCTTCTCCCCCGCCGCCGCTGCCGCGCCGACCGCCTCGGCGAGCTCCTCGCGCGAGCGCGGCGCCACCACCCGGGCCGGACGGCAGCGCTGATCGCCGGCCCAGTTCGCCCATTCCCCGGTCCGCTTCAACGGGTCCACCCCCGCAGTATCCCGGCCCCGACGTTGCGTTCGCAGTTATCACCGCTATGCGGTGATAACTGCGAACGCGACTTGGGGGGTGGGTCAGCCCTCGGCGGGGACGGGCTGGGGCATCAGGGAGCGGAAGGCGTAGAGGATCGTCAGCACGAGGATGGCGGCGATCGCGATGCTCGGCGCCCCGTCGCCGGTCACCCCGGCGAGCGCCGCGCCGGCGACGCCACCCAGCACCTGCGCCGCGGCCCAGGCCATGTTGGTGACGCCGGCGGCGTAGCCCTGGTGGAGGCCGCTCGCCGCGGCGGCATCGGAGATCAGCGTCATCGCCGGGGCGAAGCAGAAGCCGGAGCCGAGCGAGCAGATCAGAAGCGAGGCGATCACCACCGGCAGCGAGCCGGCCAGCCCGAAGATCACCATCGCCACCGTGCAGATCCCCATCCCGAGCACGTAGGGGGCGCGGCGGCCTACCTTGTCGGCGAGACGGCCCGCGATCGGCGAGAGCACCGACTCGATCGCGGCGCCGCCGATGAAGCCGACCGCGATCAGCGCGTGGCCGCCGCCGAGCGCGTGGACCCGCAGCGGCAGCAGCACGTCGATCGCCCCGAACATCAGCGACGGCGAGCTGACGAAGATCGCCGCCTCGACCAGACGGCGGTCGACGAGGCAGCCGACGACCTCCCGCAGCGGCTGGTCGTCCCGCGCCTCCGCGTCCGGCAGGCGCGAGGCGAGGTAGGCGAACACGAGCGAGACGACGAGCACCGCGGCGAAGACCGGTTCGGTGCCGACCGTGCCGGCGAGCGCGCCGAGCGCCGGGCCGAGCAGCGACCCCGCCACGGCGATGCCGAGCGCGCTGCCGATCACCCGACCGCGCTGCTCCTCGGGGTAGCCGTAGATGAGCCAGGTCAGCGCGCCGGACCAGATCAACGCCCCGGCGACGCCCTGGATGAAGCGCGCCACGACGAGCGGCCAGGTCGAGTCCAGGAGGCCGAAGAGGAGGCTGGCGACACCGAGGCCGCAGAGCCCCCAGATCACCGTGCGGCGCGGCCCGAAGCGACTGACGACGTAACCGCCCGGCAGCGAGGCCGCCAGCGTCCCGGCGGCGTAGGCGGCGGACAGGACCCCCGCCTGCGCGGTCGACATATGGAGGTCGTCGACGTATTCCGGCAGCAGCGGCGCGATCGCGGTGAAGAAGGTGAGGTCGAGGAAGACCACCGCCGAGGCGAGCAAGAGGAGGCGACGCATGGCACCATCCAATCAACCTCAGGAGGGGTGGCAGAGCGGTTGAATGCGGCGGCCTTGAAAGCCGTTGGGCGCCTTACGGCGTCTCGTGGGTTCGAATCCCACCCCCTCCGCTGGGCGGCTCCATGGCGCCGTTCCCCCTTCTGGACGGTCGATCAACCCTTGGTGCGCCGCGTCAAATCCGCCGCGGCGGGTAAGGCGCCCGCCCCGACCAGAAGAAGGGCCGCATCGAGGTCACGCGCCACGCCTTCGCGGAAGGTGGGACACGTTCACTCACGCCGGCGGCGGCGAACGGCACGACTACCGCGACCATCAGCCCGCCGGCGCCGTTTGACGGTGGGGCGACGTTCGAACGCGCCAAGGGGTCGAAGGGAACGTTGACGGGGGACCTCGGCGTCGAATTCCCCGACCACACGAAGGTCGACCTGGCCGGGGACGGATTCGAAGCGGCCCTGCGTCTGGAATCGATCAACGTGATCCCCGGCTAGCGGATCTCGCCGAAATCGCCTACCCGCCGCGACCGGCGTCCCGGGGCGGTCAGCTGCGGTGCGGCCCCGGGCGGGTCAGCTGCGGTGCGACCCGGGGCCGTCAGCCGTGGTGCGTGCCGCGCCCCGGGCGCCCCGGCTTCCGGGCCAACGCGACCTTGCGGCCCGCCGTCAGGGCAGGGCCGCCCACGGACGGCGCGAAGCTCACGGTGAGGCGAAACTTCCGGCCGCCGTCGCGCCTGAGCAGGCGGCGCGTCTTTCGGTTGCCGGCGACGCCGAGGGTGGCGGTCGTCGCTCCGGACAGCCGACGGATGCGCCGTTCGAGGCCCTTGCCGCTCAGCCGGAGCGTTCCCGTCGCCGGCGCGCTGAAGCTCACCTGCAGCGTGGCGGTCCCCCGCTTGCGGTTCTTGGTCAGCTTGCCGAGGCGCAAGGTGAGGGGGACGACGGCGGAGGACGGCGGAGCCGGCCGCCCTCCGACGGGCGGTGGCGGCTGCAGCTCGACGGCGCCGATGTCGCTGCCGTCGGCACCGGGCGCGGTCGAGTTCGGGACCCCGGGATACTCGACCGGCCGGGGGAGCCCGCGCTGGTCGGTCGCCAGGCCGAAGGAGGCGCCTTGGTCGACGAGCGGGCCGGTCGGCGCCGGCAGCATGGTCGCGGTGGGGCCGCCGTTGCCCTGCAGCGGGCCGAGCTGGGGGTCGAGGCCCACCTTGTCGCCGGGGGAGTGGAACCCGCACTGGTCGGCGCTCTCGAGGTTGAAGCCGAGGGACGTGACCGCGACGCTGCAGTTCTCCTGGCCGGGGTCACCGGAGCCCCCGCTCACGACCGAGTCGCCGATGCTGACGTCGGGACCGCCGGCGAGGTTGCCGCCGGTCGGGGCCGAGTTGCCCACCAGGGTCGAGGCGAGGATCGAGAACTTGCCGCCGCTCGACACGCCCACATAGAGCCCGCCCCCGCTGCCGACCGAGTTCCCCGCCGCCTGGTTGCCGCTGACCGTCAGCTCGGCGAGGCGGGCTTCTTTCATTTCGTTCAGGTAGAGCCCGCCGCCGACGACGATGGTGCCCGTGCCACCGGCGACGTTGCCGGCGACGGTGGAGGCGAGGATCGTGACCGGGCCGCTGCCGCGGATGCCGATGCCGCCGCCTTCCACGATGACGCCGGATTCGGCGCGGTTGGCGGTGAAGGTCGAGCGTTCGACCGTCACCGCGCCGCTTTCGCGGGAGTAGAGGCCGCCGCCTTCGGAGATCGCCGTGGCCTTGGCTTCGTTGCCCGCGATCACGCTGTCGCGCACGGTGAGCGCCGCGCCCGGGGTGCGGACCGCGACGCCGGCGCCCTCGGTGACGGGCCCTTCGACGACGTTATCGACGACGTGGACGCCGTCCAGCGTGAGCTGGCTCGCCGAGGAGAGGATCCCGCCACCGAGCGGCGACGCGAGGACCCGGCCGCCGGTGACGGTCAGGTCCGAGAGCGTCACGCCGGGCGGGCCGGAGGCGTCGACATCGATGACCCGGAAGTTGCCGCCGGCGCGGATGATCGTGGTGTCGGCGCCCGACCCGGCGAGGATCAGGGACTTGGCGATCACCAGTTCGCCCGAGGTCAAGGTGTAGGTCCCGGGTGGGACGACCACCGTTTCTTCCGGCCCGGCGCCTTCCACGGCCGCGCGGAGCGAGCCGGGGCCGCTGTCGTTCGCGTTGGTGACCGCGGGCGCCGCGGTGGCCACCGCCGGGATGAGGCCGAGGAACGCGCCGGCCGCGGCGAGGAGCGCCGTGGCGGCGGTGAGGCGGGCGAGGACCGCGACGACGGTGGGGGGCAGTTGCCTCCTCGGATGCACGTGGGGATCGTGGCCGCGCCCGCGGCGCCTGTCAATAGGCGAATCTCTGAACTCGACGCGAGGACGCGGCCGGGCGCCGCCGCTAGTCGAGCCTCCGCTCGAGCCTCACCTCGCACATGTCGATCGAGACCCGCGTGCCCGGGGTCTCCGAGGCATCCATCGCATCGAAGGCGCGGGCGCCGGTCTCCATGTCCTCGGCGCCGGCGAAGTGCTGGAGCACCACCGCGGTGCCCTGGGCGCTATCGGAGAGGATCGTCAGACCGGTGGCGGGCACGCCCGGCGGCGGGCCGCCTGACTCCTCGATCCGGGCGAGAAGCTCATCCATCCGCTCGGCTGACACGTCGGTGAACCTGACGGCACGTACGTACATGACCTAGGCCTCCTCGAGTCGTGGGAGACCGAACATATCCCGCCCCCAGCCGGCCCGCCACGGCTCGCGGGCAAAGCGCCGCCGGCGCGGCGGCCCGGCCCGCCCGGACGATCCGGTCGGCGGCGGCAGGGTTCCTCCGGGTCTTGAAGCCGCACCGACGAGACCGCGACGCGAGGGCGGCGGCCGCCACCTCGAGACGGTGGCGCGGACGGCGTACGCGGGTGATCGTGTAGGCGCTTTCCGAGGCGCCGGTCGTCTGCGCGAACCAGGCGCCGGGACAAGCGCCTCACGAGGGTCCCGTTCGGTCGTGGACTACTTCAGCGACCCTAAGCCGGGCAGGATCACCCTCCGCCGACGCAGGAAACGGCGCCCTTCGGCCGAACCGACCGAACATGGACCCGTCCGGCATCCGCGCCCCAGGAGGCGAACGGTGGCTGCGGCGCGCGGAACGGTTCGGCGACGCGTTCGGGCTCGTCTTCGCGCTGGTCGTGGTCACCTACGTGCTGACCTCGCTGCTCAGCAACGAGGGCTGGGACTCGGTGGTGGTGATGCTGGCGGTCTCGGCGACCTCGGTGGTCGCCCTGACCAGCTCCCACGTGCGAGCCCACTGGGTCCACATCGCCTTCTACCTGTCCGCGCTCGGGCTGGTGCTGGCGGTGATCGCGTCGATCAGCGGCGACGAATTCTGGCTCGGCCTCGGCGCGATCGTCCAGGTCCTGCTGCTGACCGCAGCGATGGCGGCGGTGCTGGTCCGCGTCATCACCACCGCCGAAGTCGGCGCCCGCACGATCCTCGGCGCGATCAGCGTCTACACCGTGCTGGGGCTGCTGTTCGCCTTCCTCTTCGAGGCGATCGGGCGGATCCAGAGCGGGCCGTTCTTCGAAAACCACGGCCACATCCACCACAGCGACTACCTCTTCTTCAGCTACACGACGCTGACCACCACCGGCTACGGGGACCTCGTGCCGGGCGGCCAGCCGGGCCGGATGTTCGCCGGCCTCGAGATGCTGATCGGCCAGATCTTCCTGGTCACGCTGGTGGCCGGCCTGGTCGCCGTGTGGCGACCGGGGACCAGCCTCCGCAAGCGCCGCGAGCGGCGCGCCGAGGAAGCATCCGGCCGCCCGCCGGCCGGGCCTTCCGAGCCCGACGCGCTGCCCGACTGACCCGCGTCGCGCGCGGCTGCCCGACTGACTCGCGTCGCGCGGACCGAGTCGCGTCGCGCGCGGATTGACCTCCGTCGCCGCGCCGACTAATCGGCGAGCTCGACGCTCTCGATCGTCTTCGCCTCGAGCGGCTTGTCGCGGGCGTCGGTCTCGGAGCCCTCGATCGCGTCGACGGCGTCCATCCCCTCGACCACCTCGCCGAAGACGGTGTGCTTGCCGTCCAGCCACGGCGCCGCGCCGGTGGTGACGATGAAGAACTGCGAGCCGTTCGTATCGGGACCGGCGTTGGCCATCGCGAGGGCGCCGCGGACCACCTTGTGGTCGTTGAACTCGTCCTCGAAGGTGTAGCCGGGGCCGCCGGTGCCGGTGCCTTCCGGGCAGCCACCCTGGATCATGAAGTCGGGGATCACCCGGTGGAAGATCAGCCCGTCGTAGAACCCTTCGCCCGCGAGTTTGCGGAAGTTCTCGACGGTCTTCGGCGCGTCGTCGTCGAAGAACTCGACGGTGATCGGCCCGGCATTGGTCTGCAGCGTGGCTTTCGACATGGCTCGGAGCCTAGAGGATCGCCGTGGCAGCCTCAGCCGCTGCTGACGGTGACCGTGACCGGCGCCGACGAGCCGCGCGCGAACGGCCAGCCGCCTTCGGCGGGAGCGGTCGCCCGCAGCCGGATCAGGGCGACGCCGGTCACGTAGCGGAAGCGGTAGGTGGTGTCGAAGCGGCCCCTGGCGTCGGCGCGGACGACGAGCGCCGGGCGCCAGCGGCGCGTCGCCCGCTCGAGGTACTGGATCGCGATCAGCTTGCCGCGCCCGGAGAGGCCGGCCGGACCGAGCCGGACACGTCCGCGCAGGCGCACCGAGTCGCCGGTCCGGAGCTCGGTCGGGACCGCGCTGAGGGTGACGCCGGCGCGGACCCGCAAGGTGAGCGAGCGCCGGGGCGCCGGGGCGAGGCCGCGGCCGCCACGGAAGGCGGCGGTCACCCGCCGCGAGGTCCCCGGCGGCAGGCGGAGGGCGAATCGCCCGCGTGGATCGGTCATCACCCGGTGCCGTTCGGGCCTCCCGAGCCCCGCCGCCTGGCGCACCGTGACGGCGACCGGCCGCCCGGCGACCGCGCCTCCGCGCGCGTCGGTGAGCCGCCCCCGGAGCGCCGCCGCCGTGCCGTAGTCGACCGCCAACCCCGCCCCGGCGGCCCGCGATCCTGGCGCGCCGCGGTCCGCCAGGGCGCCCGCGCCCGCCTTGCCGCGTCCGCCCCGGCCCTCGGCCACCAGGCGGACGGCCAGACGCGTGGCGCGACGGCGCGGGGACGGGCCGCCGCCGCGGGAGTCCCCGCCCTTCGCGCCGCGGCCGTCGGCCGCCTGGCGGCGCAGCTCGCTCGGGCTGCCGGCGACGCGCAGTTGGGCCGCGCCGCTGTTGCCGGCCGCGTCGGTGGCGGTGGCGCGGAAGCGGTAGACGCCGGCGCTCAGGTCGGGCAGGCGGGCGGTCAGGGTCGCCTGCCCGTCGGCTTCGGCCGCGAAGGTCGTCGGCAGGTCGGTCCACGCTTCGGCCTCGGCGCGGCGCACCGAGATCGTCCCCGCGGCGGGCCCCGAGAAACGGTCGCTCACCGTCGCCGCGACCTCGCCTTCCACCGCGGCGGCGAAGGAGATCGCGGGGGGCGAGTTGTCCACCTGGACCGGCAGATCGGCGCAGCCCCGGCCACCGGAGAAGTCGGTGGCGCAGCCGCGCAGGGCGTGGGGCCCGTCGGCGAGGCGCGTGGTGTCGATCGCGATCGTCCGCGACGCGGTCGGCGGACAGGGCTGCATCCTCGTCCCGCGCAGCTCGCCCTCGATCGCCTGCGCCGAGCACGGGACCGGGGCGTCGAGGGCCGGCGCGCCGTCGATCCACGCCGCCTCCGCGGCGACGCCGGCGCCGGCGTCCGCGGCATCGAGTTCGAGCGCCGCCGTCCCTCGCTGCCACCCCGGCGGTGCCGCCGTCCCGCCGAGCCGCACCTGTGGCGCCTCGGCGTCTTCGAGCGTGAAGATCAGGCCACCCAACCGCATCGTCGAGGGCGCCGAGCGCACGCAGGGAAGGCTCGACGGCAGCGAGAAGGCGCACTGGAACCAGGCTTCGAAGCCCCAGGCCGGGCCGTCGACGGCGAGGTCGATCGGGGTCGGCGCGGCACTCACGCTGCCCTGGGTGGCCAAGGCAAGCACCTTGAACTGGTCGCCGACGTCGAACCCGAGCCCCTGCCAGTTGCCCCACCGCGCATCTCCCGACCAGGTGAGGTGGGCGCCCCTGAAGCTCGCCCCGGCGGGTGCGGCCCAGCGGGCCCGCGCCAGGCCGAAGGTGCCGTCCGCGGCCGGACCCGCTTCGAATCTCATCGCCGCGGCGCCCGCCCCGGGCGGCGGCAGGCAGGCGGCGGAGTTGAGCGCGAAGGCGACCCCTTCGGCCGCCGGGTAGGTGGGGTCGAGTTCGGCGCCGACCCCCCAGCCGCACTGGACCACCCGGTAGGTGCCGCCGCGGGCCTCGCCGGCCGCCGCCAGCAGCAGCACCACGGCGAGGCCGATCGCCATCGCCGCGATCCGCCCCAGCCCGCCGCGCGTGCCCGCGCCACGGCTCCGCACCGCGATCGATCCCCGTATCCGCGCCATCGGTCCTCCCCTCGTCGTCGTCACCACCCCAAGGGCCTGACGGGGCCGATCCATCCCCCTCCCGGCAGCCGGAAGGCGCCCTTTGCGAGAATGGGCGGCGATGAGCCTTCCCACGAATGACCAGGTGAACGAGGCGCTGCGGGGCGTGATCGACCCCGAGCTGCGCCGCTCGATCGTCGAGCTCGGCATGGTGCGCTCGATCGAGATCCAGCCCAGTGGACGAGTCGAGGTGGTGGTCTCGCTGACCACCGCCGGCTGCCCGATCCGCTCCCACTTCGAAGGAGCCGTCGCCCAACGGGTCGGCGAGCTGGAGGGGGTGACGGAGGTCGCGGTCGGCTTCGACGTCCTCTCCGAGGAGGAGAAAGGGACGCTCCAGCAGACGCTGGGGCGCGGCAAGCTGCCGCAGGGCGCCCTGGCCAAGGTCAAAAACGTGATCTGCGTGTCCTCGGGCAAGGGCGGCGTCGGCAAGTCGACGCTGACCGCCAACCTGGCGGCGGCGCTGACCGCCGAAGGCCACCCGGCGGGCGCCCTCGACTGCGACGTCTACGGCTACTCGATCCCCCGCATGCTCGGCGTCAACGCCAAGCCGGAGGTGAACGGGCAGCGCAAGATCCTGCCGCTGGAGTCGGCGGGCGGGGTCAAGGTGATGTCGATCGGCTTCTTCGTCGAGGAGAACGCGGCGGTCGTCTGGCGCGGCCCGATGCTCCACAAGGCGATCCAGCAGTTCCTCGAGGACGTCGCCTGGGACGAGCTGGAGTACCTGCTGCTCGACCTGCCGCCGGGGACCGGCGACGTCTCGATGACGCTCGCCCAGCTGCTGCCGCAGGCGAAGTTCGTCGTCGTCACCACGCCGCAGCCGGCCGCCCAGTCGGTGGCCCACCGCGGCGCCGAGATGGCGAAGAAATTCGACCTCGAGATCCTCGGCGTGATCGAGAACATGTCCGGCTTCACCACTCCCGACGGGGAGCGCTTCACGATCTTCGGCGAGGGCGGCGGCCAGCTGCTGGCCGACGAGCTCGACGTGCCGCTGCTGGGCAAGGTGCCGCTCTCCGAGCCCTTGCGCGAGCACTCCGACGAGGGCGTCCCGCTGGTCACCGACGCACCCGACTCCCCCGCCGCGCAGGCGATCCGCCAGGCGGCGCGCGGGATCATCGCGATGACCCCGCAGGAGCTGCCGGTGCTGCAGGCGACCCCGGCGATGGCCGAGATGCCCGCGATCGGCGGCACCCCGCTGCCCGTGGTCCAGGTCGGCCCGGGCGCCTGACCCCGCGCGGTCGACCTGACCACGACGTGGGGAGCGGCCCGGGCGCAGGAGCTCGGCCGCAAGGACCGAAGTTTCCATAAGTCGCGCGACCGCGACCGCAACTATGCTGTCGCCCGCGCGTTAGCGCTTACAAATAAATGCCTAATCCCGGTCTAAGAGAGGCCGGGAGCGGGGGAACCAGGTTTTTGGGGCGAACTCACCGACGAGTGAGAGCGCAGGCTCCTTCAGCGCCAGCCCGACAGCTAACCCCGGCGGCATTCGAAGGAGGTAGTGAATGCAGTTTGCCCCCGGGGTGGCCAATTTCGCCGCCCGCCGCAGTTCGACAGCAGCGCTCCTACTAGCCGCCCTGGTCGCGGTCGCCGCGACTTTCCTCGTCGCCGCCCCGCTCGCCTCGGCGAAGAAGGCTCTCCCTGGCGGGGTCAGCGCCCGCTCCGGCATCGCTGCCGAAGTCCCCGAATCGACCGAAACGACGGAAGTGCCGGGTACCGAAACCGTTGAAACCGAAACGGAATACGAAACCGGCACCGTCGCCAAGGCACGCCTCGTCGGCACCCGCGCGGTGGCCCCGGCCGGCGCGCCGGCCGCCGTCAAGCGGGTGATCGCCGCGGCGAACCACATCCGCACCCTGCCCTACATCTGGGGCGGCGGGCACGGTCGTTGGCAGGACTCCGGCTATGACTGCTCGGGCGCCGTCTCCTACGCGCTGCACGGGGGTCGACTGCTCACCAGTCCGCTCACCTCCGGGTCGTTCGAAAGGTTCGGCGAAGCGGGTCCCGGACGCTGGATCTCGATCTACGCCAACGCCTCGCACGCCTACATGGTGGTCGCCGGGCTGCGGTTCGACACGGCCGGGGACACCAGCGGGACCGGACCTCGCTGGCACCCGACCACGGCCGCCGCGGCGAGCGGCCGCTATGTGGTCCGTCATCCGATCGGCTACTGACCGGACGGGACGATCCCGACAAAAAAGGGCCGCCCGGCGGGGCGGCCCTTTTTGCGGATCGAGGCGCGCCTTACGACGCGTTCTTGAAGTAGTTCGCGTTGATCTCCGCGTATTTCGCCCACTCGGCCGGGAGCTGATCCTCGGCGAAGCACGCGTCCACCGGGCAGGCCTCGACGCAGGCGTCGCAGTCGATGCACTCGTCCGGGTCGATGAACAGCTGCTCGACCGAGTCGTAGTCGGCCTCGTCGGGCGTCGGATGGATGCAGTCGACGGGGCAAACCTCGACGCACGAGTTGTCCTTTTGGCCGATGCAAGGCTCGGCGATCACATAGCTCATACGGGAAGTCTCCTAGGTGGTTGTCGGTATTGCCCGACAGGCGCCGGGCGGCCCCTGCGAAGAGCGAATGCGCATTTTAGAGATATGGGACGGCGAGAGGCGGCGGCGGCCGGCGCCCTGGGCGCGCCTTTCCGACCGGGCGGGGCGGTGCGCGGGGCGACTCCGGCGCCGCGTCCCGCGCCTCTAGGCTTGGGGCAGGCGATGGCGGGCAGACGACAGGCGGGGATCCAGTGCTGCTGCTGACCGGGGCGACCGGCAGCATCGGCTCGCGGCTGCTGCCGCTCCTCCTGGAGCGGGGCGAGGACGTCCGCTGCCTGGTCCGCGATCCGCGCCGGCTCGGCCCGCGCCGGGTCGACGTGCAGATCGCGCTGGGGGACCTCGGCGAGCTCGCCGACCCCCATACGGTGCGCCAGTCCCTGCGCGGCGTCGACACCGTCGTCCACCTGGCGGCGACGATCCGCGACCAGCCGCCGCGCCGGATCGAGGAGCTGAACGGGCTCGCCACCGTGCGCCTGCTCGAGGCGGCCGAGCGGGCCGGGGTGCGCCGCTTCGTCTTCTTCAGCGCGCTCGACGCCGGGGCGGCCCAGCGCACCCGCTTCTTCCGCGCCAAGTGGGTGGCGGAGCAGGCGGTCGAGGCCTCGCCGCTGCAGACGAGCGTCTTCGCCCCCTCGATCGTCTACGACCGCTCGGACCCGTGGATCACCCTCCTGCGCCGCTTCTCCTTCCTGCCGGTGCTGCCGGTGTCCGGGGAGGGGCGCGCGGCCTTCCAGCCGATCTGGGCCCAGGACGTCGCCCGTTGCGTGGCGGCGGCGCTGGCGGGCGAGGAGATGCGGCGGCGCTACGAGCTGGCCGGGCCGGAAACGCTCACCTACGACGAGATGTCGGACCTGGTCAGCCGCATCGCCGGGCGGCCGCGCGACCTCGTCCACGTGCCGCTGCCGCTGATCAAGGCGAGCCTCGGGGCGCTCCGCATCGTCTTCGGCGAGGCGGTGTTCGCTACTTGGGAGGAGGCCGAGTTGATGGAGGTGGCAATGACCAGCGAGCGAGGTACCGCCGATGCGCAGGCCCTGGGGGTCGAGCCGCGAAGGATGAGCGATGTCCTCGCCGCGACGCCGTAGGCCGATGCCGAGCCGCCCCGCCTGGCCCGCCGCGCTGCTCGCCGTCCTGGCCCTGCTCGTCGCCGCCCCCGGCGCCGCGGCGATGTCGCTGGTGCCGCCGAAGCCCGACGTCTTCCTCGGCGTCTCCGACCGCGGCGCGACCGAAGGGTTCAACCGCTTCGTCGAACTGACCGGCAAGCACCCGGCGCTGATGGAGACCTTCCTCGGCTGGGGCAACAGCGTCAACAAGGCCTACGAACGGTGGCGCGAAACGCAGACCCGGCCGATCGTCGCGATCGCCACCTCGAACGCCCAGACCCTGGAAGAGATCATCACCCCCGAGCAGATCGCGCTCGGTGTGGGTGACGAATACCTGCTGCAGTTGAACAACTTCTTCGCGGTGCACCAGCTGCCCGCATACATCCGCCCGCTGGGCGAGCCGAACCGCTGCCTCAACGCCTGGGCCGGGGTCGAATGCGGCGGCACCCTGAAAGGCGGCGAACACAGCGCCTTCTGGTACAAGATGGCCTTCCGGCGGATCGTCGCGATCGTCCGCGGCGGGCAGACGCTGGAAGGGATCAACGCGACGCTCGCCGAACTCGGCCTGCCGCCGCTGAACCGGACCAAGGGCGAAGCGCCGGCCTCGCTGCCGGTGGCGCCGGTGAGCATCATCTGGAGTCCGCTTCCCGCCGGCTCGCCGCGGGTCAAGGGCAACTTTCCCGGCAACTACTGGCCGGGGAGCAAATGGGTCGACTGGGTCGGCACCGATTTCTACGCCAAATATCCGGTCTGGGAAGACCTCAACCGCTTCTACAACGGGGTCCAGTGGAAAAACAAGCCGGTGGCGATCACCGAGTGGGCGATGCAGGAGGAAGACGAACCGAAGTTCGTCAAGCAGCTGATCAGCTGGGTCGTCACCCACAAGCGGGTGCAGATGCTCACCTACTACCAGGGCTTCGGCGTCGGCAACACCTACGAACTGGGCCTCTATCCCCGCACCACCAACATGGTGCGCAAGAAGATCCGCCGCGCCAACTTCCTCGACTACGCCGAATACAACGCCGGCCTCCTCCCCCCACTGCCGCCCAAGGAAAAGAAGCCCTAGCCCTTTTCGGCCCATCGACCCGGGTGCTGGTCGATGAGGCCTTGGACGGTGAGGGCGAGGCGGCGGGGTTCACGGACGACCTCCTCCCAGGTGCAGCGGGTGACGCGCCATCCGGCCAGTTCCAGTTGTTGCTGGCGTTTGCGTTCCGAGACGAAGGCGCTGTCGGTGTCGTGGAAGCGACGGCTGTCGGCTTCGACGATCAACTTGCTTCCGCGCCACAGGAAGTCGGCCTGGTATCGCCTGCCGTCAGGCGCCGGCAGCCAGACGTTCACCTCGGGTTCCGGGACCCTCGCCTTGGCGCACAGCTCGAGGAACAGCCGCTCCAGCTCGCTACGGGTCCTCTTCGTCTGGGGATGGATCGTGTCGAGGATGAGACGAAGCCGGGCGACGCCGCGCCGGCGCCGACTCCTCTTCAGCAGCGCCCTCAGCATCCCCCGGTCGAGGATCCCGAGGACTTCGGCCTCCGCCACCGCCTTCCGCACCTTCCACTCCGGAGCGATCGCGGCGAAGTCGAGGATGGTCCTGGCGACGGTGGTGCACGGGATGCCGTAGACCCTCGTCTTGTCGATCGGCTGGAGCGACCGGTCGCGATGCGCCGCGACCCCCGCGGGGCTGCGCCCGCGACGGTTCGGCGCCGTCACGTCGATCGGCGGCTCCCACGCGTCCATGAGTCCCCAGAGGTAGGCGGCCGACCGATGCGAGAGGACGGCGCCCGGCCCGCAGGCCAAGACCGCCGCCATGAACCTTCCCCGTTCGGTCATCAACCGTGGCGTCGGTGAATAGACGCCCTGATGGATCCGATGTAGGCGCCCGGTCCTCTCTCGCAATTGGACCGCTCGGCGCGAGAGCCCGAGCCCTTCCAATTGCGCCAACGTCACCACCCCGTTCTGCGAAACGACCAGACGCCCAATGCCCTCCTCCCCTCGTTGATGGGCCGAAAAGCGCTC
>DATJUK010000035.1:0-5616 GCA_035502495.1 Solirubrobacterales bacterium
CTTCAGCTACCGCAGGGATGGTGGGGCCCCTCGGCGACAGGACCCGCCGGGCCGGAAAACCAAGGTCCCTTGGCGTCCTGCGCTACCAGCCTTCCGAAGCCCGCCGCCCCCTAGAACCCCTGGTCGATCCAGGGCATCATGTCGCGCAGCTCTTTGCCGACCTTCTCGATTTCGTGGTCGGCGCCGGCCTGGCGGAGCTGGTCGAACTTCTGCCCGCCGGCCTCGTTCTCGGCGATGAACTCCTTCGCGAACTCGCCCGACTGGATCTCGCCGAGGATCTCCTTCATCGCCTGGCGGGAGGACTCGCCGATCACCCGTTTGCCGCGGGTCAGGTCGCCGTACTCGGCGGTGTTGGAGATCGAGTACTCCATCCCGCGGATCCCCTTTTCGTACATCAGGTCGGCGATCAGCTTCAGCTCGTGGAGGCACTCGAAGTAGGCGAGGCGGGGGTCGTAGCCGGCCTCGACCAGGGTCTCGAACCCGGCCCGGACGAGCTCCGAGGCGCCGCCGCAGAGCACCGCCTGCTCGCCGAAGAGGTCGGACTCGCACTCGTCTTTGAAGGTCGTCTCGATCACCGCGGCGCGGCCGCCGCCGATCCCCGAGGCGTAGGCGAGCACCACGTCGTGGGCGCCGCCGCTCGCGTCCTGGTGCACCGACATCAGGCAGGGGACCCCGTTGCCTTCCTCGTACTGGCGCCGGACCAGGTGGCCCGGGCCCTTCGGCGCGACCATGCCGACGTCGACGCCCTCGGGCGGCTCGATCTCGCCGAAGTGGATGGCGAAGCCGTGGGCGAAGAGGACCAGGTTGCCCGGCTCGATCCCGGCGCTGATCTCCTCGCGCCAGAGCTGGCCCTGCTTCTCGTCCGGCAGCAGGATCATCACCACGTCGCCGCGCGCCGCCGCGTCGGCGACGTCGAGGACCTCGAGGCCCGCCTCTTCGGCCTTCGCGCGACTGGAGGAATCGGGGCGCAGCCCGACGACCACCGAGACCCCGGAGTCCTTCAGGTTGAGGGCGTGGGCGTGGCCCTGGGAGCCGTAGCCGAGGATCGCGACCGTCTTGCCCGCGAGCTTGGAGAGGTCGGCGTCTTTGTCGTAGAAGATGTCGTCGGTTTTCATGGGCGGTGAGGCTAGCGGAGCGCGCTCGCGATCAGCGCAGCGCTCGCCGCATCAGCTTGCCCGAGGGCGTGCGCGGCAGCGCCGCGGCCAGCTCGACCCGCTTCGGCACCTTGTAGCCGGCCAGGGTCGCGGCGCAGTGGTGGCGGAGCTCGTCCGGGGTGACGTGGGCGTCCGGGGCGAGGACGACCACGGCGGTGACCGCCTGCTGCCACTCGGGGTCCTCCCTCCCCACCACCGCCGCCTCGACCACCGCCGGGTGGCCGAGCAGCACCTCCTCGACCTCGGCGGGGACGACGTTCTCGCCGCCGGTGACGATCATGTCGTCGATCCGGTCGGAGACGTAGAGGAAGCCTTCGTCGTCGATGTGGCCGAGGTCACCGGTGTGGAGCCAGCCCGACTCGTCGTAGCGGCCGGGGGCGACGGTCGGGCCCTGGACGAGGATCTCGCCGTCGCGGATCCGCACGTGGCTGGAGAGCAGCGGGCGCCCGGCCGAGCCGAGCTTGCGCAAGGCGTCCTCGGGGGCGAGCGTGGTCACCTGGGAGCAGGTCTCGGTGAGCCCGTAGGTCTGGACCACGGTGGCGCCGCGGTCGAGCGCCGCGGCGAGGATCGACTCCGGCACGGGGCCGCCGCCGACCAGGATCGCGCGCGGGCCGGAGAGGTCGGCGTCGGCGTCGAGGAGGCGGGAGAGCATCGTCGTCACCAGCGAGACGACGGTGATCCCGTCGTCGCCGAGCGAGCGGGCGACGCGGTCGACGTCGAAGCCGTCGTGGACCACCGCGGTGGTCCCGTAGATGGCGCTGCGGATGACTATCGAGAGGCCGGCGATGTGGCTGAGGGGGACGCAGCAGAGCCAGCGGTCGGCGGGGTCGACGCCGATGTTGAAGGCGCCGCCCATCGCGCTCCAGAGGAAGTTGCCGTAGGTGAGGCCGATCGGCTTCGGCGCCCCGGTGCTGCCGGAGCTGAGGACGTAGGCGCAGACGTCGTCGGTGTCGTGCTCGCCGAGCATCGGCATGTCGGCCTCGGTCTGGGTGAGGAGGCCGGGGTCGTCGAGGTCGACCATCGGCTCGACCGCCTCGACGATCGCCCCCCGCTCGGCCTCGGTGAGGCGGGGGCTCAGCGGCAGCAGCGCCGCGCCGACCTTCATCAGCGCGTGGACGAGGACGACCTGCTCGCGGCGCGGGTGCATGGTCAGCGCCGCGGTCGACCCGCGCCGCACCCCGTGGGCGTAGAGCCGGCGGGCGATCCAGTTGGCTTCCGCGTCCAGCTCGGCGTAGGTGACCGCCGCGCCTTCGGCGATCAGCGCGCATCGCTCGGGGCAGCTCTGGGCCCGTTGAGCGAGCCAGTCGTCGATTCTCATATCGTCCCCATCATGCACCAGCGCGACCGGCGGACCCGGTGATCTGGCTCCAGGCGGCGCGGCCGCGCACCCTGCCGGCGGCGATCGCCCCGGTCCTCGTCGGCACCGCCGCGGCCTGGCAGTTCGCCGGGCACCTGCCGCGCGTGGTCGCCTTCCTCGCCGCGCTGGTCGGCTCGATCTTCATCCAGATCGGCACCAACCTCGCCAACGACTACTCCGACGCCCGCCGCGGCGCCGACACCGCCGACCGCCTCGGGCCGGTGCGGGTCACCTCGGCCGGGCTCGTCACCCCGCAGCGGGTGCTCTACGCGACCTGGGTCGCCTTCGCCGTCGCGGTCGCCTGCGGCATCTACCTGGCGATCGTCGCGGGCTGGATCATCCTCGTCGTCGGCGTCGCCTCGATCGCCGCCGGCGTCCTCTACACGGGCGGGCCGCGTCCCTACGGCTACGCGGGCCTCGGCGAGGTCTTCGTCTTCCTCTTCTTCGGCCTGGTCGCCGTCAACGGCTCCTACTACGTGCAGCTGGAAGAACTCGACGCGCTGCCGCTGGGGCTCTCGATCGCCGTGGGCCTGCTCGCCACCGCGATCCTCGTCGTCAACAACGTCCGCGACCTGGAGACCGACCGGCGGGCGGGCAAGCTGACCTCGGCGGTGCGGATGGGCCGCGCCAACGCGGTGAACATGTACCGCCTGCTGATCGCCGGGGCCTTCGTGATCCTCCCCTTCTCGATCTGGGCCGGCGAATGCCGGTGGTGGCCCCTCCTCGGCCTCCTCGCGGCGCCGCTGGCGATCAAACCGGTCCGGGTGATGGAAACGCGCACCGACGGCCCGGCGCTGAACAAATGCCTTGCCGCGACCGGCGGCCTGCTCGCCGTGTACAGCCTGCTGGTGACGATCGGGCTGCTGCTCGCCTCGTGACGTGCGGATCGCCTCGGTAGAAGTAATCCCCTACGCGCTCCCGTTCAAGGAGCCGTACGTGACGGCCAAAGGGACGCTGACGCGGCGGGAGATGGTGCTGCTGCGGGTGCGGGACGAGGACGGGGTCGAGGGGCTGGGGGAAGCGGTGCCGCTGTCGTTGCGCGGTGGGGTGACGGTCGAGACGGTGGTCGAGGAACTCGAGGCGGTGCTCCCGGGGGACGCGACGAAGGACGAGGTGGCCGCGCGCCTGTCGCTCCCCGCCCGCTGTGCCCTGACGACGGCCCAGATCGACCTGCGGGAGAAGCGGGAGGGCGACGACGCCTGGCATGCGCCGGTGCGCTGCAACGCGACGTTGGTGAGCGGCGAGCCGTCGGCCGTGGCGGCGGACGCCGAGCGCTGGGCGGCCGACGGGTTCGGGACGTTCAAGCTGAAGGTGGGCGCCGGGGATGACGCGGCGCAGGTGGCGGCGGTGCGGGAGGCGCTGGGGCCGGAGGCGCGGATCCGGCTCGACGCGAACGGCGTGTGGTCGCTGGAGCAGGCGACCGAGATCCTGGCGGCGGTCGAACCGCTGGGGATCGAGCTGGTGGAGCAGCCGGTGGAGACGATCGCGGCGGCGAGCGAGCTGGCGAAGCGGACGCGGATCCCGCTCGCCGGCGACGAGAGCATCGTCACCGTGGCGGACGCCGAGGAGGCGATCCGGGCCGATTCGTTCTCGGTGACCGGGGTGAAGCTGTCGAAGGTGGGCGGGTTCGAGTCGGGACGGGAGGTGGCGGGTCGGATGCGGTCCTACGTGGCGAGCGCGCTCGACGGGCCGGTGGGGATCGCGATCTCGCGGCGGCTGGCGGAGTGGCTCGATTCGCCCCGCTTCGCCGAGGAACGGCTCGCGCATGGGCTCGCCACGCAGCGTCTGTTCGCGGAGACCGTCGCCGCCACCGAGTGTCGGCTCGAGGGCGACTTGCTGCACGAGGCCGACGGACCCGGGCTCGGCGTCACGATCGACGAGGATTCGTTGCGACACCACCGCCTCTGAACTCGCCGTGGCGACTTGTTCTCGGTATGCGAGAGGAAGTCGCCACGGGGCCCCGAACGATGGACCCGACCAACGCCAACACCGCCCTCGCCTCGGCATTCGTCGAGGAGCTGGCGCGCGGGGGGCTGAGGCGGGCTATCGTCTCCCCCGGTTCGCGGTCGACGCCGCCGGCGGTGGCGCTGTGGCGGGAGGCGGGGATCGAGGTGACGGTGATCGTCGACGAGCGCTCGGCCGCCTTCTTCGCCCTCGGCGCCGCGCAGGCGACGGGCGAGCCGGTGGCGCTCCTCTGCACCTCGGGGACCGCGCTCGTCAACTACCACCCCGCCGTCGCCGAGGCCGACGAATCGGCGCTGCCGCTGATCGTCCTCAGCGCCGACCGGCCGCCGGAGCTGCGCGGGATCGGGGCCGGACAGACGATCGACCAGATCAAGGCCTTCGGCGAATCGGTGCGCTGGTTCTGCGAAGTGGGGACGCACGAGGCCGACGACTCGGGGCTGCTGCACATGCGCTCGGTCGCGGCCCGGGCCCTGGCCCGGGCGCGGGGCGAGATCCGCCCCGGCCCCGTCCACCTGAACCTGCCCTGGCGCGAGCCGCTCGCCCCCGTGCCGGTCGAGGGCGCGGTGACCGCCACCGACCCGCTGGCGCTCCACGGCCGCGACGGCGGGCGGCCGCTGACCGCGGTCACCCGCGTCGACCTGGAGCCCACCGAGTTCGTGCTCGACGAGATCGCCGGCCACATCGGCGACGCGATCGCCGGGGTGATCGTCGCCGGCCGCCAGACCGACCCCGAGCTGCGCGAACCGCTCGCCCGCCTCGCCCGCGCCTCCGGCTTCCCGATCCTCGCCGAGCCGACCTCCCAGCTGCGCCTCGGGCCGCACGACCGCTCCTACGTCATCACCACCTACGACACGCTGCTGCGCGACGAGCACTGGGCGCGCGGCGTGGTCCCCGAGCTGGTGCTGCGCTTCGGCGAGCTGCCGACCTCGAAGCCGCTGCGGCAGTGGCTGGCGGCGAGCGGTGCGGACCAGATCGTCGTCGACCCGACCGGCGGCTGGAACGAGCCCACCGGCCGTGCCGCCGCGATCGTGCGCGCCGACCCGACCGAGTGCGCGAGCGGCTGGGCGGCGCGGCTCGAACGACGGGCTGAAGAGGGCCCCGGGAGGGGGCCCCTTCACTCACGAACCGCGGGGAGGTTCG
>DATJUK010000036.1:0-28475 GCA_035502495.1 Solirubrobacterales bacterium
GCGTCTCGGAGGCGGCCACAGCCTGCCCGGGCCGCCTCCGAGACGCCCGGGGCCCCCAGACCCCCTCCGCAGGGGCCCCGCACCACGCCGTCCCCGCACCACGCCGTCCCCGCACCACGCCGTCCCCGCACCACGCCGTCCCCGCACCACGCCGTCCCGCACCACGCCGTCCCGCACCACGCCGTCCCCGCATGGCCACGCCCGAGCCCTCCGCCCTAGCCGCCAGCCCCCGCACCGATTAAGGTCGTCCGCATGGAGGCGGGGGTCTCACGGACGCCGGACGAGCGCACGATCGGGCTGCCCGATTTTCCTTTCGAGTCGCGCTACGAGGAGGTCGACGGGCTGCGGTTGGCCTATCTCGACGAGGGGGAGGGTCCGCCGGTCGTCTTCTTCCACGGCGAGCCGACCTGGTCGTTCCTCTGGCGCAAGGTGATCCCGCCGGTGCGCGACGCGGGCTTCCGCTGCATCGCCCCCGACTACGCCGGCTTCGGGCGTTCCGACAAGCCCACCGACGTCGGCTTCTATACCTACGACCGCCACGTCGAGCTGATGGCGGAGCTGCTGGGGCGGCTGGAGCTCGGCGGGGCGACCGCCGTCGTCCATGACTGGGGCGGCCCGATCGGGCTGCGGCTGGCGGTCGAGCACCCGGAGTGGTTCGAGCGCCTGGTGATCATGGAGACCGGGCCGTTCACCGGCCACCAGAAGATGAGCGACGCCTGGCTGGCGTTCCGCGAGTTCGTGCGGGGGGCCGAGGAGGTCCCGGTCGGGATGCTGGTGCGCGGCGGCTGCAAGCACGATCCCGGCGACGAGGTGATCGCCGCCTACGAGGCCCCTTATGTGGACGCGGCGGCGAAGGCGGGGGCGCGGGCGTTCCCGCTGATCCTGCCGACCGAGCCCGACGCGCCCGGCGCCGCCGCGGGCAAAGCGGTCGCCGACGCGCTGCGCGAGGACGAGCGGCCGGCCTTGGTGCTGTGGGCCGAGGACGACCCCGTGCTGCCGTTCTCGGTGGGCGAACGGGTGGCGACCCAGCTGAACTTCCCCGCCCCCCGCCCGATCGCCGACGCCTCGCACTTCCTCCAGGAGGACGCCGGCCCCGCGATCGGCGCGATCATCGCCGACTGGCTCCGAACTTGATGTTGATGGGCCGAAAAGCGCTCATATAGAGCGCTTTTCGGCCCATCAACGCGTGGGGGCGGCGGGGCGCGTGTCGAGGCCGCGGGAGCGGGCGGCGAGCTCGACCATTTCGTGGTGCTCGCGGTCCTGCAACAGCTCCACGCGGCGGGGCGGGCCGGAGTCCTCGACCCAGGTGACGGTCCCGGGCCAGTAGGCGTTCGGCGGGGTGCCGGGGCGGTGCAGCGGGGTCGAGAAGACCCAGTTGCCGGTGTTGTGGAGCTCGCCGCCACGCGGCAGCCGCCAGGGCCCTTCCTCGGGGCGAGGGCCGGCGCGGTGGGTGTGCCCGGTGATCACGTGGACGTCGTCGACGCCGAGCCGGCGCGCCGTCTCGACCCCTGCCTCGACGCCGCCGCGGAAGATCGCCTCGC
Organism: Solirubrobacterales bacterium; assembly: GCA_035502495.1. GTDB lineage: Bacteria > Actinomycetota > Thermoleophilia > Solirubrobacterales > 70-9 > VAYN01. The sequence continues at coordinate 1,542 of DATJUK010000036.1, forward strand.
CGCTGATGTCGCTGTCGAAGTCGGCGCGCAGCAGGCGGTTGACGCCGGCGACCACGGCGGGGAAGGCGGCGCGGGCGGCGCGCGCCTTCAGCCGTCGGCGGCGGGGCCGCCCGGACCGGTCCCCGGCGAGCAGTTCCCAGGCCGCTTCGGAGGGGCCGACGTCGCGCCGGCGCGGACGGCGGGGCAGCGACTGGGCGGCGCCGAAGGCCAGTCCATATATGGGGCGGAGGATCCGCTCGTAGTCGGCGGGGCTCGCCGGGTCAGGCAGCTCGCCGGCCAACCGGCGCACGAGGGCGGCGGCGACGCACTCGACCCGTGGCAGGTTCAGGTGCAGGTCCAGGTAGTGGCCGTGGGTGGCGTAGACGTCCTCGCGCAGCCAGATCCCCGGGTAGGCGATCCGCAGGCGGGCGGGGGAGAGGGCGGCGGCGAGCTCGGCGGTCGGGCCGGGGGCCGGGTCGCCGATCGCGTCGAGCGGCAGCGGCGCGCCCTCGATCGAGAGCCGGTCGAGCAGCGGCTCGGCGAGGCGCGCGTCGTGGTTGCCGGGGACGAGGACCACCTCGACCTCGCCGACCGCCGCGCCGAGGTCTTCCAGCGCCGGCCGGGCCTGGGCGAGGGCGGCGCCGATCGGGCGCTCGCGCAGCTCGATCGCGTCGCCAAGCAGGACCAGGCGCTCGGCGCCGCGCAGCTCGGCGGTCAGCACGGCGCGGATCTCGGGGTCGCGCAGCACGTCGCCGCCGCTGAGGGCGCCGAGGTGCAGATCGGACACGATCGCCGTCTTCATTGTGTGACCTTCTACCGGACCAGCGTCTTGGCCGGCCGGCCAGGTCGCGGTACGATCCCGGGATGTATTCGTTCGGCGAAGAGCTGATGGCGCCTGCCAACGGCATCGAGCTCTGCTACCAGGAGATGGGCGAGCCGGACGGCGAACCGCTGGTCCTGGTGATGGGCCTGGCGACCCAGATGATCGCCTGGCAGGACGGGCTCTGCCGCCTGCTCGCCGAGCGCGGCTACCGCGTCATCCGCTTCGACAACCGCGACATCGGGCGCTCGACCAAGATCGAGCGCGCCGGGGTGCCGAGCCGGCTCGACCTCGTGACCGGCCGCCGCTCCACCGCCCCCTACCTGCTGCGCGACATGGCCAAGGACGCGGTCGGCCTGCTGGACTTCCTCGAGATCGACAGCGCCCACGTGGTCGGGGCGTCGATGGGCGGGATGATCGTCCAGCAGATGGCGATCGACCACCCGCGGCGCCTGCGCTCGATGGTCTCGATCATGTCGACCACCGGCAACCGCCGCAGCGGCCAGCCGGCGCTGAAAACCTACGGCGTCCTCCTCGGCAACCCGCCGAAGACGCGCGACCAGGTGATCTCCCGCGCGGTCAAGACCTTCAAGGTCATCGGCTCGCCCGGCTTCCCCTTCGAAGAAGACATGGTGCGCGAGATGGCGGCCCGCTCCTACGACCGCGGCCACTCCGCCGCCGGGGTGATGCGCCAGCTGCACGCGATCATCGCCTCCGGCGACCGCACCAAGGCCCTTCACCGCGTCCAGGTCCCGACCGCCGTCATCCACGGCACCCGCGACCCGCTGGTCAAACCATCAGGCGGGCGCGCCACCGCGAAGGCGATCCCCGGCGCGCGCCTGATGATGATCGACGGCATGGGCCACGACCTGCCGCGCGACCTCTGGCCGACCTTCGCCAACGCGATCGACACCAACGCCGGCCGCACCGAGCGCGGGGCCCGCGCCGCGGCGGTCACCCCTCGCGCCACCCGCGAGCTGCGCCCTGCCGGCGGCACCGCGACCGCCGAGCACCCGGGCCCCGCCTAGCGGGCCCAGTCTGGCGCGCCCGCGCCCGGCGCGCTCGCCGGGCGCCGCCGCCGACCCGGGACGTTCGTCTTCTTCGGCATCCAAAGTCGTCGATTGGTTCAAGTAGGCTCGCGCGCTCGCCGATGCAATCGGGTCGTCGAGACGCCGATGAACCCGCCGCCCGCCCCACCGCCGCAGTCGACCCCCTACGGCCCGCTCCAGCGCCGGCTGCTCGGGCTCGCCGGCCTGCTGTCGGTGCTGATGATCGCCCTGATCGTCTTCCACGCCCTCCACACCGACTCCACCGGGTTCAACGCCGTCGCCGAAGCGGCGGATGAGACGGCGAAGATGCCCGGTGGTCACATCGCGGTCGAAGTCAAGTACTCGATCCCCGGCGGCGCGGCTCCCCTCGTCGGCAGTGGCGACGGGGTCTTCGACACCCGCACCGGTCGCACCGACCTGAGCCTGTCGATGCCGATACCGGGTCGCCCGCCCATGTTCTTCGAGGCGATCAGCACCCCACGTAAGGTGTTCCTGCGCGGCTCGGCCCTGGAAGGCGAATTGCCGCCGGGAAAGCTCTGGTTCGCGATGGAACCGCTGCTCGGCGGCAGCGAGAAAACGGCGTTTGCGGCGAACGACAGCGCCAAGGGCATGTTGGAGGCACTGGAGGCGGTCGGCGACGGCGTGGATCGGGAGGACCGCCAGACCGTCCGCGGCGACCCGACCACCCGCTACAAGGCGGCGATCGATCCCGTCAAGGTGGTCGAGGCGCTGCGGGAACGTGGCGACGCGAAGCTGGCCCAGGCCTACGAAACCCTCGCCGCAAAGGCTCCCCAGCCGATCGGGGTCGAAGTCTGGATCGACGGCAAGGGCCTGGTGCGGCAGATCAGCATGGCGCAGCAGTTGCCGATCACCGACGGGAACGACCTGAGCGTCGAAACGCGGATGCAGCTCTACGACTTCGGCCCCCATCCGACGATCGCCCCGCCAGGGAGGGAGCAGGTGTTCGACTTCACCCCGGTGCTGCGCGCCGAACTGGGGTTGGACGACGGGTCGGGGCTCGGACCGCTGACGCCGCCGGCGGGTGCGAAGCCGCTGGGCGGGCACACCTTCCACCGGCGGGCCGTCGCGATCTGCCTCCGGGTCCGCGATCAAGCGCAGGGCCTGCTCCGGCGCGCCGATCCCCTGATCCGGGCGATGAAGGAACTCGGCCTCGACCAGGAGGACGAGGGGAGGCGACTCGTGACGAAGTTCGGCGAGTCCGTCGCTCAGCCCGCCGCCCGGATCGACCGCCGTGGCACGCACGAACTTGCCGCCCTCGATCCACCGGCCTCCCTCGCCGGTGCCTTCCATCGCTACCTCCTCCTCGACGCGAGGCAGACGGAATGGGATCTGGCGCAGGCCCGCGTCCTCGAACTCGGCAAAACCAAGCTGCCCTCGCTGGCGGCCCGAGAAGCCGAAGAACCGCATGAAAAGTCCGAACGCAAGGAAGTGGCCTCCCAGCTCGGCCTCTCGATCTGCGAGGAGGGGCTTCGGCCCGCGGGCCCCGGCCAGACCGCGGAAGCCAGCCTCGAGTGACCTTTCGGAGCCGAGCGGGGCGACCGCCAGGGCCCCCCACATCCGGTCCCGATGCCCGACCCCAGAAGGGGTCGGGAGTGCGGCTGAAAGGAGTCGAACCTTCACGGGCGCTAGCCCACACGGACCTGAACCGTGCGCGTCTACCAGTTCCGCCACAGCCGCGAGACCAGCCAATCTACCGCTTGAGCCACGATCGGCGCGCCGCGAGAGCCGCATTCCATTGCGTGACCCACGCCACGTCCCTCTCGCGCCGTCCCCGCTAAACTGCTGCTCCCTCGCCGCTATCGTCTAGGGGACTAGGACGCCGGATTCTCAGTCCGGAAACCGGGGTTCGAATCCCCGTAGCGGTATTGCGCAGCAACGGCTTCAGGAAGCCAAAAGCCTCGGTCTTGCCGGGGCTTTTCTCGTTCCTTGGGGCAACGGCGCGGTAACAAGGTGCTGGCACCGGGGAGTCTGGGGTAGGTCCGTGGTCGCGCTGTTTCCCATGCTGGAGCGGTTTCTCTGTTGCCGTGAGGCAACAGCGGCAGCGGCCCGAGGCAACGGACACGGGGACGCTGTCATGTTGCCCTAGCGCCGTCGCGAGTGGCGGCGGGGGAGAACCGTGATCGCGAAGGTGGTGGAGGCTTCGTGGATCAGGTCGACTGGGATGGTCGTCGTCTTTGGGGCGGCCTTTGGTGGTTTGACCGAGCCGAAGAGGGCGATCGAAACCAACTGCCCGCGCGGGTCGTGGCGGGCCTTGTAGCGGATGCCGGCGTAGCCGGCGTCTCGTAGTGCCTTAGCCCAGTTCTGGGTCAAGCCGTAGTCGGTCGTGGTGTGGATCTCGGCGGTGAGGTCGGCGAGGCCGAGGACCGTGGGGTCGGTCAGGTCGACGACGCTGACCTTGGGTGGGCGCAGCCTCGAGAGGCGCTGGGTGTCGACCAAGGGCTCAGGGATCACGCCGCCGGGACGCAGCAGGCGCCCGAACTTCTCGACGAAGGCGCCGATCGGCTCCTCGGCGAGATAACAAGTGCCCCTATCGGCGAGGTTGAATCGGCCATCGGGGCCGGCGTCGAAGAACCAGGGGGAGACGTCTGCGGCATGGATCCGCCACAGGGCCTCCGTCCCGAGCTTCGTGCTGGGAAGCTCAGGAAGTTCTTCCGGGGGAGCGGGCAGGCCGCGGGGGGTCAACGCGTCAGGTAGGCCACGGCGCGCCGGGCCGAGAGCAGCAGGGGATCGAGGTCGGCGTCGCCGAAGGCTTCGACCGGAGTCCGGTCGTCGAGCTCCGGTTGCGGGGCGGTGGCAAACGCGGCGAGGGTCCACGGGTCGAGTCCGGCCTCGTCAAAGATCTCGTTGAGTTTCTTGATCGCCCCAAAGGGCGAGCTGCTCGCCGCGTCGAACTGCCAGCTCGGATAGCGGATTAGGTCGGCGTCGTCGCGAAGGGCGAGCACCGAGCCGCTGAGTACCCGCTTGCGCAGTGCCTCGCGACTGATTCCACCAAGCAGAACCCGAGCTTCGGCGCTAGTCAGGAGCTCCCCAAGGGCCCGTTCCCAGGCACCGCCGGCGAGTACGACCATTGCCGCCCGGCGCCCGAGTACCTCGGCATCATCAGGAGAGCTCGGCTGCCCACCGATCTCGGTAAGGGTACGCCGGAACTCGGCGACGGTGCGGTCGAGAAGGGCTGATTTCGCTGCCATTAGACATCAAGAGTAGTGTCAACCCCGTCAACCGTCAAGAATAGATGTGCTCGTTTGATCTCCGGGCCATCCGCGATCGGCTGAATTGGAATTGGAATGGCTCGGGTTTGCGGAACTTGCGGGAATCTTCCGGTCTCGGTCAGGTACTTGCGATTCGACCGCTTCGCGAGCTATGAGAGCATCGCCGGCCAGCCATGCCGCATTCCAGCCAATTGAAGATTCTGGTGCTTTCCGACATTCACTTCATCAAGGACGTGGCGATCGATACGAATGCAGAACTGAGCGAGGCGGTTCTCGAGTTCGCAGCTCAGATCCGCGGGCGCTTCGGGGGCGTCGACATCATCGCGGTCTGCGGTGACATCGCCTACTCCGGCCTTGTCGAGGAGTACGCCAGAGCTAGCACCTTCCTCGCGAACCTCGAGGTGGCGCTAGGCGGGGCGCGGATCGTCGTGATCCCCGGAAACCACGACATCTACCTGAAAGCGACGCTAAGCGCTGAGCAACGCGTGCTTCGCGGGCGCCCCCGTCAGGGCAGGCTGCGGGATGGCGAGCGCGACCGCGAACTCAACAACATTCTGTCCGATCATCGTGAAGGCCCTGAACTGCTTGAGCCGTTGCAGGCCTACCTCAATTTCGCCGCCCAGTTTGGTTGCGAGTTCGGTCCTCCGCAGCCCTACTGGGAGATCGACGTCCCGATCAATGGGCGATTGATGGCGCGGATGAGGGGCTTGACCTCGGTTCTGGTATCAGATGTCAACGACAAGGTCGATCTCCTTCTTCTGAGCGGAATGCAGACTTCTTCGATTGCCCGACGGGAGCCCGGTGTGCTCTCGATTAGCCTCTGCCATCACCCTTTTGAGTGGCTACTCGATGGCCATGAGCAGCGCGATCGGCTCGACCATCGGTGTGCCCTTCAGATCAGCGGTCACGTACATCGCCAGCAATTGCGACCGACCGAGAGCGGCCTACACCTGTTGACCGGTGCAATGCAGCCTGACAGGAGCGAGCCGGACTGGGAGTCGCGGATCAACCTGGTTTCGATCGTTACTGCACTAGACGGTGAGGTCGCGAAGTCACAGATCGAGGTCTTCGGGATCGTCTGGGACAAATCCCTCGACCGCTACACCTGGGAGATAGGTCCGGTCCAGGCGCACTTCGCAGAAACCCCGCTAAGCCCCGCGGCTATGCCGTCGCTGGCTTCGAGTCCGGCATTGGATCGCTTGCGTCGTCGTCTTGCCGGTCTCTCCCCGTCTGATCGTTACCGCGTCAGCGTAGGGGCGGGGCTTGACTTCGCCGCCCTGTCCAATCTCTCAGAATCGGACATAGTTGCGGCGATGATCTCCCAAGCCGACGCGAAAGACCTGCTCCCGGAACTTTGGGAGCAGGTGGAGCTGCGCCACGGAAACCAAGAACGTGGGGCGAACCCCTTTAGATGACCGGCAATCCTCTGGCAGATCGGCTACGCGAGGGCGGCCTAGTGCTCGGCCGCGACCGGATTGAGGAGCTGGGTGGTGCCCTGGAGCGACTCGGCGCGGCAAGAATGGGTATCGAGGACGCCTTGACTCGGGTGCGTCTCGCGCACCTGCTGCCAGCGGATGAGGAAGGGCTAGACCGATTCCTGTCTGTCGTCAACAAGGATGGTGAGCTAATCGCGAGTTCGGACCGCCAGATGCTCGCTGTACTGGCGGCGACCGCCATGATCGAAGACTTCGGACGCGACACCTCGCGCCGCAGCGCGGCTGTGATGCGCCGCGTGATGATCGGCGCGCTCGCAACCCGTACCCTGGCCCGCTCGGAGCATCTGGCCGCCCACCCTGACCTATGTAGTTGGGCTGATTACTTACTCGTGACTTATGGACGGCAAGTTCGTGCAACGCGAGGGCTCGCCCAGCCCCCGACGCTCAGCGAACCCTCCGCGGCGCCCGAGGGCGAGGAACTGACCCGTGAGCAGAAGATCGATGACGCTCTCGATCGCCATGAGGACTACGCTCGCGAAACCGGCGATTGGCTTGAGCAAAGTTCTGGAGCTGGTCAGATCGCCGCATTGCACGAGGAGAATCAGATTTTGTGGTGGTTGGTTGGCCGGCTTCCCTCCGGCGATGGCTCCAAGGAGGCGATTCGTGCCGCTCGCGAGCTAGCGGCGCTATCCCTCACTCCTCCGCCTCCTGCCAGCGCCGAGCTATTCAAACGGCGCCTGGTCTTAGTCGGCCCGGAGTGGATCGATGTCGAGGAATTCGAGCGTCACCGCACCGGAGAACCCGTCCTCGTAAGCGCGGCTGGCGTAGCCACCGAGCTGACGCCGATCCTCTCCCGCGGGATCGGCGCGAAGATCGACGCTGGCGAACTGGCACAGGCAATCTACGAGGAGTTGATCCTCGCCTCGCTGGTCAATGACGAACTAGCCCGGGCTGTGGAACAGCGCCGAAGGCAGTCCGAGCAGCGCGGACGCGAACAGAGTCAGGCGAGCGAAACGGCCCAGGAGACCCAATGATCGAGGACGAGACGCAGGGCCATCAGGCGGAGGACACGGCTGAGACTGTGGCTGGGGCAAACGGGATTGATGCCGCGCTCGAGTCGACGGTGGCATCCGGTGAAGATGAGAGTTCGGGCTCTCGGCCCTCGGGTCTCAATCCGGGCGCCGGCAACAGCCTGGCGGCAATTAGTCGCCCGACCGTGCTGATCCTTGCGGGTGATGTGGAAACTGGCAAGACCTCGATTTTCGCCGCGCTATATGAGCGCTTCGGACGCGGTCCCTTCGCTGGGCGTCTCTTCGCAGGCTCGGTGACGATCCCGGGTTTTGAGCGGCGGTGTCACGGCTGGCGAGTCGCGTCGGGAGTTCACGCGCCGTTGATGCCACACACGCCGCTGACCGAGCTCTACTGGCTGCACCTTCGCATCCGGGATGCAGAGCGCAAGCGGCCGCTGCAGGATTTGCTTTTCGCCGACTACAACGGTGAGATCTACGCCGATATCGCAAGCGGGGCAGATTCGGAGGTGGATCGCTCGTTTTTGCGCCGCGGCGATCACGTTGGCGTAGTCCTCGATGGCGGCAAACTGAGCGCCGTGACCGAGCGCGAGGCGGCCCTGCAGCGTGCGAGTTATCTCGTGGCGGCTCTGAGTGAGCCCGGAGTTTTGGTTGACCCGAGGGCGCTCTTCATCGTAATGAGCAAGTACGACCTAGTCGCTGCCGCAAGTGAGTCGGAGCGCGTGGTCGCCGAAGAGACCGCGGCCAAGGTGGGCGAGCAAATCAAGCAGAAGACTGGACACGAGCCGCCGATCCTACGGGTGGCGGCCCGTAGTCAGACTGAGCTTTTCCCGCTCGGCCACGGTCTTAACGAATTGCTTGACCTAATGAGTGAGCGCCCCGCTCTCTATGCGCGAAACGACCCCACGATTGAGCCGTCGACCGATCCCTTCGCAGGTTTCAGCGCATGACCGACGGTGAGCGAACGACGCTGCTGGTCGGGTTGCCCGAATCGGGAAAGTCGACCTACCTCGGGGCGCTCTACTACCTATTGCGCACCGGTCGAGATGAGGCGCTGAGGCTGAGCTCGGAACCGGCCGAGAAACAGTACCTACAGGAACTAGAGAACAATTGGCTCCGGTACCAGCCATTCGAGCGGAGCCGACATCCGGGGGCCATCGCAGTCGAGTTGGACTTGATCGGTGCTCACGTCGGCGAGATCTCTCTAGAAATTCCCGACATCAGCGGGGAGACCTATTCGCACCTTTGGGAAGACGGCCTCTGGTCACAATCGGTTCTCGATCTGACTTTGAAGAGCGATGGGCTTATCGTCTTCCTGCATCCCCAGACGGTGAAGAAGCCAGAATTGATCGATGTCATCGCTTCCAAGGATCCAGGATCGGACAAATGGGTCGAATGGCTGGCGGAGCTCTCGCCCACGCAGGCGGTTCTCTGTGACTTGCTCGAGCAGGTCGAGGCCCAGCGCGGGGCATCGCTGCCGCGCATCGCGGTGGTGATCTCCGCCTGGGACACGGTCGCCGACCTCGGCATCGAGCCCAATCGCTGGCTGGAATTAGAGGTTCCACTGCTCTGGCAGTGGTTGTACGGACAGGAGGGCGACCTCGAATTTCGCTGCTTCGGGATCAGCGCCCAGGGCGGCGATGTTTCGGATGAGGAGACCAGAAAGCGACTCGCTGAGGGCGGTGATCCGCTGAAGCGGATCACCGAGGGCCCGGGCACCGATGGGTTGCTCGATCCGTTGCTATGGCTGCTTGCTCCGTGAACGGGATCGATCAGGCGCTCCACGGCTATCGCGACGGCCATCGGCTCCTCGCCTCATCGCGCGAGCTCTCGGCGGCCGACCGGCGACGGATCTCGGTGCAATCGGACAACGCCGACGCCGGGCGCAGTGGCGAGTGGGAGGCGCTGCTGGCTGGCTACCCGCTGCCGAGTGGACTCTACGCTTGGTCACTCACTTGGCCAGCGCCCGAGATGCCCCGCCCCGGATGTGTATGGGCTCACACGCTGCTAGTCGCTCCGGGTGGGGTACGAGGCTCGACGCCGGAGGGCATTTTGGCTTGCTTTCGGCGACCGCGCGGCGAGGGTGACCTCGATCCGTATGTAGATCCGATAGGGCTGAAGAACGGCGGTGGACCAGCTCGAGTGCAGAAAGGGGCATCCGAGCTATTAAGCGCTCTGTACTGGAGCCTCTATGAATCGCCCTTACGCCCGGTCAGGGCAGGCGCTATACCGTGGCCAGATCGGGAGCGACATATCCTGATGATCGGATTGTGGCTTCAGCAGTGGCCAGCTCTCCGGGCTGGATTTAGCCTGACGGATGCGCCGAATACGCCACGGCGAGTCGACGATGGCGCCCCCTACGATCTGCAGCTGCATCGAAGCGTGCGTGCACAGGGACGGGAGGAAGGCGAGCGGGTTCTTTCCGGTCTCCCGAAGGCGGAGCCGCCTAGTTGGGCAACAACGGCAGCGGTCGGTCTCTGCAGAGAGGGAGGCCTCGGCGAGTTCCTTCAGGCTTACGGGCCCGAGGCGGGAGACAAGCGCGGCGCCTTCAGTGGGCTCTGTGGGATTTGGGAAAATGCCGAAAACGAGGGCATCCCAGCCGCGAGAAAAGTTCTATACCTGGTCTGTGAGCTTTTTCCGAGTCCGGGTACGGGCCTCGAACTGAAGGGTGACCTGCTCGATCCCGGGCTGAGAGTGGTGGGCTGTGAGCGGGAACCCGGCGATCGCGAATTGTTGACCGCCCTGCTCGCCCTTGACGATGTGAGTGCCTTACCCATCGATCGACTCGATCTCAAATCCCGCCTGACGAGAATCAGTGGCGAAGATCGAGACGGACTTGGTGAGATTTTCGCAGCGATCGGCAGCGACCCCAAGCAGATGGGCGCCAGCCTGCTGGATGTGATCAGCGACGGCGACTCGAACCAGTTACGGCGCTGGCTCGGAGATAGCCCGGAGGCGATGCGAAAGCTGGTCTCGATGCGCCCGCAGCTTGCCGGTATCCCCGGATTGTGGCGGGCGTTTGAAGCAGAAGCCCTTTGGGATGCCATCGCCTCGCTGCGCGGAAAAAGGAAACGCGAGGAAGCTGTTGTAGCCATGATCGAACGTGGAGCCAAGCTCAACCCCGCGATGGTAGTCGCGGCCTGGCCAGATACGGTCGAGGCGGTGCTGGATTTGGTCTCCGTAACGCCGAAACGCAGTTCGAACCCGAGCTGGCTGGCTGCGGTTCCTAGCGCATCGATCGTAGAGCGGATCAACACGCACCGAGACGAGACGGATTTAGCGCGGCGAGTAATGCTTGGAGCGCTCGAACCCGAGGCGCTTCGCTTGGTTGCTCAGGACATTTTGGAGACCCAGCTGCGCAAAACGAAGTCGGTTGATTTCGCTGCACAGGCCTTCACTGCTTCGGTTCTGAACGCGTCGAATCGTGGCTGGGAGCCGCTCGCCGTTGAAAGCTTCGAGAGACTTTGCGGTAAAGGCCAGGGCACGCCGCGAACCCTCGGCCCCTACCTGGATGCACTGGCTGGTCAGAGACTGGACCCTGGAAGCTGGGAAGATCGTCTGGCACGAGTCCTGAATCTCGCCTTCCAGGAGGACAGGTGGAATCCCCTGGAGACCCTCGCTCTGACGCAGGTCCCATTCAAACGGCTGATTGAAGCCGACAGGAAGGCCGGACTCGCCCGCCGCATTCTTGATGCTGGTAGTCGTGATCCCAAGCGATTCAAGAAGTGGCAGCAGCAGGCGCTGATCGACAATGTCGAAGAGCGAGCCGACAAGGCCTCGCTGATTGGGTTGATCAAGCGCGTACTGAGATGGTCCTTAGGGGGCTGAAGCGTTGCCTTACGGCCCAGTTTTGCCCTGGCGACCTTGAGGCGCCACCAATCGCCATCTCCTCTCAAAACACGATTACATCGACCTCGTCGGGGTGCTCAGGTGCCCGGTCATGACTGCCCGGCCGGGCGATAGGAAGGCGAGCGGTGTTCGCTGCGAGGTTGAGATGCTGAGGTAACGCGGAAGGTCGTCCGCCCCTCCGACGAGTGACGTCGAGAGGGGCCGACTCTTAGGATTTCAGGCTCTATTCGGGATCTCAGACCGCGGCCCTCGGCCGACCTCGATCGCGTCGTCAAGGAAGTCGGCGGAGCCGACGCCCTCTTCCAGCAGATGAACGTAAGTGCGCAGGGTGAAGCTGGCGTCGGCGTGGCCGAGCCAGGTCTGGATCTGTTTGATGTCCTTGCCGTTTGCGAACAGCAGCGAAGCGCAGGTATGGCGGAAGGTGTGGAAGCTCACCCAGGGGAGGCCGACGAGCGCGCGGGCCGGGTTGAGCACGCGGTCGGCGACCTTGCCGCGGATCAGCTCGGTGCCGACGTCGGAGGTGAAGACCGGTTCCGGGGGGCCGGAGTAGTTCGCCTCGCGGTGCTCGATCAACCGCGTCGTCATCCGTGGTGCCAGCGGGATGTCGCGCCGTCCGGCGCCGCTCTTCAGTCGCCGGCGCTGGCAGCGGTAGAACTGCTCGCGAACCTTCACGTGAGGGCTGGCCTCCAACTCCATGTGCTCCCAGGTTAGGCCGATCATCTCGGAGATCCGCAGTCCGACGAGGAACTCGAAGAAGAGATGCCAGTCCTCCGGGATAGCCGAGAGCAGGGCTGAAAACTCGGCGCGGGTCAGAGCCTTGGCTCGGTCCTCGTCCGGCACCTCCTCGACCAGGGGAGCGGGGATGCGGACACCGCGGATCGGGTTCGTACTGACAAGCCCGTCCTCGAGCGCGGTGGCGAAGAGCGTTGAGAGCGACGCCCGCGTTTTCCTGATCATCGAGGTGCTCTTGCCTTTTTCGATCTGGAAGCCCTTGGAGAGACCTTGATTGAGCATCCGGCGTTCATCCGGTCCGGCCAGGAGGTAGGCGAGCTGGGTCTCCTCGGTCAGAAGGTCAAGCGCCTTGTCGAGGTTCCGCAGAGCTGCATTGTGATCGACGCTCAGGGTCTCGATGCGCCGCTTGGCTGCGACCCGCTCTTTCCTGATGCGCGCCTGCTCCTCGGAGAACAAGTCCTTGCTGATCTCGTCGGCGTAGTACGCCGTCAGAAGCTTCCGTTCTTGTCGGTTGGGCTGAGTGAGCTTCATTTCGGATTCCGCAACCTGCTGCCCGGCCATCAGCGTCAGAGCGTCGGCCTGTGATCGGACAGCGGCGACGCCGCGGAGTCCCCAAGCGCAGATTCGGCTCAAACCATGCCCCACTCTTGGGGCGGCTCAATGTCCACCGCGCTTCGGTTTCGGTCCAGAGATCACCGCCGTGACTCCTGATGCACTGTAGAACTTGCCTTGCCTGGTGAACGCGCTGGTCTTCGCCGCGATCTTTAGTTTTTCCCACTTGCCCGGAGGACGAAGATGCAGCCTCAGTCCTTTCTTAAGCTTTAAGCGGATATGTCGGACCCGCCCTTTGTCGACCCATGTACATCGGTTGTCGTTGGAGAACACCGCGCAGGGAACCCACTCCCTACGTAGGGTCAGTTTCATATGTTGGCCGTCAAGGTCGCGGGACGCCAGGATGCGCAAGGTAGAGCCCTGCATCCTGACGGAGAGGGTTGTCTGGTGGCTTGTTGGGGTCGGTACTGCGTTTTCATCGCTCCGCTCAGGGAGACCGCTGACGAACGGGAACGTCTGGGTCAGCACCATCGGGTAGAGGCCCTCCCAGGTTGTTTCCCACTGTACCTGCACGTTGAAAGTAGAGAAAGGCGAAACGGGCTTGTCGATCAGGACGATCGCGCTATCGAGACCGCTACCCACGATGTGCGTGGGTAGGAGTTCTCCGTCTGATGTCGTGACAGTCGCCTTTTCCGGGATAGCCGAATACTGTTCTGGTTTCACCGCGTAAACGATCAGATTCGGACCGGTCGGGGTTGGAAGATGGGCCTCTTCCGCGGGGGTGGGTGGTGCCTCGACGGGCGTGACGGAGGCTGGGACATCGCCAGGGCCTGACGCCTCCGAGGCCCAGTAGAAGGTGATGTGACGTTCCAGCGGGCTTGTATGACTCGGGACGTAAGCCGGTTCCAAGTGTGTGAACCACATGCAAGCCCAGGTGCCGCGTTTTTCACCAAAGCCGTTGTACTCGCCGTAGGAGGCGGCGACGTTCTCAGGGTCGTAGAGGGCCGCCTCATGGAATGGCCCGTTGTTCCACGGACTACTGGTCGTACCCCACTTTGTTATCGGTGAGGCGATTTCGTGGTTATTCAGGTTGCATTCGGGCTTCAGCAGTGATTGGTCGAGCGTCATCGGTGGGATCCCGTACGCCGCGCGTTGGATATTGGCAAAGGAGATTGCTTCTTCTGGTGAGGTTGCTTCCGCATTGGCAGGAGCCAGTAGGGCGAGGTACATACCGCTCCCGACCGCAAGTCGCGAGAGGCAGCGCCTTACTGATTGCCCGACGGTTGCCGCGACCGCCTTCCGGATAAATCGGGTATGCATAGCCGAACTAGTCTACCTGCGGGGGCCGAGACCGGGAGAATGATCCGAGAGATAATCGAGGTGTATGCAGGTAATTCGGAGGGATCAGCTATTGAAGCTCCACGGCTGCGGGCAGTAGGTCAGTAGCTGGGTCCGCCATGCTGGTGTGGCTCTCTAGGCGGGTCTGTACTCACCCCTTGCGACCCGCTCAAAACGCGGTTGCTTGGAGTGCGTGTCCGACGAAAGACAGGCTTTGATCGTTCGATAGTTGACCGATCGGCCGAGTTGATGTTCGATGGCTCGGTGAATGGCGGTCGTGTGCATCGGCTCGTCTGACCGAGACAAGACCGCGCAGATCGCCTTCGGCACGTCCCCGATCCGTCGCGACGGTGCTGATGCGCTCGGACGTGAGGCCGGGGCGTTCACGAGGAGTCGATTTCGGAGTTGCCCGAGTTTTTCAAGCTGTCTGATCGTCTCTGGGTTTGAAAATGTGCCCAGCAGGTGTACTGAGCGTCCGTTTTCAAACTCCCGTTTCTCAAGCTGAGAGGCGGGAGTTTTGTTTTTGGCTGATCCAGCGTCGACCCGGCCTACCGGCAGAAAACCCGCCTTGTTTCCAAACGGGGCCTCTTAAGTCGAGCGGGGAACGGTCAATCCTCAGTGCCGTCGGTGCTTCTTCTTGACCTTCACGCACTTAGCGTTCGCGTGAACTCGTCGCTTCTTGAATCCCTTGCGGCACTTCGGCGACTTCGGCTTCCGCGTAACCGCGATCGGCGGCGGTGGTGGACTGGGTGAGGGAGTCGCCGCACCCGACTGGTTGTCGGAGGGAGTGGCCGGTTCGGTCGATCCATTGTCGCCAGTGCCGCCGGGGTCGGTCGGTTCTTCTTCCTGATGCCGGCCGGTGCCGACCATGAAGTTCCCGAAGCCGTCGACCGCCACGCACAGGTGCGTACTGGCACAGCCCAGCCCGAACAGCTTCACGGTGTCGATCGTCTGCACTTCCCAGGCCCCGGCACCGCCCGCCGGGTTAGCGGAGACACCCACCGTGCCGAGGTTGCCGCCGGCGACGCAAAGCGAGGTCGACGGACAGGAAACGTGGAACGGTTCCGTCCCCGGCAATTGCACGAGCTGCCACGCGCTTTCGCCGCCGGTGGGATCGGTCGAGACCGCCACGCGTTCATCGGCGTCAGCGACAACACAGAGGGTCGTGCTCGGGCAGGCTGCCCCACCAAAGAACTCCGTTCGGTCTACGTGCGTCGTTGACCACGAGCTGCCGACCGCCGGGGTGGTTGAGAAGAGGACAGAGCCAAAGTTCCCCGCGAGACAGAACGACTCGGATGCACAACCGATGCTGTAGAGCTGTTCGTCGCCAGGTTCGACTTTCGACCAGGCGCTTTCGCCACCGGTGGGATCGGTGGAGGTCAAGACAACGCCTTCCTCTCCGACGACGCCGCAGAAGCCGGCAGACGGGCAGGAGATCCCTTCGAAGAATTCGTCGCCGTCAATGTTGGTGATCGCCCAAGCCCCAGCCCCGCCGGTCGGATTCGTGGAAGTCAGAACATCACCCGCGCTGTCGGCCGCGGCGCAGAAGCTCGAGGACGGGCACGACACCGCCTCGATGGCGTTGCTGCCGTCGACATCGGCTTTCGTCCAGGTAGCAGCTCCTCCCGCCGGGTCGGTTGACGTGAAGACGTTGCCGATACCGTCGACCACCACGCAAAGGCCGCCATCCGTGCAGGCGGCATCGTTCGGTCCCTGGAAGGGCGCTTGCGGATCAATCATTTCTGGCACCGACCAGTTCAGGACTGCCGCGCCCGCTCCTGCTGGCAGGGCTGCCAGTAATCCGACCGACCCCGTGGCTGCCCACAGCACCGCCCGCGTCCTCCTGCTCATCATGCCGCGCCTTTCGCTTGCCGCCTGCCTTTGAAGATCGCCAGCACGACGCTTCGCCCTTCGGGGTGGCCGGGGACCAGGCGCCGTGGTGACGCCGTGCACGCTAGCAAGCATGTTGCAGGTTGTGCAAACTGCAAGAGGAGGCGGCACCAGGCGCGCTGTAAGTCAGGAGATATGCCAACCCGCCGTCCGCCATCTGAAACCGAGCGCGCCCGTGCCTTTGGCGCCCGTGTCCGCAGCTTGCGCCGGAGCAGGAAATTCACGCAGCGCCAGGTCGCTGCGCAACTGCCGATGAGTGCCGGAAATCTCTCGCGGCTGGAGAACGGCGAGCACGGCCCGCCAAGTGATGAGGTCATCATCAAATTGGCAGAGTTGCTTGACGCCGACAGTGCCGAACTGCTGCGGCTCGCAGGCCGAGACATAGGGGGCGCTTCATTTGAGCGTCAGGTGCTCAGTGAGCTGCGCAACCTGCGGCGCGACATGCAGATTGTCAAAGAAGCGGTTGTCGAGCTATCCCAGCGCGGCTGATCGACGCAGCCTAGATCAGCCGATATCCGCCGTAGGCGACCCGCTCAAATCGAGGCCGTCTTGCCGGCGTGTCTTGAGATAGACAGGCTTTGATCGTCCGATAGCTCACTGATCGGCCGAGCCGTTCCCGACCGCTCGATGTATCGCCGTCGTGTGGATCGGCTCGCCCGCTCGCCCTAAGACCTCGCCGATGGCCTCGGCACATCACCGATTCGCACGGCGGCATCGATTCGGTTGGGGCTTGGCGGGGGCGTTCGCGAGGATTCTCCTTCGGAGCTGATGCAGCTTGTCGATCAGCTCGCCGGCCCCTGAGTTTGAGCATGCTCCCAGCGGATGTACTGAGCAGCCCCGCAGGTGCGGGGCTTTTGTCTGGGCCGATACTTAAGTGAATACCTAAGTGTTTGCTAGGGTGGGCGCTGATGGCCACCGCTCCCACCCTCGACAGCGCGTTTCAGGCGCTTGCCGACCCGAGCCGGCGCTCCATGGTCACGCGGTTGAGTCGGGGGCCGGCCTCGGTCAGCGAGCTGGCGGCGCCGTTGGAGATGTCGCTGCCGGCGGTGGTGCAGCACCTCGATGTCCTGCAGAAGAGCGGGCTGGTGCGGTCGGAGAAGGTAGGGCGGGTGCGGACCTGTCGGCTGGAGCCGGCGCCGCTGCGCGCGGTGGAGGGTTGGATCGCCGAGCACCGCGCCGACCTGGAGAGCCGGTTGGACCGACTCGGCGATGTCCTCGACGCGACCTTCGGGAGGGATGGATGAGCGTCACCCACGACGAATTCACGATCGAGCGGGAGTACCCGCAGACGCCCGCGCAGGCGTTCGGCGCCTTCGCCGACCCGGCGCTGAAAGAGCGGTGGTTCGCCAATCCGGGCAACTGGTCCGACGCCGAATGGGAGCTCGACTTCCGGGTCGGCGGCGGCGAGCTCAATGCCGGCGGCGCGGAGGCCGGTCGGCACAACCTCTTCCGCAGCCATTTCCACGACATCGTCGAGGGCGAGCGGATCGTCTACAGCTACGACCTCTTCCACGACCGGCGCCTGATCTCGGTTTCGCTGACGACCGTCGAGTTTCTGGCCGGCGAGGGTGGCGGCACGCGCCTGCTCTTCACCGAGCAGGGCGTCTTCTTCGACGGCGCCGTCGCCGCCGGCGAACGCGAGCACGGCAGCGGCCGGCTGCTCAACCGGCTCGGCCGCTTCCTCGCCGGAGAGGAGGTCTGATGCTGGTCCTGCACGAGCACCCGTTTGCCTCCTACTGCTGGAAGGCGCTGATCGCCCTCTATGAGCGCGGCGTGCCGTTCGAGCCCCACCTGGTGCGCGACGAAGCCGATCGCGCCGAGCTGGCGCGCCTCTGGCCACCGGCCGGCATCCCCGTCCTCGTCGACGGCGAGGCCGGCCTGACGGTGCCCGAGTCGACCGCGGTGGTCGAGTACCTCGACGGCCTGGGCGCGGCGCCGCCCCTGATCCCCGCCGATCCCGCAGCCGCCCTGCAGGCCAGGCTCTGGGACCGCGTCCTCGACGGGCAGGTGATGACGCCGATGCAGAAGATCGTCGCCGACAGCCTGCGTCCCGACGACAGCCGCGACGCCTACGGCGTGGCGCAGGCAAGGGTGGAGCTGGAGCGTGCCTACGCCCTGCTCGACGGCCACCTCGAGGGCAAGCGCTGGGTCGCCGGCACCGGGTTCACCCTCGCCGATTGCGCCGCTGCGCCCTCGCTCTTCTACGCCCGCGTCGTGCACCGTTGGGACGAGGAGCGCTTGGCCGAGCTGACGCGCTACTACGAGGACCTGATCGCCCGGCCCTCGGTGAAGCGGGTGATCGAGGAGGCCGGCGAGTACCGGCACCTCTTCCCGCTGCCGTGGCCGGATCACGCGCCGTAGGATCGCGGGCTCCACCGGGCCGGGCGCCCGAGGTAGGGCGGCATTCGCCTCCTTGACATATTCCTATATCGGTATATGATCCTCGGCAATGGCACGAGCAGCGACGACGTCGGACGTCTTCAACGCGATCGCCGAGCCGCGGCGCCGGGAGATCTTGGTGCTGCTGCGCGGCGGTGAGCGGCCGGTGACCGAGTTGGCGCGCGAGCTGGGCATGACCCAGCCGGGGGCGTCCAAGCACCTGCGGGTGCTCCGGGAGGTCGGGCTGGTGCGGGACCGAAGGGCGGGCAAGCAACGCCTGTATGGGCTCGAAGCGCGGGAGCTGCGGGCGGTCCACGAGTGGAGTGGGGGGTTCGAACGGTTCTGGAACGAGAGCTTCGACCGACTGGACGAGTACGTGCAGGGTCTGGGGCGAGAAAGTCAGGAGGAGCAGTGATGGGCGCGACGGGACCAGGAGCATCGGCGGGATCGCCGCCGGCCGAGCGCGAGATCGTGATCTCGCGGATCATCGGTGCCCCGCGGGAGCTGGTGTTCGAGGCGTTCACCGCCGTGCGTCACCTGTCGCGGTGGTGGGGGCCGGAGGGATTCACCACCACCACGCGGGCGTTCGAGTTCCGGGTCGGCGGGGAGTGGGACTTCGTGATGCGCGGGCCCGACGGGACCGACTACCAGGAGTGGATCTCCTGGACCGCGATCGACCCGCCGGAGCGGATCGCGCTGGTGCACGGCGAGTTCCGTGGCGACCCGAACGCCTTCGAGACGGTCCTCACGTTCGCGCCCGACGACGGGTCGACCCGACTCGAGATGCGTACGGTGTTCCCCACCAAGGAGCAGCGCGACGAGGCGGCGGAGAAGTACCACGCGATCGAGGGTGGCCGGCAGACCTTGGGCAAGTTGGCCGCCTACGTCACCGAGACCCTCCGGCAGGAAGGCTGAGGACCGGTGGCCGCAAAGGTGTTTTTCAGCGTGACGATGTCACTCGACGGGTTCATCGCGCCCGCGGGCGGCATGGACCACCCGGACGGGCCGCCGGCGCAGTGGATGGAGCTGCAGCGGTGGCTCTTCCAGCAGCGGTTCTTCCGCGAGAACCTGAAGCTCGGCGAGGGTGGCGAGGAAGGACGCGACAACGACATCGCCCGGGAGACCTTCGAGCGCACCGGCGCGAGCGTGATGGGCAGGCGCATGTTCGACCTCGGCGAGCAGGCGTGGCCGGACGAGGCGCCGTTCCACACTCCGGTCTTCGTCGTCACCCACGAGAAGCGTGACCCTTGGGAGCGGCCCGGTGGGACCACCTTCCACTTCGTCGACGACATCGGGGGCGCGCTCGCCCAGGCTCGCGACGCCGCCGGCGACCGCGACGTCCGCATCGCCGGCGGCGGCGCCACGATCCTGGAGTACGTCGATGCCGGCCTGGTCGACGAGTTCTCGATCGCGCTCTCACCGGTGCTGTTCGGCTCCGGGACCCGCCTCTTCGAGGGTGTGGACGCGAGCCGGGTGGCGCTGGAGCCGGTCAAGGCGGAGCCGACGCAGCAGGTGACCCACCTCACCTACGCGGTCCGGAGGCGGTAGCCGGCGGCGACCGCGGCGCGGTCTCGTCCTCGCCGCGGGTCAGGGAGCTCCGCCGAGGCGGCGGCGCAGGCGGCCGGCCACCCGGCGGCCGGCCTGCGCCGGACCGCCGCGCCTCGTCCGCTTCGCCACCTCGCCCGCGTGCCGCTGGATCCGCTCGATCGCCCGGGCGATGTCGAGCACGTCCTCGGGCTCGGCCAGCAGCATCGGGTGATAGAGCCAGAGCGTGTCTGACGCCGCCGCTTCGGCGCGCGGGAGGCGCTGGGCGGAGTAGTCGACGGTTGGGGCGGTCGCGCGGTGGCGGGGGGAGAAGTGGGCCTGGCGAAAGAGCTCGAGGCGGTTGAGGCTCGGGTAGCAGAGGCCGAGTTCGACCCCCTCCGCGGCGAGCGCCGCTTCGAAGCCGGGCAGCGGCAGGCCGGCGAACTCGGCGGGGTCGTAGTGGAGGATGTAGACGTAGTAGGCGCGGCTGTCGATGCGGGGGTCGCCGCTCTGCGGGCGCAGGCCGGGGATCCCCGCGAGCGCCTCGTCGAGCAGCCTGGCGTGCTCTACGCGCCGGCGGTGCTGCTGCGGGAAGCGCTCCATCTGCGCCCGCAGCACGCCCCCTTGCCACTCGGTCATGCGCAGGTTCGAACCGGCGGTCGCGTGCTGGTGCCCGCGGCGGCCCGGGGCCCGGCCGCAGTCGACGCATTCCCAGGCCCGATCCCGCAGGGCTTCGTCGTCGGTGATCAAGGCACCGCCCTCGCCGGCGGTGATCAGCTTCCCCGCCTCGAGCGAGAAGCTGCCGAAGCTGCCGAAGGTGCCGACGCCGCGACCGGCCCAGCGGCTGCCGTGGGCGTGGGCGCAGTCCTCGATCAAGGCGAGGTCGTGCTTCGCGCAGAGGTCGACCAGGGCGTCGAGGTCGCAAGGGCGTCCGCCGAGGTGGACGGCCATGACCGCCCGGGTGCGCTCGGTGATCGCCGCCGCCGCGGCCGCGACGTCGATGCAGAGCGAGTCGGCCTCCACGTCGACCAGGACCGGGACCGCGTTCAGCGCCAGCGCCGCGGTCGCGGTGGCGACGAAGGTCAGCGCCGGCACGATCACCTCGTCGCCCTCGCCGATCCCGCAGGCGACCAGCGCCGCTTCCAGGGTGTGGGTGCCGTTGGTCAGCGGCAGGCCGTGGCGGGCGCCCTGCGAGGCGGCGAATTCGGCCGCCCAGAGCCGCGCCTGCTCGCCGCGGGAGTTCGACCAGGCGCCCGAGGTCAGCACCTCGTCGAGCCGCGCCCGCTCGCTCTCGTCCCACTGCGGCCACCGCGGCCAGGACTTCCCCGCCCGGACGGAGGTGCCATTGAGGATGGCGGGCCGGTCGCTCACCGACTCACCCTACAAACGACGGTCTCGCGCCGATCGGGAGGGTGGCGGAACACGACTAGCCGGTGGTGTGGAATTCGCCCTTCGCGTCGACGGTGACGCCGATGCAGTGACCGGTCCGTTCGACCGTGCGGCGCAGCAGCTGACGCATGGTGACGTCGGTGCCTTCGGGGCCGAACGTCGCCTTGGGGTGGATCGCGGTGATCCCGGCCAGGTCGGTGTACGCCTTGACGCCGGCCTGGCGGGCCTTCTTGCTCGGCTTCGCGCAGGCGTGCGCCATCGCTTCGACGTCTTTGACGATGTTGACCGCCGCCGGCGTGCCGGCGAGGGATTCGAGCGTGGTGCCGCTGCCGCCGCAGCCGGCGAGGAGCAGGACGACGGCGACGATCGCGGCGAGGAGGAAGAGGGGGCGCACGGCTTCAGCCTACGGCGGTCGACCTGAGCGGCGCCATCGGTGGCAGGGACGACCGCGGGCCGAGGGCGGTCATCGGGCGGCGAGGAACTCGATCCGGTTGCCCCACGGGTCCGCGGCGTAGAAGCGGCGCTCGCCGGGGAGCGCGTCGTCCCAGATCACCGGCGCGCCCGCGTCCGCCAGGCGCCCGGCGAGCCGATCGAGCTGCGCCGCCGGGACCCGCACCGCCACGTGCGCCTTGCGCGCCGGGCTGAACTCGCGCTCGACGCCGACGTGGAGCTGTCGCTCGCCGAGCGCGAACCAGACCCCGCCCCGCCCGCGCAGCGGCTCCGGCTTCTCGATCTCCGCCAGCCCCAGCAGCTCGCCGAAGAACCGGCGCGCCGCCGCCTCGCAGTCCGGCGGCGCGGCGATCTGCACGTGGTCGAGTTCGGTCCCGGGCACGCCCCAAAGCTACTTCCCAAGCGACCGACCGCGGTCGGGACCGGGGCGGAAGTCCCCGAGCGGGGCGACGAACTAAGGTTCTCGGCCCCCCGGACGCGCCTCCCCGCCGTCCTCCTCCTCCCGGAAGCACCATTGAACGAGCCAGTCCAAGAGAGCCAGCTACTCGCCTTCATCGAGATCCCCAAGGGAAGCCGCAACAAGTACGAGTACGACGAGGGGCTCGACCGCGTCGTCTTCGATCGCTTCCTCTCCGGCTCGACGGTCTACCCGACGGATTACGGCTTCCTGCCCGGCCACCTCGGTGAGGACGGCGATCCGCTCGATTGCCTGGTGGTCGGCTCGGAGCCGACCTTCCCCGGCTGCGTCACCCCGGTGAAGCCGGTCGCGCTGTTCAAGATGCGCGACGAGAAGGGGGCCGACGACAAGGTGATCTGCGTCCCGACCCGCGACCCGCGCTGGTCCCACATCGAGAGCCTCGACGACGTCCCCGGCCAGCTGCAGGAAGAAATCGAGCACTTCTTCAACGTCTACAAGAACCTCGAAAACAAGCCGGTCGAGACCGACGGCTGGCACCCCCTCGTCGACGCCGAACGGGCGATCGAAGAGGCGCGCACGCGCCAGCTCGAGGCGAATCCCGAGTAACCGCCCGACGCTCCGGGACCGGCCCGCGGCGATCCCCGCGGCCCCGCCCGCAGGAACTTTCACACCCTCTCCGCACCTTTCCGAACGCTCGCGGGTTCTTGCGGCATCTGACGGTGCCGCGAGCAAGGCGGCGCGAAAAAACCAACCCGTACAGGGAGGGAAGAAGCATGTCTGCAACCGGACGCAGAGGTGTACGTAGACGCATGGGCCGAGGCGCCCGCATCGGGATCATGGCGATGGCACTGGCCACCGCCTGGGCGCTGGTCATGGCAGTGGGGGCGGGGGCGACGACGGTGACGGTGGGCAGTGTGCTGCCGCCCGCCTTCACCTCGACCCCGTTCGAAGGTGTGCGTTCCGAGTTCAACACGACGCTGCCGGAGACCGGCGCCAGCGTCGCCTCGCCGGTCAACGGTGAGATCGTACGGTGGAAGGTGGTCGGCGCGGTAGGCGGGCCGTTCACCCTGCGGGTACTGCACCCCAACGGTGCCGGCGCCTATACCGCGACCGGTACCAGCCAGCCGGCGAAACCGAACGGGCCCGGGATCGAAACGTTCCCCACCCAGCTGTCGATCCGCAGCGGCGATCTGATCTCCGTCGACTCCACCAACCCGACCGACGAAATCGGCGTCGCGACGGTGGCCGGGGCCGGCTACGGGATCTTCTCCTCGCCGCCGTTCGAAGGTTCGACCAACGCCCCGGCGCTGTCGAAATCGGGTCAGGAGATCGAGCTCGCCGCCGAAGTCCAGCCCGCCCCGGCGATCACCAAGGTGACCCCGAACGGTGGCTCCGTGCTCGGTGGTGAAAAAGTGACCATCACCGGTACCAACCTGGCCGGCGCCAGCGCGGTGATGTTCGGTGACGTCCCGGCCGCGACGTTCACCGTCGTCGGTGAAGAAAAGATCACCGCGGTGGCGCCGCCGCAGAGCAAGGTCGGCCGCGTCGACATCACCACCAGCACGCTGGCGGGAGAAAGCCCTACCGTGCGGGCCGACTCGTTCTACTACGCGGGCTGCACGGTGCCGAAGGTGATCGGCAAGAAGCTCGGGACCGCGAAGTCGAGGCTCCGCGGCGCGGGCTGCGGGATCGGCAAGGTCACCAAGGTGAAGGCCCCGCGCAAGCAGGACGGCAAGGTGGTCAAGCAGGGCGCCCGGCCGGGCGCGGTGCTCGCGCCGGGGGCGAAGATCCCGCTCAAGGTAGTGGTGCTGAAGCAGGCGAAGGGAACGGCCTCCAAGTAGCGGCGGGGGTGCGGTCGACCTCGGAGCCGTCCGCCGGTCCGGAGGACGGCCGCGGGGCGGGCGCCGGCAGGAACGCGGCGCCCGTCCAGGCCGTCCGCAGCGTGTTGGCGAACGCCACCGCCCAGGCGACCAGCAGGAAGGCGAAGAGGCAGACCGCGAGCCAGGCGAACGGCCTGGCTCCGGTCTGCACCGCCAGCAGGGCGGTGCCGGTGACCACGGTGCCGACCGGGAAGGTGAAGCTCCACCAGGTGAGCGAGAAGGGCAGGCCGCGGCGCAGCGCCCGCAGGGTGATGACCGCGGCGATCGCCATCCAGGCGATGGCGAAGCCCCAGACCGGCAGCCCGTAGACGACGCCGAAGGCCTCCAGGCCGGTGCCGTAGGGGGCTTTCACGAGTTCGGCGGCGTGGGGGCCGAGGAGCCCGACCGCGGTCACCGACTGGCCGAACGGGCCGAGCACGATCCACAGCGTCGGCACCATCCGCGGCGGGCCGCCGTCGACGTAGATGAGGCGGAACCAGAGCAGCGCGACCATCAGCAGCGAGAGCACGAGGCTGAGCCCGAACATCGCGTAGCAGCCGCACAGCAGCGCCTGCTGCAGGGTGGCGGTGGGGAGGTGAGGGATCAGCGCCGCCCCGGTCGAGGCGGAAACCATCGGCGGCACCACCGGCAGGAGCCAGGTGGCGAAGGTGTGGCGCGGGTCGAGGTCGCCGCGCCGGATCATCAGCGCCGGGACGACGACCGCGGTGAGCAGCCCGAGCGCGGTGCCGAGCCCCCAGAGGGCGGAGTCGACGACGACCGCGGCGTGGGTGCCGATCAGCGGCGTCGCCACCAGCAGGGCCCCGGCGCCGACGGTCAGCAGCGCCATCGGCGGGCAGCCGTAGAACGGGGCCATCGCCGGATTCGAGAGGTGGGCCCGGGCGCGCTCGGGATGGCGCACCCAGTGGGCGACGGTCGCCGCGACGAGCGCGACCAGCAGAACCACCGCCAGCGCCCAGGGCGCGATCGCGAGCTCTTTCGCCGCGGCCCATTCGAACGGAAGCAGGGCGGCAACATTGGCGACGATCCCGGTCCCCATCACCGCCGCGAACCAGTTCGGCCCGATGTTGCGGAAGACATGAGAAGGCCGCTCCAGCTCCCGCAGGAACGAACGGTCACGGCGGCGTGGAAGACCTACCGCTTCGGAAGAAAATGCATCAGCGCTCATGCCGGAGATTCTGCGTCCCACACACCCCGCGAACCAGTCGCATCCGGCATCGAGGTATTCCACCACGGAATCCCCACCCACTGTCGTGGTGCGATCATGGGACCCCCGAACGAACCTCCCCGCTGTTCGTGAGAGAGGGGGTCCCATGATCGCACCTTTGGCATGTCCATAGATTCCGTGCTGGAATACCCCGATGCCCGATCCACTCTCCTCCCGCGAGTTGGCCGCCTTCCTCGCCGCGGTCGAGTCCGGCTCGGTCCAGGGCGCCTCGGAAGCCCTCGACCTGACCCAGTCGGCGACGACGAAGCGGATCCAGGCGCTCGAGCGCCGCCTCGGCGTCAGCCTGCTCGTCCGCGGCCGCCACGGCGTGCGACCGACCGAAGAGGGCATGGCGCTCTATCCGGAAGCGCGCCGGGGGCTCGACGCGCTGGCGCTCGCCGAGCAGACCGTCGCCGGCCGGCGGGCGACGCGGCCGCTGCGGATCGTCGCCAGCCACACCGTCGGCGAGGCGCTGCTGCCGACCTGGCTGACCGCCTTCCGCGCCGAGCTGCCCGGCGTCCACCCGCAGGTCGACGTGACCAACTCGCAGGGGGCGATCGCCGCGATCGCCGAGGACCGTGCCGACGTCGGTTTCGTCGAGGGGCTCGACCCGCTCGACGGCCTCGAGACCAAGGTCGTCGCCCGCGACCGGATCGTCCTCGTCGTCGCCGCCGGCCACCGCTGGGCCGACCGCCGCGCGGTCAACCCGCGCGAGCTCGCCGGCGGTCGCTGGATCTCCCGCGAGTCGGGCTCGGGGACGCGCGCCGTCGCCGCCGCCGCGTTGGCCGGGGTCGGGATCGAGCTGCGGCCGGACCTCTCGCTCGCCAGCCTCGAGGGGGTGAAGCGCTCGCTCGCGGCGGGCGGCTTCGCGCTGATCTCGGAGCTGGCCCTGGAGCCCGACCTCGGCGCCGGCCGCCTGGTCACCGTGCCGCTGAAGGACCTCCAGATCGAGCGCTCGCTGGTCGCGATCCGCCGCGCCGGCGCCCACCCCCACGAGCAGGCGCGCCGCTTCTGGGCCTGGCTCCCAAGCCCCACCATCTGAGTTCGCACTAGTCGCCGGTATGCGGTGATTTCTGCGAACGCATCGCCGGGCGTAGGGCGCCGGGCATACTTGGGGACGTGACGATCGACGTCGCCGCCGTGATCGAGACCGAACGTCTGCGCCTCGAGCGCTGGGACGACCGCCACACGCCGCTCTTGGTCCGGCTCGCCTCGATGCCGGAGGTGATGCGCTTCATCGGCACCGGGGACCCATGGCCGCCGCTGCTCGCCGAAGACGTCGCCCGGGCCGAGCGCCGTCACTGGGAGGAGCACGGCTTCGGCTGGCGGGCCACCGTCGACAAGGCCGACGGGCGTGGGATCGGGCTCGTCTCGCTCAACTACGCCGGCGAGGGGACGGCGGGGCTCGACCCCGAAGAGCGGGAGATCGGCTGGTGGCTGGAGCCTGACGCGTGGGGGAGGGGGCTCGGCAGCGAGGGCGCCGAGGCCCTCCGCGACGAGGCCTTCGAGGTGCTGCGGATGCCCAGCATCATCGCCCGCATCCAGCCCGAGAACGACGCCTCGCTCGGGGTGGCCCGCAAGCTCGGCATGGAATTCGACTTCGCCACCACCGGCCGCAGCGGCGAGCGCATCGTCGTCTACCGCATGCCCCGCCCCTGACCCCCCCGAGTGCGTTCGCACTAATCGCCGGTATGCGGTGATTTCTGCGAACTCACCCGGCGGGCTTGTAAGCGCACCCGGCGGGCCTGCGAACGCGTCGGGCGGCCCGGCCGTGGGGGGGGGGGGGG
>DATJUK010000037.1:0-5881 GCA_035502495.1 Solirubrobacterales bacterium
CATAGCGGGGATTACTGCGAACGCATCGGGGGGTGGGGGTGGGTGGCTCGACCCGGGCGAGGTCGACTTTCACCGCACCGGGCTGGTGTCGGTCTTCATCCGCCACCGGCTCGACCTCGTTCCCTTCGTCGGGACCACCGAGCGCAACGTCGTGCAGATCGCCGACCCGGCGCTGAAGCCGAAGAGCAGGCCCAGCGACCGGCGGCAGGTCCGCCGCAACCTCGAGGCCGGCTACGCGGTCGAGCTCGTCCCCGGCGCCGACGCCGGCCCCGCCCGGCGCGCCGCCTTCCTCGACCTCTACGAGCAGACCATGCGCCGCACCGATGCCGCGCCCCACTACTTCTTCGGCGCCGAATACTTCGAGCGCCTGCTGCCCGCCGACCGCACCTGGCTGGCCCTCGCCACCGACCCCGAGGGCGCTCCCGCCGCCGCCTCGATCGCCGCGGTCAGCGACGGCTACCTCCACTACTTCCTCAGCGGCAGCTCCGACTCGCACCTCGGCGACTCGCCGATGAAGAACGTGCTCGCCCGCCTGATCGAGCTCTCCGGCGAGCTCGCGCTACCCCTCAACCTCGGCGGCGGTCTCGCGCCCGGCGACGCGCTGGAGGAGTTCAAGCGCGGTTTCGCCAACCGCACCGTCACCTGGCGCACCTCGGAGATCGTCTGCGATCCGAAGCGCTACGCGGAACTCGCCGGCGACCGCGAGGTAGGCGGCTTCTTCCCCGCCTACCGCGCCCCGCGCTAGCCGATCCGGCCGGCCAGCGTGGCGGCGTCGCCGCGGGTCCGCTCCCACGGCTTCGAGGCCTTCAGCGCGCCCAGCACGGCGCGCGTCGCCGGCGCCCGGTTCAGGGCGATGAAGTGGATCCCGGGGGCGCCCGCGATCAGGAGCTCCGAGCACTGCTGCGCCGCGTAGGCGACGCCGAGCTCGAACTCCTGCTCCGGGTCCCCGCCGGCCGCCGCGAACGCCGCCTCCAGGGGCGCCGGGATCGACGCTTCGCAGAGCTCGCAGATCCGTTTCGTCTGGGCGAAGCTGCCGACCGGGATCACCCCGGCGAGGATCGGCACCTCGATCCCGATCGCCCGCGCCGCGGCGACGAAGTCGAAGTAGACCTGGTTGTCGAAGAAGAGCTGGGTGATCAGGAACGCCGCGCCCGCGTCGACCTTCTGCTTCAGGTAGGCGAGGTCGGTCGCCAGGTCGGGCGCCTCCGGATGGACCTCCGGGAAGCAGGCGCCGCCGAGGGCGAAGCTCCAGGGCCCGGCTTCGATGAAGCGGGTGAGGTCGGCGGCGGAGCCGAGGCCGCCCTCGGGCTGGACGAAGTCGCTCTGCCCGCGGGGCGGGTCGCCGCGCAGGGCGAAGACGTTCTCGATCCCGGCCGCCTCGATCTTGTCGAGCGTGGCCGAGAGCCCCTCGGTCGTCTCGCCGACGCAGCTCAGATGGGCCATCGTCTCGTAGCCCAGCTCGTCCTTCAGCGCCCGGGTGATCTCCACCGTGCCGTCGCGGGTCGAGCCGCCGGCGCCGTAGGTGACGGAGACGAAATCGGGCTCCAGCTCGCGCAGCACGCGGGCCGTCTCGTAGAGGGTCTTCTCTTTCTCCGCGTCGCGGGGCGGGAAGAACTCCACCGAGAAGGTCGGGCGGCTGTTGGCGATGATCTCGTCGACGCGCATCGACGAAGGGTACCGAGGCGCGCTCAGCCGACCGGCTCGAGCGGATCGGGCGCGGCGGGCGGCGCCTTGACCCCGGCCCGCTCTTCGAAGAGCTCCTCGATCTCCTCCAGCGGCTTGCCCTTCGTCTCCGGCACGTACTCCCAGCAGAACCAGAGGGTGAGGACGCCGATCGCGGCGTAGAACCAGAAGGCGCCGGAGCGCCCCAGCGCTTCGATCAGCAGCAGGAAGGTGAGCGAGACGATGAAGTTGAAGGTCCAGTTCGCCATCGTCCCGAGGCCGGCCGCCTTCGAGCGCACGCCGAGCGGGTAGATCTCCGCGTTCAGGAGCCAGAAGATCGGCCCGAGGCTGATCGCGAAGGAGGCGACGTAGGTCATCAGGCTGGCGATCGCGACGACCGAGGCGAGGGTCGAGCCGCCGCCGCCGATGAACGCCGCGCCGAGGGCGAGCAGCGAGAGCACCATCCCGCTGACGCCGATCATCAGCAGGGTGCGGCGTCCGGCTCGGTCGAGCAGGCGGATCGCCACCAGGGTCATGCCGACGTTGATGATCCCGACCCCCACCGCGGCCAGGATCGAGCCCGCCGAGGAGTTGACGCCGGTGAATTCGATGATCGTCGGGGCGTAGTAGATGACCGTGTTGATGCCGGTCACCTGCTGCAGGATCGCCAGCCCGATGCCGACCACCAGCGCCGCCTTCACCGCCGGTTTCAGCAGGTCCGACCAGGCGCCCGGCTTGGCGTCGGAGCGCACCGAGTCCTCGATCTCCTCCAGCTCGCGGTCGATCGTGTCGGGATCGTCGACGCGGATCTTCGCCAGCACCGCGCGGGCCGCGTAGTCGTCGCCCTTCATCACCAGCCAGCGCGGGCTCTGCGGCATCCGCAGCATGCCGAAGGCGAGGCCGAGCGCCGGCACGCAGCCGAGTCCGAGCATCCAGCGCCAGCCTTCGATCCCGTCGAAGGCGAGCCCGACCAGGTAGGCGACGAGGATCCCGATCGTCACCGCCAGCTGGAAGAAGCTGACCAGGCGGCCGCGGCTCTCCGGCGGCGCCACCTCGGAGATGTAGACCGGGGCGGCGGCCGAGGCGAGCCCGATCGCGACGCCGATCACCACCCGGGCGACGACGAGGACGCCGAGCCCGGGCGCGGCGGAGCTCGCCAGCGCGCCGGCGATGAAGACCACGGCGGAGACCAGGATCATCAGCCGGCGGCCGTAGTTGTCGGCGGCGGGCCCGGCGATCGCGGCGCCGCCGACCGCCCCGATCGGCACCGCGGCGACGACCAGGCCCTGGGCGAAGCTGCCGAGGTGGAAGTCCCCCTTGATGAACAGCAGGGCGCTGGCGATGACGCCGGTGTCGTAGCCGAAGAGCAGCCCGCCGAGCCCGGCGATCGCCGCGGTGAGGACCACGTTGCGCCGCGCCCGCCGCGCGGACGCCTCAGTCCCGTTCATCCCGCGCGCAGCCTAACCGCGGAGTTTGCGGAATGGAACCCCGCGCCCCCCTTGCGCCGCGGTGACCGGGAGGCGTACGTTGCCCCTGCGACCGGGAGAGACCGGTCCCTCCGGAAGCCAAGGGGGGAAGGGTCTCGAAGGTGGCGCAGACGAGCTTCTGATCGCGAAGGCTACGCGATGCGGCAGGCGACGAGCGTCACCCCCGGTCGTTTTTTCGGTTGGCCGGGAGCCGGCCGCGTGCGGGGTCGCCCGAGCCGAGACGGGAGGCGTCGTCCGAGCCGGCTCCTAGCTTTCCCGGTGTTCGTGGGGGCCCTGCCCCCTCCACGATCGGCGACCGGGGCGCACATCGTGCGGGAGCCGGGCGTCGTCGGCATCCCCCGCGTTTCCGTGCCGCGACTAGCCCGCCCGCTCCCGCACCTGTCCGCGCCCGCGGCCAATCCCGCCCCCCCGGAGTGAGTTCGCACTTCTATCCGCTATCCGGTGATTTCTGCGAACGCACCGGGCTGTGGGACGATGCCGGGCATGGGGGAGGTGCGCTACGAACGGGTGGGTGCGGCGGCGGTGCTGACCATCGACCGGCCGGAGCGCCGCAACGCCGTCGACGCGGCTGCCGCGCGGGCGCTGCGGGAGGGCTTCGAGAACTTCGAGGCCGACGACGGCGCCCGGGCGCTGGTCCTCACCGGGGCCGGGGGAGAGGCCTTCTGCGCGGGCGCCGACCTGAAGGCGCTCGACCTCGACGTCGAGGATCCGGCCGGGCCGATGGGCTTCAGCCGGCTGGCCGCCACGAAGCCGACGATCGCCGCGATCGACGGCTGGTGCCTGGCGGGCGGGGTGGAGCTGGCGCTCTGGTGCGACCTGCGGCTGGCGACGCCCGCCGCCACCTTCGGCCTCTTCGAGCGGCGCTGGGGGGTGCCGCTGATCGACGGCGGGACCCAGCGGCTGCCGCGCATCGTCGGGCTCGGCCGGGCGCTCGACCTGATCCTCACCGGCCGCGCCGTCGACGCCGCCGAGGCGGAGCGGATCGGGCTCGTCACCGCCGTCACCGCGCCGGGCGAGCACCTCGAGCGGGCGCTCGCCCTGGCCGAGCAGCTGGCCGGCTTCCCGCAGGAGACGATGCTCGCCGACCGCCGCGCCGCGATCGAGGGGATCGGGATGCCGTTCGCCGCGGGCCTCGAGCTGGAGCACCGCCTCGGCCGCGAGACGCTCGCGGTGGCCGCCCGCGGAGCCGCCCGCTTCGCCGCCGGGGAGGGTCGCCACGGGGCCCCCGCCGCCCCCGGCCCGGACGCCGGAACCAGGCCCGAAAGCCGGGTCTGATTCCACTGGAGTACCTGTTTCCTGCACTCAACATCCCCCAAGTTGAAGTAACCTCAGTTCCGGTACCGTCCCGTTCGTGGCTCAACGAACCTCGATGCGGCCGCCGCCCGGCCGCCAGCGCCTGTCACGCGAGTTCATCGCACGCCACCAGCGGGCGCGCATCGTCGCCGCCCTCGCCGAGGAGACCATGGCCCGCGGCTACCGCGCCGTGACCGTCGCCGACATCGTCCGCCGCGCCGGCATCGCCCGCAACACCTTCTACGACAACTTCTCCTCGAAGGAAGACTGCTTCCTCGCCACCCAGGACTTCGCGGTCGAGGAATCGCTGGCGCGCGTGGTCGAGGCGGCGGGCGAGGCCGACGGCTGGGAGGCCCGCACCGTCGCCGGGCTCGGCGCCTTCCTCAAGTACGTCTCCGACGAGCCCGCCCTCGCCCGCACCTGCATCGTCGAGGCGCTCTCCGCCGGCGACGCCGCGCAGGAACGCTACGAGCAGTCGCTGCAGGCCTTCATCCCGCTGCTGCGCAAAGGCCGCGAGTACACCGACCACGGCGACGAGCTTCCCGACACACTGGAGGAGACGATCGTCGGCGGCATCTTCTGGATCATCTACCAGCGCATCGTGCTCGGCGAAGCCGAGCAGATCGAGTCCCTCCTGCCCGACCTCGTCGACTTCGCGCTGACGCCCTACATCGGCGCCGAGTCCGCGCAGCGAGCAACCGCCCAGCTCTAGGCCGCGACAGGTATCTTCGCGCCGTGACCTTCGATCCAGCCGACGCTCCTGCCGAGTATCCGCCGGAGCTGTCGCGCCTGCCGCCCGGCCGCCACGGCCTGCCGCGTGACTTCGTCGTCCACAACCAGCGCGAGCGCCTGATCGCCGGGCTCGCCGAGGCGGTCGCCGAAAAAGGCTACGGCGGCACCACGATCGCCGACATCACCCGCCACGCGGCGGTCTCCCGGCGCACCTTCTACGAGCACTTCGAGGGCAAGGACGAGTGCTTCGTCGCCGCCTTCGACACGGTCACCGGGCAGCTCCGCGAGCGGGTCGAGGAAGCCTACGACTCCGAGGAGGAGTGGGCCGACGGGATCCGTGCCGGGATCGGCGCGCTGCTCACCTTCCTCGCCTCCGAGCCGAACCTGGCGCGGCTGGCGATGGTCGAGGCGCTGGTCGCCGGCCCGGTGGTGGTCGAGCGCTACGACGCCGCCGTGCAGACCTTCGTGCCCTACCTCGAGGCGGGCCGCGACGGCCGCCCGCAGGCGGTCCTCGACCGCCTCTCCGAGTCGACCGAGGAAGCCCTCGTCGGCGGCATGGTCTCCCTGATCGCCCGCCGCATCGTCGCCGGCCAGACCGACGAGCTCGAGTCCCTGCTCCCCGACCTGGTCGAGTTCACCGTCACCCCCTACGTCGGCAACGAAGAGGCGGCCCGCGTCGCCCGCACGTGAGTCGTGGGGGGGGGGGG
>DATJUK010000038.1:0-25547 GCA_035502495.1 Solirubrobacterales bacterium
CCCGTGGACCCGCCCTCCCGGCGGCGGCCCTCAGCCAGCCCGGGCCGCCGCCGGGAGGGCGGGTCCCACGCCGTCCCGTGCGCGGCCCCCGTCGGCCACAGGCCCGCCGCGTCCCTCGGCCCCGCCGGCCACGGGGCCGCCGCGTCCCTTGGCCCCGTCCGTCACCTGCCCCCGCGTCCCCCGCCCGTCCGCCTACGCCCACCGGCCCGCGGCGTCCCGCGCCCGTCGGCCCCCGCGCCCTCGCCACGTCCCTTCCCCTCGAGCATCGAATAGTTTCCGCGGCATGAGCGACGCTGCCGAGGCCGCCACCGTCACCAGCTACGGCGTCGCCGAGGACGGCGTCGCGCTGATCCGGCTCGAACGACCGCGGGCGCGCAACGCGATCGACACCCAGATGCTGAGTGAGCTGCTCGAGCACCTCGCGGTGGCGCGGGGCGACGACGCGGTCAGGGTGCTCGTCTTCTCCTCCGCCGACCACATGGGCCTCTCCGCCGGCGCCGACGTGCGCGAGGAGCTCGACCACGAGGGACACGTGCGGCGGATGCAGATGTTCTCTGACCTCTACGACACGATCGTCGCCTTTCCGAAGCCGACCGTGGCCGCCTGTCACGGCGACGTGGTCGGCGGCGGCGCCGAGATCTCGATCGCCTGCGACCTTCGCGTCGGCGGCTCCAACCTGCGCATGCGCTTCCCGGGCGCGGCGCTGGGGATGCCCGTCGGCCCGGCCCGCCTCGTCACCCTCTGCGGCCTCGCCGCCGCCAAGTACCTGCTGCTCACCTCGCGCACCGTCGGCCCCGACGAGGCGCTCCGCCTCGGCCTGGTCAACCGCGTCGCCCCCGCCGCCGCGACCGAGGAGTCGGCCCTCGCCCTCGCCGCCTCGGTCGCCGCCCACCCGCCCGAGTCGGTGGCCCGCCTGAAGCGCATGCTGCACGAGTGGGACGACGTCGAGGGCCGCTCCGCCGCCGAGGGCGTCGGCCAGGTCGAGCACGTCCGCGGCGGCTCCGGCCTGCCTTTCGACTGAGTTCCGCCCGCCCCGAAGGCGCCCGGCCGGTCCCGGGCCGCGGGGGAAGTTGCCAAAAAGGCGGGCGATTTCATACGGTCCTCAGGGTGCCCCGTTCCCGTTCCTCCGCCGTGACCTCGCCCGAAGCCGTCGCCGACCTGCTTCGCATCGACGCCCGCAGGCCGGCGCTGCCGCCTGAGCCGTTCCTGATCGTCGGCCTCGGCCGCGCCGGGATCTCCGCCGGTCGCGCCCTGGTCGGCCGCCGCGGCGCCGACGCCGTGCGCGCCTGGGACGCCGCCGCCGACGCGGCCCAGCAGGCGCGCGCCGCCGAGCTGCGCCGCCTCGGCGTCCAGGTGCGACTCGGCGGTGACGGTCTTGAGCTGCTGGAGGGCGCCGCGACCCTGGTCAAGAGCCCCGGGGTAGGGCCCGAGATCCCGCTCGTGCAGGCGGCGCTCGCCCGCGGGCTCGAGGTCATCGACGAGTTCGAGATCGGTTGGCGGCTGATCGAGGCGCCGATCGTCGGGATCACCGGAACCAAGGGCAAGTCGACCGTCTCGTCCCTCTGCATGGCGATCTTCGCCGCGCACGGGCTCGGGCCGGCGCTCTGCGGCAACACCGACTTCGGCTCCGCGATCGGCGAACTCGTCGACGCGCAGCCGTCCTCGCTGGTCGCCGAGATATCCAGCTACCAGCTCGAGTTCAGCCAGAAGCTGGTCGTCGACGGCGCGATCCTCACCAACCTCAGCCCCGACCACCTGAACCGTCACCTGACGATGGCCGACTACGCCGCCGCCAAGCGCAAGCTCTTCGTCCGCGGCGACACCGCGGTGCCGCTCGCGGTGCTGAACGTCGACGACCAGTTCGGCGCCGGGCTCGTCGACGAGGTCTCCGACCGGGGCGGCCGGGTCCTCCGCTACGGCCGCGACAAGAGCGCCGACTACCGCATCGTCACCTGCCGCTGGGACCTCCGCGGGGCCGAGATCGAGCTGGAGACGCCCGCCGGCCGGGTCGAGCTGGAGACGCGTCTGCCCGGCCCCCACAACGCCCTCAACACGACCGCCGCGCTGGCCCTGGCCGACGGGCTCGGCCTGCCCCGCGAGCAGACCCTCGCCGCGCTCGCCGCCGCGTCGCCGGTGCGCGGGCGCTTCGAAGTCGCCGACATCGACGCGCCCTTCGACGTGATCATCGACCTCGGCGTCAGCCCGGCCGGCGTCGCGGCAGGGCTGGAAGCGGCGCGTCCGATCGCCACCGCGCGCGGCGGCCGGCTGATCGCCGTGCTCTCCTCGGTCGGCCGCTCGGCGGTCGAATCGGGGCCGCGGACCGGCGGCCTCGCGCGGGGGCTCACCGACCACCTGATCCTTGCCGGGTCCAGCTACCGCGGTGAGTCGCGGGTGCCGCCGATCGCCGCCCTCGCGCGCGGCGCCCGGGCCGCCTCCGGAGGCGAGCTCGAGATCGTGATCGACCGCCGTGAGGCGATCGCCCGCGCGATCCGCCTCGCCCGGCCCGGAGACGTCGTCATGCTGATCGGCCGCGGCCACATCGAGCGCGAAGCGACCGATGTCCGCGGCGGCTTCCTCGACCTCGCCGACCGCCGCTTCGCCGAAGACCTCGCGCGGAACTCATGAGGATCCTGATCACCCAGGCCCGGTTCCTCCTCGGGGGGACCGAGACCTACGCGGTCACCGTCGCCGAGCAGCTCGAGTGGCTCGGGCATCCGGTGAAGATCCACGCCGGGACCGCCTCCGACGCCGGCCGTGACCTGGTCGCCTCGCGCGGCATCGAGCTGAGCGTCGGCCCGGCGAGCAAGCTGGCGGGGATCGACGACGTCGACGCGGTGATCGCCCAGGACGCCGCCTGCGCCTACGCGCTGGCCTCGCGGCGCCCCGATCTGCCGCAGATCTTCGTCACCCACGGCTTCGCGCCGATCGAGCGCCCGGCGGCGGCGCTCGAGCCGGCGCCCAGCGTCGTCGTCCTCAACGACCGCGTCGGCGACCACATGGACGCGATCGCGGGTCGACCCCCGCTGGTGAGGCTGCGCCAGCCGATCGACATCGACCGCTTCCGGCCGGGGAACGCGAGCCGCCCGAAGGCGCGGCGGGTCCTGGTCCTCAGCAACTATCTCCCCGCCGACCGCCTGCGGATGCTCGAGGAGGTCTGCGCCGAGCTGGGTCTCGAAGTGAGCCGGCTCGGCGACGGCGCCGTGAAGACGATCGATCCTCGCCCCGAGCTCGACCGCGCCGACATCGTCGTCGGCTACGGCCGCTCGGCCCTGGAGGGCATGTCGATGGGCCGGGCCACCTACGTGTGGGATCGGGCCGGCGGCGACGGTTGGGTCACGCCGGAGACCTACGCGGCGATCGAGGCCGACGGCTTCAGCGGCGGGGCGACGGACCTCGTCATCGACCGCGAACGGCTCCGCGCCGATCTGGCGGGCTATCGCCCGGAACTGGGGACCCTGGGCTTCGACCTGGTGCGGAAACACCATTCCGCGCGCAGGCATGCCGAGGCCCTGGTCGAGCTGCTGCGCCAGGCGACCGAGCCGCGGCCCTCCGAGCACTACGAGACGATCGCGCTGCTCGTGCGGGCCGAGGCGCGCGCCGTCTCCCGCGCCGAAGGCGCCGAGTACGGCTCCCGCCTGCTCCTGGCCGAGCACGACCTGCAGCGCGACCGCGCGGAGCTGGCCGAGGTGGCGCGGGAAGAGGAGGTGGCGCGGCGGGAGGAGGAGACGGCACGGCGGGAAGCGGTCGAGGCGAAGCTCGCCGAGGTGTTCGGTTCCCGCTCCTGGCGCGCGATGGAGCCGCTGCGCCGACTCGGCGCGCGGGTGCGCGTCCGCTGACTTCTAATATCGGTGGCGACCCCGGATCACCCCGTCCGGGCGTTTTCGCTGCCCATGAGCCTCCGCCCACTCCTTGATCTAGCCGCCGAGAACGAGCGCGTCCACGCGCTCGCGAGCCGTGTGCTCGCCGCCGCCGACGGCGGCGAGAGCGTCAGCCTGCGCTCCTCCCAGACCCTGCGGCCGCTGCTGCTCGCCGCCCTGCTCGAGGACGATCGCGGGCTCGCCGGCCGCCCGGCGCTGCTGGTCGCCGCCGACGATCGCGCCGCGCGGGACCTCGCCGCCGACCTGCGCGCCTACCTGACCCCGCGCCGGGTGCGGCTCTACCCCTCGCGCGGCACCGGCTACGCCTCCTCGGTCACCCCGCCGCCGCACCTCGTCGGCCTGCGCATCGACGCCCTCGACGCGCTCTCGCGGGAAGCCGACGCGATCGTCGTCGCCTCCGCCGTCGCCCTCGCCGAGGCCGTCCCCGACGCCTCGCTGCGCCCGGCCGGCTTCGAAATCGCCAAGGGCGACGAGGTCGACCTGGGAGCGGTCGCCGAGGACCT
Organism: Solirubrobacterales bacterium; assembly: GCA_035502495.1. Lineage (GTDB taxonomy): Bacteria > Actinomycetota > Thermoleophilia > Solirubrobacterales > 70-9 > VAYN01. The sequence continues at coordinate 4,382 of DATJUK010000038.1, forward strand.
GGTCGCGGCCGGTTACGAACGCTGCGAGCAGGTCGAGGAACGCGGCCAGTTCGCCGTCCGCGGCGGCATCCTCGACGTCTACCCGGCGACCGAGGAGCGCGCTGTGCGGATCGAGCTCTTCGGCGACGAGGTCGAGTCGATGCGCTGGTTCTCGACCTTCACCCAGCGCAGCCTCGGCGAGGCCGAGGTGGTCGAGCTCGCCCCCGCCGCCGAGCTCGACGCCGACCACCGCGAGCTCGCCGCGCTCGCCGCCCAGGAGGCGGCCGAAGGCGACGGCGGGACCACCGACCTGGCCGAGCTTTTGCCGCTGGACCAGTTCCGCGCCCCGCTCGACCTGGTGCCGGCGAACGCCGCCGTCGTCCTCGCCGCCCCGGAAGAGGTCGAGCCCGCCCTGCGCGACGTCTGGGAGGACGCGATCACCTCGATGAAGGCCGAGGACGCCCGCCACCTCTACGTCGACGTCGCCGAGCCGCTGGCTGCCCGCGCGGCCCTCTCGCTGACCAGCGTCGGCGAGGACGACGAAGCCGCCCAGCAGTTCCGCGCCTCGCGCGCCGAGAGCCCCGCCCGCTCGATCAAGGAGGCCGAGTCGGAGCTGGAGAAACTGGTCCGCTCCGGCTACCGCACGGTGGTTGCCTTCGACTCGATGGGGGAGGCGGAGCGTGCCCGCTACGGCCTCGACCGGCTCGACGCGAAGATCCTCGAAGGCGGCCGGCTCAGTCCCGATCCCGGCCTCTCCTTCGCCGAGGCGCGCCTGCGCGAGGGCTTCGTCGCCCCGGAGCTGAAACTCGCCGTCTATCCGTTCCGCCGCCTCGTCCACCGGCGCCGCCGCGCCGAGGAGACCCCGGCGACCGGGACGAGCCGCGGCCGGCTCGCCTTCTCCGAGCTGCGGGTGGGCGACTACGTCGTCCACGAGGACCACGGCGTCGCCCGCTTCGCGGGATTCGAGACGCGCGAGATCGGCGGCGTCACCCGCGACTACCTCTACCTCGAATACAAAGGCGAGGACCGCGTCTACGTCCCCACCGAACAGCTGGCGAAGCTCTCCCGCTACGTCGGCGCGGGCGGCGAACCGACGCTGTCGGCCCTGGGCGGCAAACGCTGGCAGAACCTGAAGGCGCGGGCGCGCAAAGCGGCCGGCGCCCTGGCGGGCGAACTGCTGAACCTCTACGCCGAGCGGCGGGCCCGCAAAGGCCACTCCTTCCCGCCCGACGGCGAGTGGCAGATCGAGATGGAGTCGAACTTCGCCTACCGCGAGACCGCCGACCAGATCGAGGCGATCGAAGCGGTGAAGGGCGACATGGAATCGGAGCGGCCGATGGACCGCCTGGTCTGCGGCGACGTCGGCTTCGGCAAGACCGAGGTCGCCCTGCGGGCGGCGGTGAAGGCGGCCGCCGACGGTACCCAGGTGATGATGCTGGTGCCGACGACGATCCTCGCCCAGCAGCACTGGGGCACCTTCCGCGAGCGGCTCGCCGACCTGCCGTTTCGGGTCGAGGGCGTCTCCCGCCTGCGCTCCGGGGCGGAGACCAAAGCCGTCCTCAAGGACTTCGAGGAGGGCAAGGTCGACATCCTGATCGGCACCCATCGCCTGCTTTCGCGCGACGTGCGGGCGAAGGAGCTGGGCCTGGTGATCGTCGACGAGGAGCAGCGCTTCGGGGTCAAACAGAAGGAGCTGCTGCGCCAGCTGAAACTTAAAGTCGACGTGCTGGCGCTCTCGGCGACGCCGATCCCGCGCACCCTGCAGATGAGCCTCGCCGGCCTGCGCGACATCTCGGTGATCGAGACGCCGCCGGAGGGCCGTCGCCCGGTCCGCACCTACGTCGGCCCCTACGACGAGGACCTGGTGAAGAAAGCGCTGGAGCGGGAGATCGGCCGCAAGGGTCAGGCCTTCGTCCTCCACAACCGGATCGACTCGCTGTTCGAGGTGGCCGAGCGCCTCCGCGCCCTGGTCCCCGGGGCCCGCTTCCTCGAAGCCCACGGGCAGATGGACGAGCACGCGCTGGAGGAGACGATGCTCGCCTTCCTGCGCGGCGAGGCCGACGTGCTGGTGACGACGACGATCATCGAGTCCGGCCTCGACATCCCGACCGCCAACACCCTGATCGTCGAGCGCGCCGACCAGCTCGGGCTGAGCCAGGCCTACCAGATCAGGGGCCGGGTCGGGCGCTCCAAGGAGAGCTCCTACGCCTACATGCTCTACCCGAGCGCCGAGGCGCTGACCGAGGACGCGGCGGCGCGCCTCTCGACCCTCGCCGACCACACCGAGCTCGGCTCCGGCTTCCGCATCGCGATGCGCGACCTCGACATCCGCGGCGCCGGCAACCTGCTCGGCGACGAGCAGTCGGGCCACGTCGCCGCGGTCGGCTTCGAGCTCTACTGCCAGATGATCGACGAGGCGGTGGCCGAGGCCGGGGGGGAGGACGCCGAGCGCGCCGACGCGCCGGAGCCGGTGCGGCTCGACGTCCCGGTCGACGCCTACCTGCCGGCGACCTTCGTCCCCTTCGAGGCGGCGAAGATCGACATCCACCGCCGTATCGTCGCCGCCCGCGAGCCGGGCCGGCTACGGCAGATCGCCGACGAGCTCGACGACCGCTTCGGCCAACTGCCGCCGCAGGCGGAGAACCTGCTGAAGCTGCAGCGGGCGCGGATCGAGCTCGGCCTGGCGGGCGCCCGCAGCGTCGAGTTCCGCGGCGGCAAACTGACCGTGACCGGCGTGGATCTGGACTCGACCGGTGCCGGAGTGCTCTCCGCGAAGGTCGAGGGGGCGCTCTACGAATGGCGCGAGCAGGCCGCCTCGCTGCGGGTGGCGGGCGATCCCGACGAGCGGCTGGCGGCGGTGCTTGCCCTCGCCGACGGGCTGCGCGAGGCGAAGCGGGCGGCCGAGCCGGCAGCGGCCTGAGGTCGTGAAGTTGCGAGGCCGGCCCGCGCGGCCTCAGGCGATGAACGCGGTCTTTAACCACCGCGAAGGGACTTTCACTATGCTGCCTCGGCGGTGGGAGCCAAATCGGGGCGAAATAAACGGGGCGGCAGGGGCGGCCCGAAAAAAGCGACGCCGTCACAGAGCGGCGGACGCAAAGGCGGGGGCGCCGCGCAGCGCGTCGGCCTGGTCCTGTTCGCCGTCGTCTTCGTCGCCCTCTTTGTCGTCTTCGCCGTCGCCGAGGGGCTCGGCGCGCCCAGCATCCCCGCCGGCGACATCGCCCTGGTGAGCAACGCTCCCGAGGGCCTCGGCAACATCTCGGAAGCCGAATACAAGGCGACGCTGAAACGGCAGGAAACCCAGGCCGGGCTGAAAAAAGCCCCCAAGGCCGGTTCCAAAAAAGCCGAAGAACTTCACAAATCGAGTATCGAAGAACTCCTGAGCAAGGCTTGGATCTTCGGTGAGGCGGAAGAACTGGGGATCAAGGTCACCCAGAAAGAAGTCGAAACCGAACTCGAAAAAGTCAAGAAAGAAAGCTTCAAAACCGAAAAGGCTTTCCAGGAATTCCTCAAAGAACAGAACCTGACCGAAGAAGAAGTCAACCAGCTGATCGAACTCCGGATCATCCAGCCGAAGATCCAGGAAAAGATCACCAAAGAAGCGCCGCCGGTCACGGAAGCCGAAGCCAAGGCGAAATACGAGGAAGAAAAGGCGACGACGTACACGAAAAAACCGACGCGGGACGTGCGCGTCATCGTGAACGAAAACAAGAAGGAAGTTGAAGCGGCGCGCAAAGCCCTCGAAGCCGACAACTCCGCGGCGAGCTGGAAAAAAGTCACCAAAAAATACTCGCCGACCACCGAAGCAAACGCCGGTCTGCAGAAAGAAATCAGCGAAGAATTCCTCACGGAACCGCTGAAGAAAGACATCTTCGGGGCGAAGACGGGCGAACTGGTCGGCCCGGTCAAACAGGAAAAAAACTACCTCCTGCTTGAAGTCGTGAAGCTGCATCCGGAAACGGTCCAGCCGTTCTCGGAAGTCAAAACGACGATCACCACCCAGCTGACCCAGGAAAAAGAACAGAAGTACTTCACCCAATGGGTCTCCGGGTTCCAGGCGAAGTGGACCTCGCGGACCCATTGCGCGAGCGGCTTCGTGATCGAAAACTGCTCCAACTACAAGGGCTCGGGACATCCCGCGACCGCGGCGGCGTCCTGCTACGAAGCCAACCCGAAGACGCCGCCGACCGAATGCCCGGCGCCGGTGGTCCAGAACCAGCCCGCGCTGCCCGGCTCGGTGACCGTCGCCAAACCGGAAGGCGAACGGCTGGTCCAGCGCCCGCGTCCGGAAGCCGCCGCCAAAGGCAAAGGCAAAGAAGGCGCCGCAGGCGCGGCCGGAGCCGAAGAAGGCTCGGCCGCGAGCCAGGCGGAATCCGAAGCCGCGGTGAAAGCCGCCGAAGCAGCGGCAGCCGAAGCCGCCGCCAAAGAAAGCTCCGGCAAAAAAGGCGAATAGCGGTTCCCCCGCCGCGCTTCGCGTCGCTCCGGGCCGACGGTCCGCGACCGCACCGCGCCGGGTCGCCGCCGACGCATAGAGTGGCCGTCTCGTGAGCACGATCTCCTCCATCCACGCCCGCCAGATCCTCGATTCGCGCGGCAATCCGACCGTCGAGGTCGAGGTGGCGCTGGAGTCGGGGGCGCGCGGCGTCGCCGCGGTCCCCTCGGGCGCCTCGACCGGCGAGTTCGAGGCGGTCGAGCTGCGCGACGGCGGCGATCGGTGGGTCGGCAAGGGCGTCACCAAGGCGGTCGCCAACGTCAACGGCGAGATCGCGAAGGCGCTGACCGGCGCCCGCGCCGCCGAGCAGGGCGCCCTCGACGAGACGATGATCGAGCTCGACGGCACCCCGAACAAGGGCCGGCTCGGCGCCAACGCGCTGCTCGGCGTCTCCCTCGCCGCCGCCAAGGCCGCCGCCGCCGACTCCCGGCAGCCGCTCTACCGCTATCTCGCCGAGCTCTACGGCGGCGGTGAGCCGCGGATCCTGCCGGTGCCGATGATGAACGTCCTGAACGGCGGCGCCCACGCCGACAACTCGGTCGACTTCCAGGAGTTCATGGTCGTCCCCGCGGGCGCCTCCAGCTTCTCCGAGTGCCTGCGCTACGGGGTCGAGGTCTTCCACGCGCTGAAGAAGAGCCTCGGCGCCCGCGGCCTCGCCACCGCGGTCGGCGACGAGGGCGGCTTCGCCCCCGACCTGGAGTCCAACGAGGCGGCCCTGCAGGCGGTCCTCGAGGGCGTCGAGGCGGCCGGCTACGAGCCCGGCGCCGACGTCTTCATCGCCCTCGACCCGGCGACCAGCGAGGTCTACGAGAACGGCTCCTACGTGCTCGAGCACGAGGGCCGCACGCTCTCCTCGCAGGAGATGGCCGAGTACTGGCGCGAGGCTTCCTCGAAGTACCCGATCCTCTCGATCGAGGACGGCATGGACGAGGAGGACTGGGACGGCTGGAAGCTCCTCACAGAGGCGATCGGCGACCGCGTGCAGCTGGTCGGCGACGACCTCTTCGTCACCAACCCGGAGCGCCTGCGGCGCGGCATCGAGCTCGGCGTCGGCAACTCGATCCTGGTCAAGGTGAACCAGATCGGCACCCTCTCGGAGACCCTGGAGGCGATCCGCACCGCCCGCGAGGCGGGCTACACGGCGGTCATCTCGCACCGCTCGGGGGAGACCGAGGACACGACGATCGCCGACCTCGCCGTCGCCACCGGCGCCGGCCAGATCAAGACCGGCGCGCCCTCGCGCTCGGACCGCGTCGCCAAGTACAACCGGCTGCTGCGGATCGAGGAAGAGCTCGGCGCCGCCGCCGAGTTCCCCGGGCTGACCGCTTTTTCCCAACGCGCCTCCTAGGGCGCGGGGGCGGCTCCTTAATGAAGGAGACGACCCGCCGGCAGCGTAGCTGCGGGCATGGCCTCTACCGCTTACGCCGGCTCCCGCCCGAAACGCCGTCCGGCCGCCCGCGGGCGGCGCCCCGGGGCGCGCACCTCGCCGAGCCGGATCAAATGGGACCGGGTCGGCCGCATCGCCCTGGTCCTGGTCCTCTTCGCCGTCGCCTACTCGTACCTGAACCCGGCGATCAACCTGTTCGAGACCTACCGGTCGACCACCGCGGCGAAGGCCGAATTCCACCAGCTGCTGCGGGAAAACAAGCGCTTGCACCGCTCGATCCAGTCGTCGGGCGACCCGGCGGTGGTCGCCGCGGCGGCGCGCAAGCAGGGCATGGTCGCGGCGGGGGAGACCCCCTTCGTGCTGCGCGGCCTCTCGCGCTGAGGGCCCCGGCACCGCGAGGCGATGCCTAGCTTCGGCTCCTACCTGCTGGGAGCCGCCCAGCTGGTCGTCCTGGTGGCGGGCTTCGGGCTCGCCGCCTACATGCTGAGGAGGCGGCTCCTGCCGGGCTGGCGCGGCGCCCCGGCGCGGCTGGTCGAGATCACCTTCGGCGTCGGCCTGCTGACGATCGCCGCCGAGGTCCTCGGCACCTTCGGCCTCCTCTACGCGGGGGCGCTGCTGATCGTCGCCGTCCTGACCGCCCTGATCGTCCGCGTGGCCCCGGTGCAGCCGGGGGGCGGCCAGACCGCCCGCGGCGGCGAGCTCGGCCTCTGGGCGGCCGCGGTGGCCGTCGTCGTGGTCGCGATAGTGGTCTTCGACTGGGCGGTCACCGCCAAGCACGCGCTCGACGCCGGGATCTTCAACTTCGACTCGCTCTGGTACCACATGCCGTTCTCGGCGGACATCGCCCAGTCCCACTCGACCACCGGGATGCACCACGTCGAGACCGTCTTCGTCAACTGGTTCTACCCGCAGAACTCGGAGCTCCTGCACGCGGTGGGGATGCTGATGACCGGGCGCGACACGCTCAGCCTCTTCGTCAACTTCGCCTGGCTCGGCGTCGCCTTCCTCGCCGCCTACTGCGTCGGCCGGCCGTACGGGCGGGGGATCCCGGCAGTGCTGGCGGCGGCGCTCCTGGCCGGCTGCCACACCCTGGTGGTGCGCGAGCCGGGCGCGGCGAAGAACGACCTGATGGCGGCGGCGCTGCTGCTCGCCGGGATCGCGATCCTGGTCGAGGCCTGGAACGCCCAGCCCCGCCCCGGCGCCCCCCCCGGTGAGTTCGCAGAAATCCCCGGTATGCGGATGGAAGTGCGAACGCGGGTGCGGTACGGGTGGCCGTTGGCGGCTGCGGGGCTGGCGGTGGGGCTGGCGGTGGGGACGCGGCTGACGGTCTTCGCGATGGCGGCGGCGCTGAGCGTCGTCGTGGTGGTCCTGGCGCCCTCCGGGCGGCGCTGGAAGGCGGCGGGATGGTGGTTCGTCGGCGGCCTGCTCGGCGGCGGCTACTGGTACCTGCGCAACCTGCTCGTGGCCGGCAACCCGATCCCGGAGGTGACGGGACTCGGCCCGCTCTCGCTGCCCCACCCGGAACGCGTGCAGGAAGGCCGGCCCGGCTACAGCATCGTCCACTACCTCACCGACACCGGCGTCTGGCGCCACTACTTCGTCCCCGGCGTCCACGACGCCTTCGGCGTCCTCTGGCCGCTGGTCCTGGTCGCCGCCCTCGCCGCCTGCCTCCTGGCGCTCTTCTCCGGCCGCGACCGCCTGATCCGCTGGCTCGGCGGCGCCGCGCTCTTCGCCCTCCTCGCCTACCTCTTCACCCCGCTCGGCGCCGCCGGGGCGGAGGGCGAGCCGGTCGGCTTCGCGATCAACATCCGCTACGTGATCCCGGCCCTGCTGGCGGCGCTGGTCCTGGTGCCGCTGCCGCGCCTCCTCGACCCGCCGAGGCGCCAATGGGGGCTGATCGCGGCGCTCGCGGTCGCCTACCTGGTCACCGATCGCCCCGACCAGGACATCCACGACAAGGCCCGCCTCTTCGCCCTCGCCTTCGTGATCGTCTTCGTCGCCGTGCCCGCGCTGATCTGGCTGGCCCGCCGCGACGGTGCCCCGGGGAAGGCGATCGCCGCCGCCGTCGCCGCCCTGGTGGTCGCCGCGATCGCGCTCGGCTACCCGGTCCAGCGCCACTACCTGAACCACCGCTTCGCCAACCTCACCGCCGCCACCTCGATCCCGGGGATGGACCTCGACGACGCCTACCGCTGGGCGCGCGGCGTGACCGACGCGCGGATCGGCCTCGTCGGCACCACGGCGGGCTTCGCCGGCTACGGCTTCTACGGGCCCGACCTCTCCAACCACGTCGTCTACCTCGGCGAGAAGGGCCCGCACGGGGCCTTCAACGCGATCCCCACCTGTGAACGCTTCCGCGCCGCGGTCGACGATGCCGACCTCGACTACCTGGTCACCGCGCCGTTCCTGAACTTCCTCCACCCGAGCCACCCCATCCCCTCGCCCGAGGCCCGCTGGCTGCACGGCTCCGGCGGCGTCGAACCGCTCCTCCGCGAAGGCACGGTCACCGTCTGGAAGGTCACCGGCCCCCTCGACCCCCACTGCGCCCCCGCGAACGCCCCGCTGCACGAAGTCCCCGACACCCCCTGACGTAGGCGCGGGCCGCTTTCCGGCCCGTCGACATGGAGTTCCGCGCGGCTTTGCGCCGGGATGCGCGCGTCAGGCGGTGCGGCCGCGGCTGGTGGCGACCTCGAGCGCCTCCTCGGCGCCGACGAGCGGCGCCAGGGCGAAATATGTGAGGAAGGGCGCGAGGCGGGGGAGCGCGGCCGCCTTGCCTTTCCAGACGCCCTCGAAGAGGATCCCGTAGATCGCCCCGGCGCCCGCCTCGATCACCAGGTCGGGCACGTTGACGCCGGACTTCATCGCCGGCTCCAGGAGGGCGCCGACGACCTGGGCGCCGACCTCGTTGCGGGTGGCGATCGCGGCCGGCCCGGCGCCGTAGATGTCGACCGTGCGCAGCGCGGCGAAGGCGGGCTCGGCGGCGAAGAACCCGCACAGCTCCTCGAAGCAGATCCGCAGCGCGATCCGCCAGTCGTCCGCCCGCCGCATCGCCGGCATCACCGCCGCCAGCAGTTGGGCGCCGCTCGAGTCGAGCGCCGCGATCAGCGCGTCCTCCTTGCCCTCGAAGTGTTCGTAGAAGGTCGTCTGCGAGATGCTGGCGGCGGCGGCGATGTCGGCGATCGTGGTCCCCGGGTAGCCCTTCCTGGCCACCGCGGCGGCGAAGCCGCGGATGATCCGCTGTTCCGGGCTGTAGGAGGCGAAGGGCGGCGCCGTGGAGATCGGCCGGGCGACGATCAGCCGGCCCGGGCGCCGCAGCCGCCGCGGCGGCGTGGGAAGGCTCATCGCCCACTCCCAGAGCGCCGGGACCAGGTCGGGCAGCTCCTCCTCGCGGTTCTCCAGCAGGCGGTCGTAAATCACCTGGTAGAAGCCGCCGATGATCCCGCGCACCAGCTCCGGCGGCATCGCCGCGCGATCGGGCATCTGCTCGGCGGCTTCGCGGCCCAGCAGGATGATCCAGTCGATCGCCCGGCGCACCGGCAGGATCCCGGTCTCACCCGCGGCGTAGGCCTCGATCAGGCACATCCGCGCGGCGGCGGGCTGGGCGACGATCAGCCGCACGAAGGCTTCGAGCGCGGCGCGCGGACGCAGGACCGCGTCGCCCTCGCCGCCGAACTCGTCGGCGGCCGCCGAGATCGCGGCGGCGACCATCTCCTCCTCGGCGGCGCGGAAGCAGTCGAGCTTGTCGTCGAATTGCTCGTAGAAGGTCGCGCGGGACACTCCGGAGATGCGCAGAAGGTCCTCGACCGAGGTGGCGTCGAAGCCCTTCTCGTCGCAGCCGGCGACGATCGCGGCGAAGAGCCGCTCACGCTGGTCTCGGCGCGCGGCATCGCGGTCGCCACTGCGGCCGGGCGGCAGCCTGCGCTCGCGCAGGGTCGCGGCATCTCCCCAGGGGGTCAGCACCAACGGGCGAGATTAGTGCGAGCCGGGGAGGGACCGGGGACCCCCGAGGCCGGATACCGAGATGTATCTCCCCGCGGCCGTCGCGACGGGGACATCGGCGACTGACGCGCGGACCGACGGATAGGGCCATGTGTATGAGTTCTCCGACCTTCGCGGGCCGCTACATTGCTGGGCCGTGGCCTATCCGCTCGCCAACGCGCTTTACCAGTGGGAGGAGGGCGCCCGCGAGCTGGCGGCGATCGACGATCCCCGGCGCAGGCGCCTCGCCGACCGCGTGATCGACGCGATCCGGGTCGAGCTGCGGCGGCGGATCGGACCGACCTTCAGCGCCGAGGAACTCGCCGACCTCTACGGCGAGGGGACCGATTGGGCGCAGGCGGTGGCCCTCGACGTCGCCCCGGCGGCGGCAGGCGAAGCGCAGACGCTGGCCGACGCCGCCTTCTGGGCCTACCTGCGCAACGCCGGGAACTTCGCCGGCGGACGCAGCCTGGCCTAGCCCGGCCCGGCGGTCGTCCTGACCGGCGCCATGGCCGGCTCAGGTCGACCGCGCCGCCGCCGGCCTACTCGTCGTCGTCGTCCGGATCGTCCGCGTCGTCGGCGGAGCCGGCGCGACGGATGACGATCTGGTCGGCCTCGATCCGCACGGTGACGTCGCGGTTCCCGGCCCAGTGCTCGGCGTAGACGGGGTTGTCCTTGACCGAGGCATCGAGCCAGAGGCCGTAGCCGTCCTGTTCGCCGTGATCGAAGGTCGCCTCGATCTCCTTGCGCCGGCCGCGGCCTCCGCGGCGACCACGGCGACGGCGGCGGCGCGGACGGCCGGAGCCCTCCCCGTCAGCCTCCTCGTCGCCGTCACCCTCCTCCTCGGAGTCGGCCTCCTCGGCCTCTTCCTCGGCGGTGGCGGCTTCGATCTCCGCTTCGATCTCGTCGCGCAGGTCGACTTCGCTCGACCCCGCGTTCTCGTCGTCGGGCGAGAGTTCGTACTGCTTGCGGAACTCCCGCAGCTCCGTCGCGGAGACTTCAAGTTGGTGGGCGATCCAGGCGTCCGTGCGGCCCTGGTGGACCCAGGCGCGGATCTGGTTCAGTTGTGGCTTCAGAGAGCGTCGTGGCATCGGCGCGCGAGTCTATTGAAAGCGGACGTCCAAGCGTCCGCAGAGCTAGGAGATGAGGATCGAGAGCGCCTCGAACATGGCGATCGCGACCACCACCACGGTCACCGTGAGGCAGATCGCGAGCACGCTGAAGCGGACCGAGCTGTGGTGTTCGGTGCGCTCGATCCGACGGGCCCGCGAGCGGTTCGCGGCCCGGCGGCGGAGCTGCTCGCGCCGACGGCGCTCGAGTGAGGTCTCCTGCTCGAAGGCCGTCTCGAACTGGGAGATGCTTTGCTTCATCTTCATAACGAGGGGGCCCCGGAGGGCCGCCGGGGACCGTAGCAAAGGATCTTGCAGGGCTCACGCCTCGCGCCTCGATTGTCGATGGGCGACGCGGGTGAATCCGCATTGCAGAGCCGTTTTTCGGCCCTGAACTCGATTCGGGAAGCGGCCCGGGAGATCCGGGAATCGGCCCCGGAAGGTCTGCAAAACGATCGTTTGGATGAAAACGGCGCGTCCGGGAGCGCGAGCTGTTTGCGGCCGGCAAATTCCTCACCAGGGGGAGAGGGAGGTCGTCCCCGGGCCTCAGACGGGGCATGCGCTCACATCCCAGCATCGGCAGCGCGGCGCTGATCGCCCTCGTCCTCGGGGCGGTCGCCTGGTCCTCGCTGCCCCGGTCCGGCGGCTCCGGCCCGGCCGGCGGGGCGGGCGGCACCGCGCGGGTGGTCCGGGTCGTCGACGGCGACACCGTGATCCTCGCCGGGCTCGGCTCCAGCCGCATCGTCGGCGTCGACACGCCGGAGACGGTCAAGCCGGACACGCCGGTGCAGTGCTTCGGGCCGCGCGCCTCGGCCTTCTCCAAGCGCGTGCTCGGCGCCGCCGGCCGGGTCCGCTACCGGGTGGCCCGGGAACCGGTCGACGCCTACGGGCGCAGCCTCGTCTACCTCTGGCTGCCCGACGGGCGCTTCTTCAACGCGCTGCTGGTCCGCCGCGGCCTCGCCCGGCCGCTGCCGTTCCCGCCGAACACCCGCTACGCGCCGCTCTTCGCGCGCCTCGCCGCGCGGGCGGCGAGGCGTGGAAGGGGCCTGTGGGGCGCCTGCTGAGGCGCCCCTTCCCTTCGTCACCCGCAGGGTGACGAAGGGAAGGGGGGGTTGCCGTAAGTCGCCGTGCGCGCGCGTCGGGCGCGCGCGACCTTGGCGCGCTCCTTACGGGGTGCGGCGCACGTTGGCGAGCAGGCTCGCCTTGATCTGCTCGATGATCGCCAGCGCCTCGTCCCAGTCGCGCTGCCAGACGTTGCGGCCGAAGATCACGCCGCTGCCGCCGGCTTCCATCACCTCGCTGGTGTTGCGCAGGACGGTCTCGTCGTCGGTCTTCGAGCCGCCGGAGAGGACGACGAGCGCGCGGCCCGCCGACTCGACGCAGTGGCGGATCGCCTCCGGCTGGTCGACCTCCATCTCGTTGTAGGGCGCCGGGGCGTCCTTGTCCTTGTCCGGGTCGATCTTCGGCATGTTGAGCTTGACGATGTCGGCACCCATCTCCATCGCCATCCGCGCCGCGTAGTCGATCGCGTAGAAGGAGTTCTGGCCGCCCTTCGCCTCGACCGCTTCGCCGCGCGGGTAGGACCAGACGACCAGCGGCATGCCGAAGCGGTCGCAGTCCTCGCGGACCTGGCGCAGCTGGGCGAGGTCCTCGTCCTGGCGCGGCGAGCCGACGTAGAGCGTGTAGCCGATCGCGTCGGCGCCGAGCCGGACGCCGTCCTCGACGCTCGCGTTGCAGGTCGAGAAGGCCTTCGAGGAGCTCGGGATGTCGGTCTTGCCGTTGACCTTGAGGATCAGCGGCACCTTGCCCGCGTAGTCCGGGTAGTACTTCTCCGCCATGCCGATCTGGCAGGCGAGGGCCGAGTAGCCGGCCTCGGCGGCGAGCCGGAACTGGTAGTCGGGATCCTTCGAGGCGGGGTTGGGGAAGAAGTCCCGCGGGCCGTGCTCGATGCCCTGGTCGATCGGCAGCAACATCAGCGTGCCGTTGCCGGGACCGAACTCGTAAAGAAGGCGGTACAGGCGGGCGCGTTTGCCGGGGGGAAGCGTCGCGAGCAGCGATTTCTGCTCGGTCAGGCTCTTCAACTCCACTGTGATTCCTCCTCGAATAAGGGTGCCGAGCCAGTATGGCAGCGGAATCGACCATGGGGAGCCCGGTCGCCGGGTATCCTCGAACGAGCCCATGAGTGAGACTGAGCTCAGCGTCATCTGCAAGAACTGCGGTTCGGAGGTCAGTCCGTATGTGACCGAGTGCCCGTACTGCGGTGCGCGGCTGCGCAAGCGCGCGCCGAAACTGGAGCGGCGCGGCGACGCGCTCGAGGCGCAGCGGCCGAAGCGGCGTCGCCGGCGCCTGCGGCTGCGGCGGCCGGGGAGGCCCTCGGCGCCCTCGTTCTCGATGTCCGACCAGCGGCCCTACGCGACGCTGACGATCATCCTCGGCTCGGCGATCCTGCTCCTGATCCAGAAGGCGACCGGGGACCCGCTCTCCACCTTCGGCGGCCTGATCGTGCCCTTCGGCGACGAGTGGTGGCGCTACCTCACCGCGCCCTTCGCCTACGTCGACGTCGGCTACCTCTTCGTCGTCGCGGTCGGCCTGGCGATCTTCGCCACCGGCGTGGAGCGGCGGCTCGGCAGCGCCCCGACGGCGCTCCTGCTGCTCGCCTGCGGGGCGCTCGGGGTGCTCGCCGCGGGCGGCATCGCCAGCGCCAAGGGCGACATCACGGTGATCGCGGGCGGCAACGGGATGGCGCTCGGCGCCGTCGCCGCCTGGTTCGCGATCCGCCGCGCCGAAGCGCACGGGGCGATCGACGAGGAGTACGACATGATCGGGGTCGCGGTCGCCGCCGTGGTGCTGATCGCGCTGCCGCTCTTCGCCCCGACCGCGAACTTCTTCGCCTGCCTGGTCGGCGGCGCGGTCGGTGGCCTCGCCGGTCTGGCGGCGACGACCCTGCACCACAAGGAATAGATGCCCGACGACGAGCAGCTCGAAGCCGCGATCGAGCGGCTGATGGAGGCCGAGCGCTTCGCCGAGGCCGAGCAGATCGTCGCCCGCGCCGCGCCGCAGCTGCAGAAGGTGCTGGTGGCGGCGCTCGCCGAGGGCGGCTGGTTCGGCGAGCCGCACGAAGCCGAGACCCTGCGCGCGGCGACCGTCCCCGACCCGGACGAGCGGCTCGCCGCGGTCCGCGCCCTGCTCGCCGAGGAGGCGCGGATGGGGATGATGGTTGGGGTCGCCGTCGGCTGGGCATTGAACGAGGAGCTTCGCCACGACACCAAGGGAGAGACCTGAGATGGAGATCAAGTTCCACGGCCAGTCCTGCTTCGAGCTCACCGAGGGCGACACGACCGTCCTCACCGACCCCTTCCTGAAGCCGAACAACCCGGTAGCGGTCGCCACCGCCGAGGAGGTCGAGCCGACCGTGATCGCGATCAGCCACGGTCACGCCGACCACGTCGCCGACGCGGTCGCGGTCGCCACCCGGACCGGGGCCCAGGCCGTCGCCCTGGTCGAGCTGGCGGGCTGGCTCGGCGAGCAGGGAGTCGAGAACGTCAGCGACCCGAACTTCGGCGGCACGGTCGGCTTCGACTGGGGCTGGATCAAGTTCGTGCCCGCCTGGCACACCAACACGCTGCCCGACGGGACCGTGATCGGCAACCCGGCGGGGATGCTGATCAACCTCGGCGGCAAGACGATCTACCACGCCGGCGACACCTGCCTCTTCGGCGACATGAAGCTGATCGCCGAACGCGACCCGGTCGACATCCTGCTGCTGCCGATCGGCGGCCACTACACGATGGACCGCCACGACGCCGTGGTCGCCGCCCAGCTGGTCGGCGCCGACACGGTGATCCCGATGCACTTCAACACCTTCCCCCCGATCGAGACCGACGCCGCGGCGTTCAAGTCCGACGTCGAGGCCGCCGGCGCCGGCGCCGTCGTGATCCTCGAGCCCGGCGAGACGCACAACGCCTGACCCCCCAGGTGAGTTCGCAGTTCTGCTCGCTATCCGGCCATTTCTGCGAACTCACCGGGGGTGGAAACTGGCCGGCCGGCCAGGGCGGTGTTAGCCTCGCTCGGGACCCACGACGAGGGAGGATCGGATGGAGGCGAAGGAGGCGGCCGGGATCCGGTCGCGTACCCAGCGCGCGGACTACCAGGCGACCGCCGACCCGGCGCTGAACGAGGCGGCGGATCGCACCGCCGACATCAAGCTGCTCGACTACGGCGAGCTCTACGACCTCTGGGAGCGCCAGCAGTGGCAGACCCAGGAACTGGACTTCAGGCAGGACCGCGAGGACTGGCACGGGCGGATCCCCGCGGAGGAGCGCTTCCAGCGCATGTACGGCCTGTCCTCGTTCTTCATCGGCGAGCAGAAGGTGGCGGAGGAGCTGGGGCCGATCATGCGGGCGGCGCCGACCGAGGACCAGAAAGTCTTCCTCTGCACCCAGATCGCCGACGAGGCGCGGCACGTGCGCTTCTTCGAGCGCTTCTACCGCGAGGTGGGGGTGCTCGAGTCCGACGGGCTGGCAGACATGCTGAGCGAGACCTCGGCCCACCTGAACGCCGACTTCGGCCGGCTCTTCGACGAGATGCTGGGGCGGCGGACCGAGCGCCTCTCGCACGAGCCGGAGGACACCGAGACGCTGGTCGAGGCGGTGACGCTCTACCACATGGTGATCGAGGGGATGCTGGCCCTCACCGGTCAGCACTTCATCATGGAGTACAACGAACGCGAAAACACGCTGCCGGCGTTCGTCGAGGGGTTCGGCAACGTCGCCCGCGACGAGCATCGCCACGTCGCCTTCGGCTCCGTCTTCCTGCGCGACAAGGCGAGCGAGGACGACCGCTTCAAGGCCGCGATCCGACGCACCCTGGAAGAGGCGCTGCCGGTCGCCGACGGGGTCTTCTCCCCGCCGTGGGCGGAGGGCGGCGACGACTTCGAACTCTTCGGCTACTCGCTCGCCGAGACCAAGCAGTTCGCCGCCACCTGCCTGATGCGGCGCCTGAAAGTGATCGGCCTGGGCTGAGCCGCCGCCCGCCGCGCTACGGGGTTTCGGTCGCCGGCGGGGTTTCTACCGTCGGTTCGGGCGCGGGCGCCGGGGCTTCGCTTTCCGGCGCCGGCGGGGCGGCCGCCGGGGGCGGGGTGCTCGGCACGGGAGTGGCCGGCGGCGGGGTCGTCGCCGGCGTTTCCGGGGTGACGGTGACGGTCACGGTCCCTTTGCCGGCGTGGGCGCCGGGGACGGTGGTCGGGCTTGCCGCGGTGGCGGGATCGACTTCGACGCCACCGGTGACGCTCGGGGCGGTGACGTCGGAGCCGCTCGCTTCGGGATCTTCGACGGCCACCGCTTCTTCCGGCGGCGCGGTCACCGCGGGCGCGGGCACTTCTTCGGTCGGGGCGACGGCCGGGGTTTCGACTTCCGGCTGCTTCGCCGGTGCCACGGCGACGGCATTGGAGGAGATCGCGGGAGCGTCGCTTTCGACCGAGCGCTGCGGCGAGACCGCCGGTTCGATGCCGCCGCTCGACGGGTCGGCGACGACCCGGGTGTGCGATTCGCTGGCCACCGGAGCCGGCGGCGCCGAGTGGTGTTCCTTCGGCAGCTCGACCGCGGCGCCCGCCGTGATCACCGCGGCGGTGACGACGCCGGCTACCGCCTTGGTGCCGATCGCGCCCCCGAGGGCGCCGCCCAGGCCACCGAGGCCGCCCGCCGCGGAGGACCCGCCGAGCGCGGCGCCGATGCCGCTCGCCGCGCCGCCCGCGGCAGCCGCTCCGCCCCCGGCGGCCGCACCGCCCGCGGCGGCGCTGCTCGCGGCGGAGGAGCCGCCGAAGCCGAGTTTGGAGAGGATGAAGCCTTTGAAGGCGATCAGCGCCGGCACCGGGAAGATCGCCGCCAGCAGCTTCTCGTTCGAGCGGACCTGGGAGCGGAAGTCGGCGCATTCCTCGCACTCGCGCACGTGGCGCCGGACCGGGGCGGAGACCTTGCGCAGCCCCTCGGCCGCTTCGGAGAGCTCGACCCGGACCTCGCCGCAGGTCAAGAGGCGTGCCTGGCTCGCCTCGGCGAGCGAGATCCGCGCCCGCACCAGCAGCGACTTGACGGAGGGGACCGTGGTCTCCATCGCGTCGGCGATCTCCTCGTAGGAGAGCGCGTCCATCTCGCGCAGCAGCAGGGCCGAGCGCTGCGTCTCGGGAAGCTTGTTGACGTCGGAGATGATCTGCCGGAACTCCTCCCGGTTGTGGACCTTCTCCGCGGTCGAGGCGGCCTCCACCTCGGGGACCATGTCCATCGATTCCTGCGCGTCGGCGCTCGGTTTGCGCAGGTGGTTGAGGCAGCGGTTGCGGGCGATCCGGTACAGCCAGGGGCGCAGGTTGATCTCGCGCTCGTCGGCCAGCATCGCCCGGTAGGCGTTGACGAAGACCTCCTGCAGCACGTCTTCGGCGTCCTCGGTCGAGCCCAGCATCTGGCGGCAGAAGCCGAGCAGGCGGCCCTGGTAGCGGTCGACGATCGTCTCGAAGGCGCCCGGGTTCCCGCTGCGGGCCATGGCGATCAACTTCTCGTCGCCCTGCAGTTTCAGCAGCGGCGACTTGCGGGCGAGGAGCCCGCGGCGACTGGCGTGAGTTAGTGCTGATGCCTCCAAGGTTTCCCCTCCAGGGAAGGCGTGGTCCGGTGGACTTTCAGACACGGTAACAACGGGCTAGTTGCGGACCGCGAACTTTTATTGCGTATTTACGCGTCGGCGCAGGTCTTTTTGCATGCTCGTTGCGACCTTTCCGCCGCCCGAGGCGGGTTACCATCGCCTTGCCCGGGTGGCGAAACTGGTAAACGCGGCGCCCTTAAAAGGCGCTACTCCTCAGCGAGTTCGCGGGTTCGAGTCCCGCCCCGGGCACTTGCGGTGCGACCACGGCGCCCGCCGGGCGACAGAATGTGACATTGATCCGTGTCACATATAAGATGGCGCGCATGGGTGAGCACGGAGGGCGGATCGTCGCCAAGGTCCTGAAGTCGCGCGGGGTGGACACGCTGTTCACGCTCTCGGGCGGCCACATCTTCTCGATCTACGACGGCTGCAAAGCCGAGGGGATCCGGATCGTCGACGTCCGCCACGAGCAGACCGCCGCCTTCGCCGCCGAGGGGATCGCCAAGGCGACCCGGGGAATCGGGGTGGCGGCGCTGACGGCCGGTCCCGGGGTGACCAACGGGATGAGCGCGATCGCCGGGGCGCAGGCGAACAACTCGCCGATCGCGATCCTCGGCGGTCGCGCGCCGGAGATGCGCTGGGGGTCCGGCTCGCTGCAGGAGATCGACCACCTGCCGTTCGTCACCCCGCTGGTCAAGTCGGCGGCGACGGCGAAGCAGACCGAGGAGATCGCGGCGATGACCGCGGCCGCCCTCGACGCCGCGGCGGCCGCGCCCAGCGGTCCCACCTTCGTCGACTACCCGATGGACGTCGTCTTTTCGGAGGCCGAGTTCGAGGTCCCGGCCGTGCCCGAGCGGCCCGCCGCGACCGCCCCGCAGGGGGTCGAGGAGGCGGCGGCGCTCCTGGCCGGCGCCGAGCGGCCGGTGATCATGGCCGGGACCGGTCTCTACTGGGCGCGCGGCGAGAACGAGCTGCGGGCGCTGGCCGAGGCGCTCGGCATCCCGGTCTTCCTCAACGGGCTCGGTCGCGGCTGCCTGCCCGCCGACCACGACCTCTACTTCAGCCGCGCCCGCTCGACCGCTCTGCAGGGCGCCGACGTCGCCCTCGTGGTCGGCGTGCCGATGGACTTCCGGCTCGGCTTCGGCGGCAGCTTCGGCGAGGAGACGAAGATCGTCCGCCTCGACGTGGCGCCGAACGCCCTGACCGCGAACCGCCTGCCCGACCTCGACCTGGTCGGCGACGTGGCGGCCGGGCTGGCGGCGATCGCCGCGGCGGCGGGGGAGGGGACGCGCTCGCGGCCCTGGGTCGAGCAGCTGACCAACGTCGAGGCCGAGGCGCGCGAGAAGGAGCGCGAGCAGCTCGACGACCCGCGCGCGCCGCTCCACCCGGTGCGGATCTACCGTGAGCTCGACGCGGTGCTCGACCGCGACGCCGTGGTGGTCGGTGACGGCGGCGACTTCGTCTCCTACGCGGGTCGCTACATCAACACCTACGAGCCCGGCTGCTGGATGGACCCGGGCCCGTTCGGCTGCCTCGGCGCCGGCCCCGGCCAGGCGATCGGGGCGAAGATCGCCAACCCCGACAAGCAGGTCTGCCTGCTGCTCGGCGACGGCGCCTTCGGTTTCGCCGGGATGGAGTTCGACACCATGGCCCGCCACGGGCTCGGGGTGGTCGGGGTGATGGGGAACAACGGGATCTGGGCGCTCGAGCACCACCCGATGAAGTTCCTCTACGGCTACTCGGTGGCCGCCGAGCTGCGGCCGGAAACGCGCTACGACGAGCTGGTCGAGACGCTCGGCTGCGAGGGCGTCGTCGTCCGCGACCCGGAGGAGCTGCGCCCGGCGCTGGAGAAGGCGTTCTCCTCCGGCGCGCCGACCTTGGTCAACGTGATCACCGACCCTGAGGTCGTCTACCCGCGCAAATCGAACCTCGCCTGACGGCGCGTTCGCACTTAGCCCCGCATAGCGGTGATAACTGCGAACGCATCGCGTGGGACGGGGTGCGCGGCGCGGAAACTGGGCTGAAGTCGGTTCGGCTGGGCCCTAAAACGAGAATCGCCCGTCGAGATGACGGGCGATCCACGCGGATCCCTCAGGACGGGCAGGGGTACGTCTTCAGGGACCCTTTATTGATGGGCTCAGACGGCGGGAGGCGCCATGATGCGGCAATCGCCTAAGCCCTATGCCAAGGGCAAGGTGAGGCGAACCCCTCCTCGTCCCCGGTCAACGGAGTATTGCCAAGGCGTGGGGGATTTGTCCACCGTTTCGCCCGTGGAGTACCGAGAAATGGGCCGGCAAATACGCCATTCGTGGGGGTCGGATCGCGCCAACCACCCATTTGTCCTGTCGGCCGAACAGCCAGTGTCCATCCGGTAGGGCAACCCGTCTCGACCGTATCAACACCCTACTTAAATAGAATCTGCCAACGCAATCGCCGCGCCGTACAAGATGTCGTGCTCGGACACGGTGATCCGCTCAAGGTCGAAGGCCCTCATCGCCTCGACCAGAGTGACGACGCCCGCGACGATCGTCGGCGCCCGGTCGGCGTGCAGCCCGGGGATCTCGGTGCGCCGGGAGAGCGGCGTCGAGGCGAGCCGCGACAGCATCCGCTGGATGCTCGGCAGCTCGAGCACGTGGTCGTGGACCCGGGCGGGGTCGTAGGGCTCGAGTTCCATCTCGATCGCCGCCAGCGAGGTCGGCGTTCCCGCCACCGCGATCCCCGCCGCGGCCGCCGGCGCCCCCGCCGTCGCCGCCTCGATCAGCCCGCGCAGATCGGTGGCCAGCGCTTCCAGCTCGACCGGCGTCGGCGGGTCGGAGACCAGGTGACGCTCGGTGTGGCGGACGACGCCGGCCTGCAGCGAGACGTGCCAGTCGATCGTCCGGCCCTGCCCGACGATCAGCTCGGTCGAGCCGCCGCCGATGTCGATCACCACGGTCGGCACCTCGGGGAAGTGCTCCGAGGTCGCCCCGAGGTAGGTCAGCCGCGCCTCCTCCTCGCCGTCGAGCACGCGGGCCGAAAGCGCGAACCGCTCGCGCAGCTCGGCGACGAAGGCCCCGCCGTTCGCCGCATCGCGCACCGCGCTGGTCGCGATCGCGTCGACCCGTTCGGCCCCCAGCTCCTGCAGCGTCGCCACATAGGGATCGATCGCCCCACATGCCGCCTCGATCGCCTCCGCGGCGAGCCGCCCGCTGAGATCGACGCCCCGCCCGAGCCGCGTCACCGTGCTCCGCCGCTCGATCGGCCGCACCCGCCCCCCCTCCACCTCGGCGACGAGAAGGCGCGTCGAATTGGAGCCGATGTCGATCACCGCGACGCGCTGAGGCTCAGAGGACATCCCGCCCAGCCTAGATGAGTCGCCCCACCCGATCGACGACCGCCCCCACCCCTCCCGCGCCCCCAAACGGCCCCAGGCAGCCGAGCCTTTCCACCGCCGGTTGCTAAAATCCTGTGTCCGCCGCGGGGTGGAGCAGCCAGGTAGCTCGTCGGGCTCATAACCCGAAGGTCGCAGGTTCGAATCCTGCCCCCGCTACTCGAAAAAGGCCCGGTTTTCCGGGCCTTTTCTCGTTTCATGGCAAGTGATCTGGTGGTGAATTGCGG
>DATJUK010000039.1:0-4872 GCA_035502495.1 Solirubrobacterales bacterium
GTGCTCGACTCGTAGAAGAGGGTGACGACGGTGCGGCCGCGCAGGGTCGGCACTTTCTTGATGTCGCGGCGGCCGACCTCGGCGAAGCTCTCCGCCCGGTCGAGGATCGCCTCGATCGCCGCCCGGTCGACTGCCTCGATCGAGAGCAGGTTTCTCATGCCAATGCCTCCGCTGCTTGGGGTTCGGAGATGGTCACCTCGTCGATCCCGTCGGTCTCCTCCAGCCGCACGTTGACCCGCTCCTCACGGGCGGTGGGCAGGTTCTTGCCGACGTAATCGGGTCGGAAGGGAAGCTCACGGTGGCCGCGGTCGCAGAGGACCGCGAGCTGGACCCGCTCGGGGCGGCCGTAGTCGAAGAGGGCCTCGATCGCGGCGCGGATCGTGCGGCCGGTGAACAGCACGTCGTCGACGAGGACGACGGTGCGGTCGGCGAGGCTGAAGTCGATGTGGGAGTCGTGGACGACCGGCTGCGCGGCGGGGGCGCGGGCGCCGACGTCGTCGCGGTAGAAGGAGATGTCGATGTCGCCGATCGGCAGCTCGGCGCCGGTCAGCTCGCCGAGGAAGGTGTGGAGGCGGCGGGCGAGGACCGCGCCGCGAGTGTGGATGCCGACCACGGCGAGCCGCGTGGGCTCGGGGTTCTTCTCGGCGATCTCGTGGGCGATCCGCCGCAGGGTTCGCCTCAGATCGTCGTGCTGGAGCACGACCTTCTCACTCACTTCGTTTCCGCCTTCCTGGCCTCTCGGGACCTGGTTAAAGGACGGGGTGAATGTAGCAAGCAGGGGGGCGGATCAGATGATGTCCCTCGCTCACGAACTGCGGGGAGGTTCGTTCGGGACATCATCTGCTCCGCCTCGATCGCCGGAATCGCCTCGTTCTCGGGCGCCGTTGGGGATCAGGCGGGGTGAACCTCGCTCGGGGAGCGGGACGACGATCTGGTCGAAATCGCGGGGGGCGACGCAATCGGGGAAGACCTCGCGGGCCTCTTCCAGCACCTTGCCGACGTGGTAGCGGGCCGAGATGTGGACGAGGGCGAGCATCTTCACGTGGGCCTCGGCGGCGACGGCGGCGGCCTGGCCGAGGGTCGAGTGGCCGGTTTCGGCGGCCCGCTGGGCGTCCTCCTCGGCGAAGCTGGCGTCGTGGACGAGCAGCTCGGCGTCGGCGGCGGCGGCGACCGTGGCCGGCGAGGGCGCGGTGTCACCGGTGACGACGACGATCCGTCCCGGGCGCGCCTCCCCCATCACCTGGTCGGGCGTCACCGTGCCGCTCGACCCCTCGACCTCCTCGCCGCGCTGCAGGCGGGCGAAGTCGGGGCCTTCGCGCACCCCGGCGGCCCGGGCCGCCTCCGGGTCGAAGCGCCCCGGCCGCTCGTCCTCGACCAGCGCCCAGCCGAAGGCGCGCACGTTGTGGGCCGCTTCGTAGGCTTCGACCACGTATTCGTCGTGGTCGACGGTCTCCCCCGCCCGCAGCTCCCCCAGCTCGAGCGGGTAGCGCAGCCGCCCGATCAGCGGCCGCAGCACGGTGAAGAGCTCCTTCAGCCCGGGCGGCCCGAACACCCGCAGCGGCGCCTCGCGGTCGTGCAGGTCATACGTTTTCAGCAGTCCCGGCAGCCCCAGCATGTGGTCGGCGTGGAAGTGCGTGAGGTAGATCTCGTCCACCTGCACCAGCCCCAGCGAGCGCTGCATCTGCCGCTGCGTCCCTTCGCCGCAGTCGAAGAGCAGCCGGTCCCCACCGCGCGCGATCAGCACCGCCGCGGTCGAGCGCCGCGCCGAGGGCACCGACGCCCCGGTGCCCAGAAAGGTGACCTCCAGATCCATCCGGCGAGCCTACGCGCTCACGTGGCCACTAAGCTGGTCGCGAGCGCCCGTAGCTCAGCTGGATAGAGCGTACGCCTCCGGAGCGTAAGGTCACAGGTTCGAATCCTGTCGGGCGCGTCTGATGGGGCTGTTTGGTCGCAAGGGGAGTCCGGAAAAGGACCTGACGAAGGCGCTCGCGCTGCGGGGGACGCAGGGCAGGGCGACGGTGGTCTCGATGCGGGAGACCGGGAACGAACGCGACGGGGTGGCGAAGGAGATCGAGTTCGCGCTCGACCTGGAGGTCCCGGGCCAGGGCACGGTGCGGGTCGAGACCGCGCAGTACATGAACCGCTACACGCTGCACAAGCTCGCTCCCGGCGAGCCGGCGCGGGTGATTTACGACCGCGACGACCCGGGGAAGGTGCTGGTCGAGGGCCACGCGCGGTACCGGACCGACATCGTCGCCAACGAGATCGTCGTGATCGAGGTCGAGGACGTCCGCTAACGGCCGCTGAGCCGGGCGCGCCAGGTGGCGCCGTCGAATTCGGCGGGCTCGGTGTCGTCGAGGAAGCGCTGGAGGACGGCGGCGAAGCGGCCCGGGGCCTCGAGCTGGGGGACGTGGCCGACGTCGGGGAAGACCTCGAGGCGGCTGCCCGGCATCTGGGCGTGGGCGGCACGGCCGTGGGCGACCGGGATGATCGGGTCGCTCTCGCCCCAGACGATCAGCACCGGCAGGTCCTCGGCGAGGTAGAGGCGATCGAGGGCGGCGACGCGCTGGCCGTCGGTGTCGACCACGGCGTGCAGGGTCGAGAGGAACGCCTTGCGGCGATCGGCATCGGCGAGTGAGGCATAGGCACGGCCGACCTCGGCCAGGTCGGCGTTCGGCCGCAGCCCGAGCTTGCCCAGCGCGCCGGCGAGGAAGCTGCCCGCGGCGGAGCCGGGGCCGGCGGTGGCGCGGAGGAAGAGATCGGCGCCAGGTAGGGCGGCGGCGCGGAGGATCGCCCCCACCTCGGGCCCGAGGCCGCCGCTCGAGACCAGCACCAGCCGTTCCACCAGCTCCGGGAACTGGTAGGTGAACTGGAGGGCGACACCGCCGCCGAGGCTGTGGCCGACCAGGGTGGCGCGGTCGTGGCCGAGGGCGATCATCAGGTCGCGCAGGCCGCTCGCCAGGCTGCCGAGGCTGTAGTCGCCCCCGCCCGGCGCCGAATCCCCGTGGCCGGGGAAGTCGGCGGCGATCACGGTGTTGTGGAGCGCCAGCGGTTCGATCACCGCCTCCCAGTTGCGGGCGGTCCCGGCCATGCCGTGGACGAGCAGCAGCAGCGGCCCCTCCCCCGCCTCCAGGTAACTGACCGAGCGACCATGCACGGAGACCGTCTGAACGGTCGAGAAGCTTGCATCGTTTGGTGTCACGGTGGGATTGATACCCCTCGAGGCGGCGGAGGGAACACCCCGTCGTCCGATTTCAATACTGTCGCGCCGCAGTGAAGCGCCCTTCGATCAAGCTGCCTTCGGTTTCCCCCGACGAACGCATCCCACGTGGCGCGATCGCCGTCGTCGTGGTCGGCCTGATCGCCACGCTCGCCGCCGCGCTGCTCACGGCAGGCAAGGGCAGCGGCGAAGCGGCCCACCTCGAATTCGTCCAGAAGCGGAAGATCCCGGACTCCAAGGCCGTGGAAGTCCCGGGCGGCAAGGGCTTCGAGATGCAGCTGGTCAAAGGCAAGATCGAGGCGACCGGCAGCAACGTCGCCGGGTACCAGCTGTTCCGCGTGCTGACCACGCTGAGGATCGACAAGGGAGCCCCGATCGGCGGCGGCCGCCTCGCCTGCTCCACCCACGCGCTGGGGGCCGGGACGCTGATCGCGCAGAGCAGCAACGGCCTGCGGATGCTCTACCCGCGCTCCTCCGAAGAAGGGATCTACGGCCAGCCGGTCCCGGAAACGGTGCTCGCCCAGTTCTCCTCGCACGGCTACGAACTGGCGGTGCTGGAAGAAGTCTTCGAAGACATGCCGGCGCGCTGGGCGACGATCAAAGGCGTGAAGCTCGAGTGGGGCGAATACGAAGAAGGGACCGAGAACCTCCACTACTTCCTGCCCGAAGGCAAGGCGAAGGCGACCGTCGATCTGCCCTTCTACTCGATCTGGAAGTCGACCAAGAAGCCGGCCGCGCAGATCTCCTGCACGTTGGAGGTCTCGGCGGGCAAGGCGACGGTCAAGACCGAAGGCGCGCTGCCGCGGGTCTCGCCGCCGATCAACGAAGAAGCCGAAGAAGAAGCGCAGGAAGAACGCGAAGAAACCGAAGAAACCGCGGAAGAATCGGAAAAGGAATAGCTCAGGACCGCGGGGCCACGAGCAGCTCGGGCCCCTCCGCCATCCCTTTCCCGACCTTGTTCAGCGCCGGATTGGCCGGCGCCCCGGACATCCGCCCGGCGTCGAGCGGCCCGCACATCGCGATCGCCTCCTCGGTCGAGAGCCGCGGGTCGAGCCAGGCGGCCTCGGCCTCGGGCCCCGGCAGGATCGCCGGCATCCGGTCGTGGACCGGCCTGACCACAGCGTTCGGCGTCGTGGTGATGATCGTCGCGCTGTAGAGGTGGCCGTCGGGGTCGTACCCCCGGTCCGACGAATCCTCCCACTGCTTGCGCGTGCAGAGCCCGGCGAAGGCGAAGAGCTCGCCGCCGTCGACCGTGAACCGCCAGGGCTGGCGCGGCTGCTTGGGATCCTCGGCCTTCATCCACTCGTAGAAGCCGTCGGCGACGATCAGGCAGCGGTGGCGGAACTTGCCGACCAGTGGCGAGTAGGCGCGGCTGGATTCGAGGTTCTCGGTTTTGGCGTTGATCATCCGGTAGCCGACCTTCAGGTCCTTGGCCCAGACCGGGACAAGGCCCCAGCGCATCAGCTTCGCCTCGCGCTCCCCGGATGCCGCCTCCTCGGGGTCCGGCGAGGATCGCACGACGAGGATCTCCTGGGTCGGCGCGACGTTGTAGCGCCCCATCCCCGGCGGGTTGTCCTTGTCCCCGCCTTTGGCCGCCAGCGCCTTCTCCAGTTCGACCTGGAAGCGGTCGGCGATCGTCTTCGTGTCCTTGG
>DATJUK010000040.1:0-10139 GCA_035502495.1 Solirubrobacterales bacterium
GGAGGCGACCTCAGCCTGCCCGGGTCGCCTCCGAGACGCCCGGCCCCGCCGTCCCCGGCCCGCGGGGCCCGGACTCCCACCCGTCCCTGGCCCCTCCTCAGCCCGTCCCTCGCCCGCACAGGCGCTCGGCCCCGCGCCGGCGCTCGGCCCCGCACCGGCGCCCGGGCCCGCGGCGCGGGCGCCGGGCGCCGGGCGCCGGGCGCCGGGCGCCGGGCGCGACTAGACGCCGCGGCGCATGTCGCGGTAGCGGCGGATCAGGGCGTTGGTGGAGCTGTCGTGGTGGAGCTTCGGCTCCTTCTTCGCCTCCAGCTCGGGGATGATCGCCTTGGCCAGTTCCTTGCCCAGCTCGACCCCCCACTGGTCGAAGCTGTCGATCCCCCAGACCGCCCCCTGGGTGAAGACGCTGTGCTCGTAGAGGGCGACCAGGGCGCCGAGGGTCCGCGGGTCGAGGCGCGCGGCGAGGATCGTGTTCGAGGGGCGGTTGCCCTCCATCACCCGATGCGGCACGACCTCCGGCGCGGTGCCCTCTTCCTCGACCTGCTCCGCGGTCTTGCCGAAGGCCAGCGCCTGGCCCTGGGCGAAGACGTTCGACATCAGCTTGTCGTGGTGGTCGCCGAGCTCGTTCAGCGAGTGGGCGAAGCCGATGAAGTCGACCGGGATCAGCCGCGTCCCCTGGTGGATCAGCTGGTAGAAGCTGTGCTGGCCGTTGGTGCCCGGCTCGCCCCAGAAGATCGCCCCGGTGTCGTAGTCGACGTGCTCGCCGGCGAGCGTGACGTGCTTGCCGTTCGACTCCATCGTCAGCTGCTGCAGGTAGGCGGGGAAGCGGTGCAGGTACTGGTCGTAGGGGAAGACGCCGCAGGTTTCGGCGCCGAAGAAGTCCGAGTACCAGACGCTCAGGAGGCCCATGATCATCGGCAGGTTGGAACCCGAGTCGGCCTCCCGGAAGTGCTCGTCCATCGCGTGGAAGCCGGCCAGCAGCTCACCGAAGCGGGCCGGGCCGATCGCCAGCATGGTCGAGAGCCCGATCGCCGAATCCATCGAGTAGCGGCCGCCGACCCACTCCCAGAAGCCGAACATGTTGTCGGTGTCGATGCCGAACTTGCTCACCTCCTCGGCGTTGGTGGAGACGGCGACGAAGTGCTTGGCGACCGCCTCCTCCTCGCCGCCGAGCCCGGCCAGCGACCACTCGCGGGCGGAGTGCGCGTTGGTCATCGTCTCCAGCGTGGTGAAGGTCTTCGAGGAGATGATGAAGAGCGTCTCCTGCGGGTCGAGGTCGCGGGTGGCCTCGACGAAGTCGGTGCCGTCGATGTTGGAGACGAAGCGGAAGGTCATCTCCCGGTTCGAGTAGTGGCGGAGCGCCTCGTAGGCCATCACCGGGCCGAGGTCGGAGCCGCCGATGCCGATGTTGACGACGTTGCGAATCGGCTTGCCGGTGTGGCCGCGCCACTCGCCGTCGCGCACCCGCTCGCAGAAGGCGCCCATCCGGTCGAGCGTCTCGTGCACCTCCGCCACCACGTCGACGCCGTCGACGATCAGGGAGCGCTCGCGCGGCATCCGCAGCGCCACGTGGAGGACGGCGCGGTCCTCGGAGACGTTGATGTGCTCGCCGCGGAACATCGCTTCGCGGCGCTCTTCGACCCCGCGCTCGCGGGCCAGCTCGCCGAGCAGCATCATCGTCTCGTCGGTGATCCGGTTCTTCGAGAAGTCGAGGAAGAGCCCGGCGCCGTCGGCGACCAGGCGCTCGCCGCGCTCCGGGTCGGCGGCGAAGAGGTCGCGCAGGTGCTGCCGGCGGACCTCGGCGAAGTGGGACTGGAGGCGCCCCCAGGCGGGCGCCTCGCGCAACGAGCCCTCGGCGGTGACGCTCACCCGGCCGTCACCCCGCGCTTCGAGGAGATCGTCTTCAGCAGCTCTTCCCAGGACTTGTTGAAGCTCTCTTTGCCCTCCTTCTGCAGGCGGGCGGCGAGCGCCTCGAGGTCGATCCCGGCCCCTTCGAACTCTTTCAGCACCTGCTCGGAGTTCCCCCCGGTCGGGTCCATCAGGTCGCCCAGCTCACCGTGGTCGGCGAAGGCCTCGAGCGTCTTGTCGGGCATCGTGTTGACCGTGAACGGGGAGGCGAAGGCCTCGATGTACATCGTGTCGGAGGCGTCGGGGTCCTTGGTCCCGGTGCTCGCCCAGAGGAGGCGCTGGGCGCGGGCGCCCTGGTTGGCGAGGCGCATCCAGCGGTCCGAGTCCAGCAGCTCGCGGTAGGCGCGGTAGGCGCGCCCGCCGATCGCGATCCCGAGCCGGTTCTTCAGCTCCGCCGGGACCTCGTCGGCGACCGCCACGTCCCAGCGCGACATGAAGATCGAGGCGACCGACTGGACCACCGGGTCGAGCCCGGCGGCGATCCGCCGTTCGATCCCCTTCATGTAGGCGTCGGCGGCGGCCAGGTACTGCCGGTCGTCGAAGAGCAGGGTGACGTTGATCGGGATGCCGGCGAAGATCGACTCCTCGATCGCCGGGGCGCCGGCCGGGGTGCCGGGGATCTTGATGTAGAGGTTCGGGCGCTCGCCCTTGGCGTGCAGCTTCGCCGCCTGCTCGATCGTCGCCTCGGTGTCGTCGGCGAGCAGCGGCGAGACCTCGAGGCTGCAGAAGCCGTCGACCCCGCCGGTGCGGGCGTGGACGTCGGCGAAGAGGTCGGTCGCGTCGCGCAGGTCGGCGAGGGCCAGCTCGAAGAAGACGTTCTCGTCGGAGTTGGCGCCGGGGCCGCCCTCGTCCTCGGCCGCGCCGGAGACCTCGGCGATCTGCTCGTCGTAGGAGTCGCCCGCGCCGATCGCCTTGTCGAAGATGGTCGGGTTGGAGGTCAGGCCGGTGACCGAGAGGTCGTCGATGTACCCCTTCAGGGTGCCCTCGCGGAGCATGTCCCTGGTGATGTTGTCGACCCAGAGGCTCTGGCCGAGCTCGTGCAGCTTCTGCGTGGGCTTCATGTCTCTTTCTCCTTCTCTCGCTACGAAGTTTCGACTCGGGCAGCGCGCTCGATCGCGCCGCGGGCCGCCTCGGCGACCTTGTCCGGGGTGAACCCGAACTCGTTCATCACGTCCTTGAGGGGCGCGGAGCTGCCAAAGGTGTGCATACCCACCATTGCACCCTCCGGACCAATCCACCGGTCCCAGCCCAGGGTCGAGGCCTCCTCGATCGACACCCGGGCGCGGACCTTGGGCGGCAGCACCTCGTCGCGGTAGGCCTGGTCCTGGCGGTCGAAGAGCTCCCAGCAGGGGAGCGAGACGACGCGCGAGCTGACCCCTTCGGCGGCCAGCTCCTCGTGGGCGGCGAGCGCCAGCGCGACCTCGGAGCCGGTGGCGATCAGGATCACGTCGGGCAGGCCGGCGGTCGAGCCGTCGCCGGCGGTCGAGCCGTCGGCACCGGGAGCGGCGTCACCCGAGCCGCCGCCCGCACCGGAAGCAGCGTCGGCGAGCACGTAGCCGCCGCGCCGCACGCCCGCGGCGCTCGCGTACTTCGCGCGGTCGATGATCGGCACGTCCTGGCGGGTGAGGATCAGGGCGACGGGCTGGTGCCGGCGGTCGATCGCCAGGCGCCAGGCCTCGGCGACCTCGTTGGCGTCGGCGGGCCGGATCACGTCGAGGCCGGGGATCGCCCGCAGGGAGGCGATCTGCTCGACCGGCTGGTGGGTCGGGCCGTCCTCGCCGAGGCCGATCGAGTCGTGGGTGAAGACGTGGACGACCGGCAGCTCCATCAATGCCGAGAGGCGGATCGCCGGGCGGGCGTAGTCGGAGAAAGTGAGGTAGGTCGACCACAGCGGCCGCAGCTTGGTCAGCGAGAGGCCGTTGGCGATCGCCGCCGACTCGTGCTCGCGGATGCCGAAGTGGAGCTGGCGGCCGGCGTAGCTGCCGGGCTCGAGGTCGACGGCGCCGTCGAAGGCGAGGCGGACCGAGGTCGAGTCGGTGAGGTCGGCGGAGCCGGCGATCAGCCAGGGCAGGTGCTCCCCGATCGCGTTCTCGACCTGGTTGGAGGCCTTGCGGGTCGCCATGCCCTTCGCTTCGTCGGCCTCGAAAGAGGGGATCGCCGCGTCCCAGCCGTCGGGGAGCTCGCGGCGCTGCATCGCGTCGACCTGCGCGGCGAGCTCCGGCGTCTCGGCTTTGAAGGACTCGAAGCGGAGCATCCAGGCGGCGTGCGCCTCGGCGCCGCGCCTGCCGACGCCGTCGGCGAAGTGCTCGCGGACCCCGTCGGGGACGAGGAAGCGGGCGTCTTCGGGCCAGCCGTAGACGCGCTTGGTCTCCTTCACCTCCTCGGCGCCGAGCGGCTCACCGTGGGCGGCGGCGGTGTCCTGCTTGTGCGGCGAGCCCCAGCCGATGTGGCTGTCGACGATGATCAGCGTCGGCCGGTCCTCCTCACGCTTGAACTCCTCGAAGGCGCGGTCGAGCAGGGTGAGGTCGTTGGCGTCGCCGACCCGGGTGACGTTCCAGCCGTATCCCATGAAGCGGGCGGCGACGTCGTCTTCATAGGTGAGCCGCGTCTTGCCGTCGATGGTGATGTGGTTGTTGTCGTAGATCCAGCAGAGGTTGTCGAGGCGCAGGTGGCCGGCCAGCGAGGCGGCCTCGTTGGAGACGCCCTCCATCAGGCAGCCGTCGCCGGCGAGCGCGTAGGTGTCGAAGTCGAAGAGGTCGGTGCCCTCGCGGTCGTAGGTCGCGTGCAGCCATTTCGAGGCGATCGCCATGCCGACCGAGGTGGCGATGCCCTGGCCGAGCGGCCCGGTGGTCGTCTCGACCCCGGAGGTCCAGCGGTACTCGGGGTGACCGGGCGCCTTCGAGTCGAGCTGGCGGAAGCTTTCGATGTCCCTCATCGAGACCGCTTCGGTGCCGACCACCTCGTAGTCGGGGTCGACCGCCTTGACGCCGGCGAGGTGGAGCAGCGCGTAGAGCAGCATCGAGGCGTGGCCGGCGGAGAGGACGAAGCGGTCGCGGCCGGGCCAGATCGGGTCTTCGGGGTCGAAGCGCAGGTGGCGCTGCCAGAGCGCGTAGGCGACCGGGGCCATCGCCATCGGCGTCCCCGGGTGCCCGGAGTCGGCCTTCTGGATGGCGTCGATCGACAGCGTGCGGATCGTGTTGATGCAGAGCTGGTCGAGGTCCTGCGCCACGGTCCCCGATCCTAGTCCTCAGGGTTCGATCCGCGTTACCGAGCCGTCACCGTCGTCGACCACCCAGACGGCGGTCTGGCCGACGGCGATCGCGCTCGGTTCGGGGCCGACGGCGATCGGGCCGCCGTCCGGTTCCCCGGACGGAAGTTCGAGCCGGCGGACCGCGTCGGCGCCGGCGAGCGTCACCCAGAGCGACTTCGGACCGGCGTCGATGCCGCCCGGGCGTTCGCCGACTTCGACCGGGGAGCCGCTGACCGCCTGCACCGAGGGGTCGACGCGGATGACCGAGCCGGAGCGGGCGTCGGCGACCCAGACGAGGCCGTCGGCGACGGTGATCCCGGCCGGGTGGCGGCCCGCGGGGATCGACCTGCCGATCGCGAAGCGGCCGAGGCCGATGTGGTGGACCTGGCCGGTGGTGGCGCTCGAGACCCAGAGCGAGCCCGCGCCGGTGGCGAGGCGGAGCGGCGCGGTGTGCGGGCCGAGGTGGCGGCGGACGACGCGGCCGCCCTTGGCGTTGACGGCGGCGATCCCGGCGCCCTCGGTGTCGGCGACCCAGATGCGGCCGCCGCCGTAGACCAGCGGTCCGGGGTGGCCGCCGACCGGGATCCGCTGGGTGACGCGGCCGGATTCGTCGTCGATCCGGAGCAGCTCGCCGGTCTTCGCGTCGCTGACCCAGACCGAGCCGCCGCCGACGGCGACCGCGGCGATCCCGTGGCCGAGGTCGATCGGCGCCCCGATCACTTCGTCGCTTTCCGCGTCGATCCGGGTCAGGGTCCCTTCCGGTTCGGAGAGCACCCAGATCTTTTCCGAGCCCGCCGCGATGCGCAGCGGCGGCTTGCCGATCGCCACCGGCGCGGCAACCGACACCCCCGAGCCCACGCCGGTGAGCGCGAGCACCGCGGCCACGATCGCCGCAAGCCCCAGCAGCGCCCCACCCGCGACCCGGCGCCATCTCCTCCACCCCCCCGCCCCGCGGTCGACCTCCGTCAACCCCTCCGGACCGCGGTCGACCTCCGTTAAGCCATCCGGACCGCGGTCGACCTGCGTTAAGCCATCCGATACCCAGGTCGACCGCGGGGCAGGCGGGTTTACGGAGGTCGACCGCGGGGAGGGGGCGGCGGGGCGAAGGTGGACAGCGGCGTCGAGGACTTGGGTCGGATGGGAGGCGCCGCCGGCGCCGGCTCGGGCCGCGTCGATCAGCTCGGTCGCGGTGGCGAAGCGGTCCTCGGGACGGGGCGAGGTGGCGCGTTCGATCGCCCGCTCCAGGCCGACCGGGAGGCGCGGGGTCGCGGCCGGGTCGGCGTCGCCGCGCGCGTAGGGGACGATGCCGGTCACCGCCTCGTAGAGGACGCAGCCGAGCGAGTAGATGTCGGCCGGCGGGCCGACCGCCTCGCCGCGCCACTGCTCCGGTGACATGTAGGCGACCGTGCCGACCACCGAGGCGGCGGAGGCGGCGCTCTCGTCGATCGCCTTGGCGAGGCCGAAGTCCGAGAGGTAGGCGCGCTCGCCTTCGACCAGGACGTTGTGCGGCTTCACGTCGCGGTGGACGATCCCCGCCGCGTGCGCCGCGTCGAGCGCTTCGGCGACCTGGCCGAGCAGCGCCGTCGCCCGCTCCGACGGCAACGGCCCGGCGCCGTCGATCAGCCCCCGCAGGTCGCCGCCCGCGACCAGGCGCATCGCCACGATCAGCTCGCCGTCGACCTCGCGCGAGTCGTAGACCGGGATCACCGCCGGGTGGTCGAGGCGCGCCGCCAGCCGCGACTCGCGCAGGAAGCGCTCCCGGAACGAGGCATCGCCCGCGAGCTCGCGGGCGATCACCTTCAGCGCCACCGGGCGGTCGAGGCCGAGGTGGGTGGCGCGGTAGACGACGCCCATCCCGCCGCGGGCGAGGCGGGCGTCGATCCGGTATCCGGCGACTTCGTCACCTACGGCGAGGTCTGCCACCGGGCGGTTATACCGCCCGGTGGCGCATGCGGGCGTCGGCGGCCGGGCACGCCCACCGGACCGGCCGCCTCCCGCAGCTCAGCGGACCGGCTGCCAATCGATGACCGGGCCGATCGTCGCCGCGCCGCCCGCTTCGGCCCCGTAGGCCTCGGCGAGCTCCGACCGCCGGCCGGTGGCGAGGTCGATCGCCATCACCTGCTGTTCACCGTGCGCTTCGATCAGGGTCGCGACGCTGCGCCCGTCGGAGGAGAAGACCGAGTTGGTCTGCGAGCCGTCCGGCAGTTCGGCCAGCTTCTTCGCCTTGCCCGGACCGATCCGCTTCTCCCAGAGGCCGCGGTCGCGGCGGAAGATCAGCGTGTGGCCCTGCGGCGAGACGTCTTCGACGTAGGCCGAGCCGACGCCCCTGACCAGCGGCGCCACCTTCGCCCCGTTCGCCTTCATCGTGTAGATGTCGGCGTATCCGGCCGCCCCTTCGGACTGGTTGCCGCGGCTGTAGACGATGCCGCCGGCGAAGTAGCGCGGGTCGAACTCGTCGACACGGGCGGTGCTCGTGAGGCGGGTCAGCGCGGTGCCGTTCGGGCGCACCGAGTAGAGGTCGTCGTCGACCTGGGCGCCGGTGGTGGTGCGGCGGACGAAGACGATCTTCGACCCGTCCGGAGAGAAGCGGGCTTCGACGTCTTCGGCGGTATCGGGGGCGAGTTCCTTCGCCGTGCCGCCGCCGATCGGCACGGTGTAGAGGTGGGCCGTCGCCCCTTCTTCGGCGCGCCGCTCGAAGAGCACGATGCGCCCGTTCGGCGAGATCTGCGGCCGCGAGTCGAGCGCGTCACCGGTGGTGAGGCGACGCTCGCCGGAGCCGTCGGGGCGCACCGTGTAGACGTGGCCTTCGCGGGCGAAGGCGATGGTTCGGCCGTCGGCCGAGAACGAGGGTTCGGAGTCGCCCGGGTTTTCGGTCAGCTGGTTCTCGTGGCCGTCGCGGACGGCGAAGAGCCCGCCCAGTTCGACTTCTTCACCTGCCTTGCCTTCTTTGCCTTCTTCGGTGACGGTCCAGGACTGTGAGAAGACGACCGCGCCGGCGCGGTGGCCGGCGGCGTTGGCGGCGCCCGGCAGGGCGAGGGCCAAGAGGCCGAGGACGGAGATGAAGACGGTGCGGATGGCGGTGCGAGTGGACATCGTGTGCTCCTTTCGAGCGTCGGTCATTCGATGCACCGATGCTCGAACGCCCGGCCGTACCCGCCAACGACACCCGCGCCACCCACCGAGCCACCTCTGGCCCACCCCGGGCCACGGGTTGATGGGCCGAAAAGCGACCATATAGGTCGCTTTTCGGCCCATCAACGGGGAGAGATGCGGCGGGACGAGGACGGGGCCCGACCGCGGGGAAGGTACGCGGGTCGAACGGGCGGGCCGTTGGGGGCGGGGGCCGGTGGGACAAGGACGGGCGGGTCGGCGAGGCGGGACGCGGCGGGTCGGCGGATCGGCGGGCGGGACGCGGCGGGTCGGACGCGGCGGGTCGGATGGGCGGACGCGGCGGGTCGGCAAGGGACGCGGCCATTTCGGAGGCGACCCTGGCAGGCTGTGGCCGCCTCCGAAATGGCCGGGTCATGGGGAGACGGCGGAGGGTTCGGGCGAGCGGCGGGGTTCGTGAGAAAGGCGTGGCGAACGTCACATTTCTTTAGGACGGATGCCGGACGTGACCTTTCCACGCCAGCACTCTCGCCGAATGCTGAGTTGACCACACCATGGTGTGGTCAACTCAGCATTCGAAGTTGTGACGTTGTGGAGCTATGGCGTCTCTCTGGAGATCGTGCCGTTCCTCTGACGCTTCTTGGGAGTTCGCGTCGACTCCGTGCCGTCCCTCGCAGATCCTCCCGTCCCGGGCGTTTTCGGAGGCGGCCACAGCCTGCCAGGGTCGCCTCCGAAAGCGCCCGGGACGGCGCTCCGATTCCGCCGGCCGGAACCCTCGGCGTCCCGATCGGCCCGGCCGGGACCCTCGGCGACCCGCGGGCGACCCAGGCCGCCGGGTTCGACCCTCGCCCCCGCCCCTCAGCGGCGGTCGAGGCCTAGCTCGATCACTCGGGCGGCGATCTGGCGGGGGCGGTCGCGGCCCGCGTCGCCGCCGACGTCGAGTTTGGCCGCCAGGGCGTCGAGGCGGCGTTGGGCGGTGCGCTCGGAGACGTGCAGCTCGGCGGCGATCTCGGCTCGCGTCGCCGGGCGGCCGGCGAAGGCGCCCTCGCTGCGGTAGGGGGCGACCAGGGCTGCGGCGGTCGCCCGCTCCTCCTCGTTCAGGGCCACCCCCGGCTCCCCCGCCGCCACCGTGGCGGCGACCGGCGTCGGGCTGCCGGCGGTCGAGATTTCCAGCCGGTGGCCGCCGACGATCAGCGTGTCGCCGTCGCGCAGCCGGCGGGGTCGGTCGAGGGGCTCGCCGTTCAGCGCGGTGCCGTTGCGGCTGTCGAGGTCGGTGGCCATCAGCACCTGCCCCCGCGCCTCGATCTCCAGGTGGTTCCAGGAGACCGCCTCGTCCTCCAGCGTCAGGTCGGCATCCGGCGAGCGCCCGACCACCGTCCGCTCCCCCGCCAACGGCACCGATCGCGGCGCCGCGCCACCGGCCGAAACCCAGATCCGCGCATCCACCCCGGCGACTATAGGGGGCCTCATCGGGGCTCCGGCACGCCAAGGCGTCGACAGATGCCGCGCCCGCGCCAGGAGGCGCAGGAGGTGCCGCGCGACGCGCCGGCCGAGTGCCTTGCCCCCCGCGGCTCCGCCCCCGACGCGATCGCGCCCGCGGCTCCCGGCCGCCGCCGCGATCGCGCCGAGGGCCGGGAGCGAAGAGCTCGAGCCGCGGATCGCCCCCTGACGGGGGCGATCCGTCTCGCTAGTAGCGGTAGTGGTCGGGCTTGTAGGGGCCGTCGACCGGCACGCCGAGGTAGGCGGACTGCTCGGCGGTGAGGGTGGTCAGCTTGACGCCGATCGCGTCGAGGTGCAGCCGGGCCACCTTCTCGTCGAGGTGCTTGGGGAGGATGTAGACCTCCTTCGCCTCGAACTCCTCCGGCCGGCCGAAGAG
>DATJUK010000041.1:0-7938 GCA_035502495.1 Solirubrobacterales bacterium
TCCACAGGGCGCCTCCTCGGGGCGCGGGGGCACCTCTCGGCCACCCACCACCCGCCCACCCACCTCTCGACCGCCTCCCGGATGACGGGACGCGCCAAGTCCCGCGTCTCCGTGCCATTCCCCACGGCATGCGCACGTCCCTCCGCACTTCCCCACGGAAGGCTCGGCGTCCCGGGCCACGAACCACACCCCGTCCCACCGCCACGGCACCGAACCACGCCGCGCCCGCCGCCAACGGCCACGAACCGCGCCGTCCCCGATCAACCCGCCCTCGAATCATGCCGTCCACCCGCGACGGCCCAGCCCACCCCGGGATCGAGGCCTTAGCCGCGCAGGGTCTCGACCGCGATCGCGGCGGTCTCGGTCGGGCTTTCGCCGACCCGCACGCCCTTTGCTTCGAGCGCGTCCTTCTTCGCCTGGGCGGTGCCCGAGGAGCCGGAGATGATCGCCCCGGCGTGGCCCATCTGCTTGCCGGGCGGGGCGGTGAAGCCGGCGATGTAGGCGACCACCGGCTTGGAGACCTCGGCGGCGATGAACTCGGCCGCCCGCTCCTCGGCGTCGCCGCCGATCTCGCCGACCATCACGATCAGCTCGGTGTCCGGATCGGCCTCGTAGAGCTTCAGGATGTCGATGAAGTCGGAGCCGACGATCGGATCGCCGCCGATGCCGACGATCGAGGAGTTGCCGGTGCCGGCCTGTTTCAGCTCGTTGCCGATCTGGTAGGTCAGCGTCCCCGACTTGGAGACGACGCCGATCGGGCCCGGGTCGAAGAAGCGGTCGGGGATGATGCCGACGTTGGCCTTGCCGGGCGAGAGCACGCCGGGGCAGTTGGGGCCGATCAGGCGGACCCCCGCCTCCTTCGCCTTCCAGTAGGTGGAGAGCATGTCGAGGACCGGGATCCCCTCGGTGATCGCGATCACCGTCTCGACCCCGGAGTCGATCGCCTCGTCGATCGCCGGCGCGGCGAAGCGGGCGGGGACGAAGATCATCGAGGTGTTGGCGCCGGCCTCCTCGACGGCCTCCCTGATCGTGTCGAAGACCGGGGTCCCCTCGACGTCCTGCCCGCCCTTGCCCGGCGTCACGCCGGCCACCAGGTCGGTCCCGTAGGCCTTGTTGCGGAGGCCGTGGAAGGAGCCCTCGCGGCCGGTCAGGCCGGAGACGGCGAGCTTCGTGCCCTCGTCGACGATGATGCTCATGAGGCACCCCCGGCGAGCTCGACCACACGCCGCGCAGCGTCGAGCATCGTCTTCTCCTGGTGCAGGTTCGGCAGGTTCGCCTCGGCGAGGATCGCCAGGCCCTCTTCGAAGTTGGTGCCGTCGAGGCGGACGACCAGCGGCAGGTCGAGGTCGATCTGGCCCGAGGCGGTGACGATCCCCTTGGCGATCTCGTCGCAGCGGGTGATGCCGCCGAAGATGTTGAAGAGGATCGCCGTCACCTTCGCGTCGCTCTTGATCACTTCCAGCGCGTTCACGATCGCCTCGGCTTTGGAGCCACCGCCCGCGTCGAGGAAGTTGGCCGGCGCGCCGCCCGCCTGGGCGACCACGTCGAGCGTCGACATGCAGAGCCCGGCGCCGTTGGCCAGGATCCCCACGTTGCCGTCGAGTTTCACGTAGGTGAGGCCCTTTTCCTTCGCCATCTGCTCCTGCGGGTCGTCGACCGTGTCGGCGATCTCGGCCAGATCCTCGTGGCGGAAGAGCGAGTTGCCGTCGATCGTCACCTTGGCATCGAGGGCGACCACGTCGCGCTCGGCGGTGACGATCAGCGGGTTGACCTCGATCAGCGTCGCGTCCTCCTCGCGCGCCACCTCGGCCAGCTTCGCCAGCACGTCGGCGGCGGCGTCGAGGGCGTCCTCGGCGAGCCCGGCGGCCGCGACGATCGGCCGCGCCTCGGCGGCGGTGAAGTCCTTGGTCGGATCGATGTGGACTTTGGTCAGGTCGTCCGGATTCGCCGCGGCGACCGCCTCGATGTCCATGCCGCCCTTGGCGGAGACCATCGTCAGGAGCTTCTTCTCGCCGCGGTCGAGGATGACCGACGCGTAGTACTCCTCGGCGATGTCCGAGCCGCCCTCGATC
The DNA here is from genome assembly GCA_035502495.1 of Solirubrobacterales bacterium. Lineage (GTDB taxonomy): Bacteria > Actinomycetota > Thermoleophilia > Solirubrobacterales > 70-9 > VAYN01. Next base: position 2,073 of record DATJUK010000041.1, read on the forward strand.
CAGACCGAGTCGACCCGGAAGGGCCCCTCGCCGTGCGGCCCGGTGATGTCCATGCCGATGATGTCGGTCGCGTACCGGCGCGCCTCGTCGACATCCTTGGCGATCTTCACCCCGCCCGCCTTGCCGCGCCCCCCGATCAGCACCTGGGCCTTGATCGCGCAGGGGTAGCCGATGCGCTCCGCGGCGGCCACCGCGTCCTCGACGTTGTCGGCGACCTCGCCGCTCGGCACGGCGATTCCGTGCTTGGCGAAGAGCTGCTTGCCCTGGTATTCGAGGAGGTCCATGGGGGTGGAAGGCAGCCGCTGGGGGGACGGCGCGGCGCGGACCCTATACGAATGCCATAATGCCGCGCTCCCTCATGGCGCTCCCGAGTCTCAAAAACATCAACTGGGTGACCACCGACTGTTACGGCACCCTCATCGACTGGGAAAAAGGCATCGTCGAAGCAGTCAAGAAAGAGGCTGCAAAAGATGGCTTTTCCTTCGAAGAGCAGCCGTTCCTGGATCGCTTCTTCGAGGTCCAGGCCGAAGTCATGGCGGGCTCATACGAGCTCTACGCCGAGGTGCTGCGCCGCTCGATCGTCAAAGTGGCGGGCGAGTTCGGCTGGGAAATCGAGCCCTCGCGGGCCCAGTTCCTGCCCAACAGCGTCGCCTACTGGCTGCCCTTCCGCGAGGCCAACGCGGCGATGGACCGGCTCGGCAAAAAGTACGAGATCGGGATCATCTCCAACATCGACGACAAACTGCTGGGGATCTCCCGGCGCCACCTGCGCACCGAACTCGACCTCGTCGTCACCGCCCAGCAGGTCCGCAGCTACAAGCCGGACCCGACCCACTTCAAAGAGTGCGCGCGGCGCATCGGCGGCAAAAAAGGCTGGCTCCACATCGGCTCCAACTACGCGACCGACATCGCCCCGGTGCTGAAAATGGGCGTCCCGGTGATCTGGGTGAACCGCCACGGCGAGAAACTCGAAGGTCGCAAAGCACCGTCGGCGACGGTCAAAAACTTCCGCGAAGCAGCGAAAAAGCTCGGCGCGTCCTGAGCGTCTTTTATCTTCGCGCCGCAACTCCGGTGTCGGCGGCAGGTTTCTCTCGGTAGGCCTGATGCCTGTGAAGTTCGATGAACATGCGTGATCACGAAACCCAGTCGCGCCGCAGGGGCGCGGTGGCCCCGCTGGCGGCCGCCCTCGCCGTGCTGGCGCTCGTCCTCGGCCTGGTGATCGCGACCAGCGAGGAAGCGCGCGCCGCGCGCGCCAAAGGCTCGGAACTGACGAAACCGAGCTTCGTCGTCATCCAGACCGACGACGAGACGATGGAAGAGCTCTACGACGGCGTGCGGATGCTGAACGGCGGGGAAGAATTCGCGATGCCGAACACGCTCCAGATGCTCGGCGAAAAAGGCGTGACCTTCAGCCGGTACTACACGCCCTACAGCCTCTGCGCCCCCTCCCGCGTCAGCCTCCTCACCGGCCGCTACGCCCACAACAACAACGTCCGCGGCAACGTCCCGCCGAACGGCGGCTGGACCGGCTTCCAGTCCCGGCTCGCCTACTCGCACAACCTGGCGACCTGGCTGCAGGGCGCCGGCTACCGCACGATCCACATCGGCAAGATCCTCAACGGCTACGGCGACGCGCCCTACAGCCCGGGGACCGAAGAGCCGCCCGGCTGGAGCTCCTGGCACACGATCCTCAATTCCGACACCAACCACTACGCCTACGGCTACCTGATGAACAACAACGGCGTGGTCGAAGGGCCCTACGGCAACTCGGGCAGCTGGGAAACGCGTGAATACGGGGAAATCGACGACCCCGGCTGCCCCTACGCGCCGCTGAACGGCAAACCGTGTCTCTACGAGACCGACAAATTCAACCAGCTGGCGGTCGAAGAACTGGCGGCCACGCCGGCGGAACAGCCCTTCTACATGCAGGTCGACTACACCTCGCCGCACGGGGACTTCCGCAAACCGGCCGGGCCGCAGCCGGCGACGCGGGACATCGGCCGCTTCTCGACCGCGCCGCTGCCGGACAAGCGCTCGGAAGGCTTCAACGAGGGCAACGTCAACGACAAGCCCCGCTTCATCCGCGAAGCGCCCTACCTGAGCGCCACCGAAATCCACACCTACCGGGTCTACTACCAGAACTGCCTGGCCTCGCTGATCTCGGTCGACGAAGGGGTCAAACAGATCCTCGACGAGCTCGGCGGGCTCGGCCGGCTGCGCAGCACCTACGTCATCTTCACCTCCGACAACGGCTTCTTCTTCGGCCAGCACCGCCTGGTCGGCGGCAAGTTCCTCGCCTACGAGCCGGCCACCCACCTGCCGCTGATCATCCGCGGCCCGGGGATCGAACCGAACACGAAATCCGGCCAGCTCGTCAACACCCCCGACATCGCGCCGACGATCCTCGAACTCGCCCAGGTCAAAGCTGACAAAAGCATCGACGGCGTCTCGCTGGTCCCCTACTGGAAAGACACCAGCCTGCGCTCACGCCGGCCGCTGCTGTTCGAGTCCTTCGTGCAGACCGACGACGTCGAAGCCAACGGCCAGGCGCCGACCGAAACCTCGACCCCGGAACGCGCCGCGTCGGGCAAGGCGCGCGGCAGGCTGCTGCGCGGGAGCGCCCGCAAGGCGACCGCCTCCGCCGATCCGGCCGCGCACGCCTCGGTGGTGGCGCCGCCGAAGAACTACTACGGGATCCGCCTCGGCCCCTACAAGTACATCGAGTGGCCGGACGGCGAGAAAGAGCTCTACGACATCAACAAGGACCCGTACGAGCTCAACAACGTCGTGCGGAACAAGAACTTCGCCCCGATCCGCGCCTTCCTGCACAAAGAACTGGAACGCCTGGAGGAATGCTCCGGGCGCACCTGCCAGGAAGTCTCCGAAAAACTCCCGCTGACCCGGGACCAAGCGTTGAAGGTCAAACGCGAAAAAGAAAAGGAACAGCGGGAACGCGAACACGAACGTGAAAAGCGCGAACGTGAACGCGAAAAGCGCGAAGAAGGACGCGCGAACCACAAACGCTGAACCGCTCGCCCGCGGCGCCGTGGGCCGGCCTCGCAAGGACGCAGGTAAATGAGGCGAGGGGAGCGCACCCCCGTGCGTGACCCGAGCCGAATGACCGAGGACGCCGCGAGGCGCCCCCACGGCGCCGCGGGCCCTACTCGATTACGGCGATGACATCGCCGGAGCCGATCGCGGCTCCCTCGGCGACGTTCAAGGCGGTGACCTTGCCCGACCGGTGGGCGGTGATCTCGTTCTCCATCTTCATCGCCTCGATCACGCAGATCAGGTCACCCTCGGAGACCTCGGCCCCCTCGGCGACGGCGACTTTGAGGATCGTGCCCTGGAGCGGCGAGGGCAGCGCCTCGCTCGAGGCGGCGGAACCGCCACCGCCACCGCGCTCCCGCTTCGGCGGTTTGCGCCCGCCCGCGGCCGGGGCCGCGGCACCGGCGACCGCCTCGCCGATCACCTTGACGTCGAAGAGCCGGCCGGACACCTCGACCTTGTAGTCGCGGGTGACGATCTCGGCGCCCTCCTCCGAGGGCTCCGGCGCGGCGACCACCTCGGGCGCCGTCGACTTCAGCCACTCGGTGTCCTCCATCAGGTCGCGGCAGGTCTCGCCGTCGGCCCACTGGCGGGTCCGCAGGATCGCCTTGTGGAAGGGGATCAGGGTCTGCAGGCCGCCGGAGTCGTATTCGTCCAGCGCCCGCAGCATCCGCCGCGTCGCCTTCTCCCGGTCGACGTCCCAGACCACCAGCTTGGCGACCATCGGGTCGTACATCGGGCTCACCTCGCCGCCGCCCTCGACGCCGGAGTCGACGCGCACGCCGGGGCCCGAGGGCTCGTGGTAGGACGGCCCGATCGGCCCCGGGGCGGGGGCGAATTTCTTCGCCGCGTTCTCGGCGTTGATCCGGCACTCGATCGACCAGCCGCGCAGGTCCACCTCGTCCTGGGAGATCGAGAGCGGCTCGCCCGCGGCGACCAGGATCTGCTCGCGGACGATGTCGAGCCCGCTGATCATCTCGGTGACGCAGTGCTCGACCTGGACGCGGGTGTTCATCTCGAGGAAGAAGTACTCGTCGCCGACCTGCATGCCCTCGATCGTGCCCGCGCCGCGGTAGCCGACCGCGGCCGCCGCGTCGGTGGCGATCTTGCCGATCCGCTCGCGCATCTCCTCGTCGACGTGCGGCCCGGGGGCCTCCTCGATCACCTTCTGGTGACGGCGCTGGATCGAGCAGTCGCGCTCGCCGACGTGGATCACGTTGCCGTGCGAATCGGCCAGCACCTGGACCTCGACGTGGCGCGGGTCCTCCAGGTAGCGCTCGATGTAGACGCGCGGGTCGCCGAAGAATTTCTCGCCTTCGCGGGAGGAGCCTTCGTAGGCGTCCGCCAGGTCGTCCGGCGTCATCGCGACCCGGAAGCCCTTGCCGCCGCCGCCGCCCGCCGCCTTGCAGGCGACCGGGTAGCCGGCTTCCTCGGCCTGCGCCCGGGCGGCGTCGAGATCTGGCGCGACCTCGGTCGAGCCGGGGACGATCGGCACCCCGGCCTCCTCCATGATCTCGCGGGCCCGCGTCTTCGAGCCCATCGCTTCGATCGCCTCCGGCGGCGGGCCGATCCAGGTGATCCCGGCCTCGTCGCAGGCGCGCGCCATCTCGGCGTTCTCGGCGAGGAAGCCGTAGCCGGGGTGGATCCCTTCGGCGCCCGCCTCCTTGGCGACGGCGATGATCTTGGCGATGTTCAGGTAGCTCTCGGCCGGGACCGCGGGGCCGAGCAGGAACGCCTCGTCGGCCTCCCGCACGTGCGGGGCGTCGCGGTCGATCTCCGAGTAGACGGCGACCGAGCCGATCCCCATCTCTCGCAGGGTGCGGGCGACGCGGATCGCGATCTCCCCCCGGTTGGCAATCAGGACCTTCTCGAACATCGGCGGCGCAGTCTATTTGTCTGCGCCGGACGAGGGAGGGCGGTCGGCGGGCCCCCAGCCCGGGTGCGCGCCGCCGCTAGGCTCCGCCGATGCCTCTGATCGAGCTCCAGTCGCACTCCACGCACTCCGACGGCCAGCTGCCCCCCGCCGAGGTGGTCGCCGAAGCGGCCAAGGCCGGCGTCACCGCCCTCGCCCTCTCCGACCACGATTCCGTCGCCGGGGTGCCCGAGGCGGAAGCCGCCGGGCGGCGCCTCGGCGTGGAGATCGTCCCCGCGGTCGAGATGTCCTGCGTCCACGAGTACGCCGAAGACCTCCATATCTGCGGCTACTGGATCGACCTGGAGAAGATCGAGCCGGCCTGCGCGCGGGCCCAGCAGGAGCGCCGCGACCGGGCGGCGGAGATCGTCGAGAACCTGCGCGGCTTCGGCTTCGACCTGACGCTCGAGGACGCGATCCGCGAGGCGGGCGGCGCCGACTCGATCGGCCGCCCCCACATCGCCAAGGCGGCCGGGGCGACCGGCGACCTCGGCCCGTTCTTCGAGGAGTACCTGGTGCCGGGCGCCAAAGCCTTCGTCCCGCGCCGTTGGCCGGATGCCGCGCAAGCCATCGGGCTGATCCACGAGGCCGGCGGCGTCGCCGTCATCGCCCACCCCTACTGGGACATCTCCGCGCCCGCCGAGGTCGACGACCTGATCCGCTCACTCGGCGCCGACGGGGTCGAGACCTTCTACCCCACCCACACCGAAGAGCAGACGCGACATCTCCTCGACCTCTGCGCCGAACTCCACCTCGTCCCGACCGCCTCCTCCGACTACCACGGCCCGACCCACAAGACCTTCGCCAAATTCGGCGCCTACGACACCTACGGCCTGGGCGAGCCGCAGGTGCCGGTGCGGCCGTAGGCGGCCGGCCGGGAAGGGATGGGGCGTCTTGAAGCTGGCG
>DATJUK010000042.1:0-2405 GCA_035502495.1 Solirubrobacterales bacterium
GTCGACGTCGACGAGGCCAACGCCCTGCTCGGCGAGCACGGCGACGACGACCTGCGCCTGCTCGACAACGGGGCGATCGGCACGCCGATGAAGACCGTCGACGGGCAGACCCACGCCTACCACCTGGTGCCCCGCGAGGTCTCCAAGGCGGCCGCCGTCGCCGCCCACGCCCGCTCCCAGGGCTACGCCCGCGAGGAGTGCATCGCGGTCGGCGATTCGGTCGAGGACCTCGAGGTCGCCGCCGCGGTCGGTCGCTTCTTCGTCGTCGCCAACGGCCCCGAGCGCGACCCCGGCCTGCGCGCCTACCTGCCCGCCTTCGACAACGTCACCGTCACCGAGGGGACGAACGGCGACGGCTTCTACGAGGCGGTCGTCTCGGCCTTGATGGAACGCTGAGGACGGGGCTCGGCGGCGATCCTCGGGGCGTCCGGGTTGAGCGCGGTGCCCTCGGCGAGAGCCGGGACCGGACCCTCGCCGCGCGCCGCGACCGGACCCTCGGCCCGCGCCGGGGCCGGACCCTCGGCCCGCGCCGCCGACACCTCGGCCCGCCGCCGCGGCCGCTTCACCCGCCAGTACTCCGCGCCGAAATAGGAGCCGAGGACCAGCGCCGCCGCCAGCGCCTGGGCGACCAGCCCCTCGACCGTCGGAAAGACCGCGAACCAGAGGCCGACCCAGCCGGGGATCGAGAGCGCCACCGTGGTTTCCGGCAGCCAGCCCGCCAGCTGCATCTCCTGCACCGACTCGCCGACCATCACGATCAGCACCACGCCGAGCATCACCCCGGTCAGCACCAGCATCCGCTTGTAGGGCAGGTGGCGGTGGGCGAGGAAGGTGACGGCGCCGACCAGCGCGGTCAGCGAGAGGCCGAGCGCGACGCCCTCGAGCACCGTCCCCGCCCCGTAGGAGAGGCGCAGGTTCTGCAGGAAGAGGACGACCTCGAAGCCCTCGCGGTAGACCGAGGTGAGCCCGAGCAGGACCAGGCCCCAGAGCGTCGCCCGCCGGCGGTCGATCCCGTCGCGCGCGAGGATCGCCTTCTTGTGCTTGTTGCGATTCTGGATCCAGCCGGTCCAGTAGACCTTGTGGAAGAACCAGTTCATCACCACGAGGAGGACGATCACGGCGAGCAGGCCGGTCGCCGCCTGCACCGCGAGGCCACCCGCGCCGAGCTGTCCCAGGACCCAGGCGGCGAGGAACCAGGTGGCGACGCTGGCGAGGAACCCGGCGCCGGCGCCGAGCGCGATCGGCCGGCGGTAGACCCGCGTCGCGCCGACCATCGAGGCGGTGACCGCGGCGAGGACGAGGATCGTCTCCAGCCCCTCGCGGAAGACGAGCAGGGCGCTGTCGAGCACCACGGCGCCGTGGCTGAGGTGCTCGCCGGAGGTCGGTTCGGGCGTGCCCCCGTGGGCGTCGAAGGCGCTCCAGGCAAGCAGCGCGACGAGCAAGCCGCCCAGGTAAAGTGGCCAGTGGCGACGGAGGGACTGTCGGATCGTCGTCAAGACCCAGAAGATGTTAGGCGACCCTGATTAGGGGCGCCTTAAAGGAGGAAGCTTGGCAGCCGAGCAGGCAACCGTGGCGGAGCAGGAGTACCTCGAGGTGATGTTCTGGATCGACGAGGCCGGCCTGCCGATGACCGGTGCCAACATCGCCCGCGCGATGCAGCTCTCGGCGCCGACCGTGCACGAAATGGTCGGCCGGCTGATCAAAGACGGCTACATCGAGCGCAACGCGGACAAATCGCTCGCCTTCACCGAGGAGGGACGCGAGCGCGCCTCCTACATCGTCCGCCGCCACCGGATGATCGAGCGCTTCCTCACCGACGTCCTCGGCATCCCCTGGGACGAGGTCCACGAGGAGGCGGAGCGGATCGAGCACGCGATGTCGCCGGTGCTGGAGGAGCGCATGCGCGCCGCGATCGGCGACGCGACCACCTGCCCGCACGGCCATCCGATCGTCGAGGGGATCCGCGAGCGCGGCTCGCTGCTCGCCGACGTCGAGGTCGGCGCCGACGTCACCGTGCTGCGCTTCGAGAACGAGGCCGAGGAGCTGCTCCACTACCTCAAGGACGCCGGGCTGAACCCGGGCCTCGAAGGCAAGGTCTCCGAGTCAGACGACGATCACGTGACGATCAAGTCCGCCGACGGCGACCACGTCGTCACCCGCTCGGTCGCCGAGACGGTCTCGGTCCGCGCCGACCCGGCGCCGCCGCCGCGCGCCGCGATCCCCGAGCAGCTGGTCCTCAGCAGCGACCGCTACGGCCGCTAGGCCGCTGGCCGGCGGGAGGCTGGGGCCGGGAGAGGCCTCGAAGCCAGCGCGGAAGCCGCCCTCCGTGACCCTTCCTCCGCCTTCCGGTGCGCATCCCACAACGCCCTCTCCGTCGTTTGCTGAGTTGACCCCGCCATGGCGGG
>DATJUK010000043.1:0-3384 GCA_035502495.1 Solirubrobacterales bacterium
AGCGTCAGCGAGCCGCCGCCGGCGCCGATCACGAGGCCGAGGTTGCCGGTGAAGCCGTGGTCTTTGCCCTGGATCACGCCGCGGTGGTCGGCGGCGTCGATCGCGGCGACGTGCTCTTCGAAGGGGGAGTGCTCGTAGGGCTCGCGGTCGTCGTCCGCGGCGATCCCGAGCTCGCCGCGCAGCAGCTTCTTCTGCCGGCCCACGGCCTCGTTCTCCATCTCCATGTGGGCGTCGAGGGCGACGAAGCTGCCGTCGGTGAGCTCGGCCAGCGGGTTGATCTCGGCCAGCGTCATGTCGTTCTCGCGAAAGAGGCGGGCGAGGCGGGCGAGGACCGGCGTCGCGCGGTTCAGCTGCGAGCCGGTCACCCCGGTCGCGGCGATCGTCTGCTTGGCCTCGAAGTCGGGGATCGGGAAGAGGTTCGACACGTGGCCGCGGCCGACGTGGTCGGGGTGGGTGCGGGCGACCTCCTCGATGTCGATCCCGCCCATGTCGGAGAAGAGCATCAGGGGGCGCTTCGCGGTGCCGTCCCAGACGACCCCGGCGTAGTACTCCTGCTTGACCTCGGCTTTGGGATCGACGAGGACGCCGCGCGGCATGTGGCCGTTGATCTCCAGCTTCAGGATGTCGGCGGCGTGCGCCTCGGCCTCCTCCGGCGTATCGGCGAACTTGACCCCGCCCGCCTTCATCCGGCCGCCGGTCAGCACCTGCGACTTGATCACCACCGGGCCGCCGATCTCCGCGGCCGCCCGGCGCGCCTCCTCGGGGGTCGTGCAGAAGCCGTACTTGGTGACGGGGATGCCCGCCAGCTCGACGATCTTGCGTGCCTCGTACTCGAAGAACCTCATCGGCGGGGCACCCTACACCGCGACACGGAACAATGGCGCGACATTGACCTCGCCCCGATTCCGCCGCGCCCTCGCCGCCCTCGCCCCGCTGTTCCTCGCCGCGCTCCTCCTCGGCGGCTGCGGCGGCGGCACCGACGTCGACCCGACCAAGGCCGCGGAAACGATCCGCGCGAGCCTCGAAAGCCCGCGCGAAGGGTTCGGCACGGAAGTCGAAGCCGTCGACTGCCCGAGCGGGGTGAAGGTCGAGCCGGGGACCCACTTCGAATGCACGGTCCGCTGGCCCGACGGCAAGGTCGCCTACGCGCAGCTCCGCATCCGCGACGCCAAGGCCGATCTCAGCCTCGAATCGCTCGCGCCGAAGCCGCGCGGCGACTGAGGCCGCGCCTTTCGGGACCGGTTCCTGTCATCATGCAGGCGCCCGACCGTCGAATCGCCCCGCCTTCGCGGAGTGCAAGGTCGGCCGCCCCCGGTCCGTTAACCGGGATAGACATGCGATCCACAGCGCTGAAGATCCTGCACAAGGGCGCCGACGCCTTCCCCGTCGGCCGCAAAGCGACGAAATAGAGAGAGGCGAATGAGCGACTCGACCACTGCCGCCCCCACTGAGCTCACTACGAACCAGAAACTTCTGGGCTGGGTGGAGGAGATCGCCGCCCTGACCCAGCCCGACTCCGTCCAGTGGTGCGACGGGTCCGCCGAGGAGTACGACCGGCTTGCTCAGGTCCTGATCGACGCCGGGACCTTCGAGCGCCTCTCCGAGGCCAAGCGCCCGAACAGCTATCTCGCCCTCTCCGACCCCGACGACGTGGCCCGGGTCGAAGACCGCACCTTCATCTGCGCCGCCAAGGAGGAGGACGCCGGCCCGACCAACAACTGGCGCGACCCGGCCGAGATGCGGGAGACGCTGTCCGAACTCTTCAAGGGCTCGATGAAGGGCCGCACGATGTACGTGGTGCCGTTCTCGATGGGCCCGCTCGGCTCCGAGATCTCCGAAATCGGCGTGCAGCTGACCGACTCGGCGTACGTCGCGGTCTCGATGCGGATCATGACCCGGATGGGCAAGGCCGCCCTCGACCAGCTCGGCGCCGACGGCGAGTGGGTGCCCTGCGTGCACTCGGTGGGGATGCCGCTGGAGGAGGGCGTCGAGGACGTCTCCTGGCCCTGCAACGCGACCAAGTACATCGTCCACTACCCCGAGGACCGCGAAATCTGGTCCTACGGCTCGGGCTACGGCGGCAACGCGCTGCTGGGCAAGAAGTGCTTCGCGCTGCGGATCGCCTCGGTGATGGCGCGCGACGAAGGCTGGCTCGCCGAGCACATGCTGATCCTCAAACTCACCTCGCCCGAGGGTGAGGTCAAGTACGTCACCGGCGCCTTCCCGTCGGCCTGCGGCAAGACCAACCTGGCGATGCTGGTCCCGACCCTGCCCGACTGGAAGGTCGAGACGGTGGGCGACGACATCGCCTGGATGAAGATCGGCGAGGACGGCCGCCTCTACGCGGTCAATCCCGAGGCGGGCTTCTTCGGCGTCGCGCCGAACACCTCGCACAAGACCAACCCGAACGCGATGGACACGATCGAGCGCAACTCGATCTTCACCAACTGCGCGAAGACCGACGACGGCGACATCTGGTGGGAGGGGATGACCGGGGAGCCGCCCGCGCACGCGATCGACTGGCACGGCAACGACTGGACCCCCGAGTCCGACCACGCCGCCGCCCACCCCAACGCCCGCTTCACGACGCCCGCCGGGCAGTGCCCGTCGATCGCGCCGGAGTGGGAGGACCCGGCCGGGGTGCCGATCGACGCCTTCCTCTTCGGCGGCCGGCGCGCCACCGCGGTGCCGCTGGTGTCGGAGGCCTTCGACTGGGAGCACGCCGTCTTCATGGGGGCGACGATGTCCTCGGAGACGACCGCCGCGGCGGCGGGCGAGGTCGGCGCGCTGCGCTTCGACCCGATGGCGATGCTGCCGTTCCTCGGCTACAACATGGCCGACTACTTCGCCCACTGGCTGAAGATCGGCAAGACCGAGGGGATCCAGCTGCCGAAGGTCTTCTACGTCAACTGGTTCCGCAAAGACGACGAGGGCAAGTTTCTCTGGCCGGGCTTCGGCGAGAACAGCCGCGTGCTCGAGTGGGTCTTCCGCCGCTGCCAGGGCAAGGGCGAGGCGACCGAGACCGCGATCGGCCTGCTGCCGACGCCGGCCGACCTCAACACCGAGGGGCTCGACCTCTCCGCCGAGGCGCTGGCCGAGCTGCTGAACGTCGACGAGGACCTCTACCGCCAGCAGCTGCCGCAGGTGAAGGAGCACCTCGCCAAATTCGGCGACAAGCTCCCGGCCGAGGTGAGCGCCCAGCTCGACGCGCTCGAAGAGCGCCTGGGCTAGTCCGGATCGGCGAAACCCGCGCCTCCGGTCGGCGCCGCGCCGGACCGACCGAGGGCGCGGGACCCCGATCCGTCCCGCCGCCAGATCAGCGCCCGAGATAACACGATCAACCGGTGAGTTCGCACTTATGGCCGCATAGCGGCCATAAGTGCG
>DATJUK010000044.1:0-13351 GCA_035502495.1 Solirubrobacterales bacterium
CTCGGAGCAGATGCAGTCCTCGCAGCGCGTCGCCTGGGCCGACAACGCGATCAAGCTGGCGGTCGAGATGACCGTCGCCTCGATCGGCCGGCTCGACCTCACCGGCAATGCCGACGAGCAGGCGATGCAGGTCCGCGACGCCATCCGCGTCCTCTTCCCCGAGGCCGTGACGCTGGTGCGCGAGGCGCGCGAAGGCCTCAGCTAGCCGCCGCGGAGCGCCGCGCCTAGAGCAGCTCGAAGCGCAGGTCGACCACCGCGCCGCGGCGGAAGAGCGCGCCGGAGAGCTCGACCGGCACCGCGACGATCGCCGCCGGGATCGCCAGCACGATGCTGGCGAGGGCGTCGATGCGCCGCTGCCAGCGTTCCTCGGCGGGCGCCGCCCGCCCCGACCCCAACGCCGCCAGGGCGACGTTGTGGCCGAAGGTGACCGAGTTCAGCAGCGTCTGCCAGGTCACCAGGAAGCCCGCGCCCGGCGCCCAGCGGCGGCGGCGCACCACCTGGTCGCGCTCGGCCACCAGCCGTCGCACCGCCTCGACCGTGAAGAGGTAGTGGGCGCCCGGTTCGAGCCCGGCCCAGCCCGCCCCGCCGAGCGAGCAGGCGAAGCCCGCCCGGTCGACGATCCGCGCGCGCTCCTGGTCGCCCAGCCGGTCGAGCGCCTCCAGCGCCTCCTCGGTCCCCCCCGAGTCGCCGACGACGCCGAGCCCGCAGCTCTCGCAGCGCCGCACCGGGGCGCCGAGGCGCTCCTGCTCGGCCAACCAGCCGAAGAGCGGCTCGCCGCAGGCGGGGCAGGGGGGGTTGTCGGGGCCGGCTCCGGCCTCGAGCGGGACGACGGGGGTACGCGCCAACTCATCCATGGCATGTAGCGTACGGGCCTGCGCCACGAGGCCACTTCGAGTTGAACCGCCGTAGACACTGAGTTGAACCGCCGCAAACAAGACGTCCTGGCCTGGGAGTCGCGGTGGCGCGTGCCCGTCGGCCTCGCCACCTTCGTCGCGGTGGTCATCCTGATCGTCTCGGCGATCGTGATCTCGGGCGTCAACGGCTCGGGCGAAGCCGAACTGCTCGAAGCGGCGTTCGAACACTCCTCCTCGATCACGGTCTCCTCGGTGCTCGAGGCGATCGGCTTCCTGATCCTGATCGCGCCGCTCTACTTCCTCTTCCGCGCCGCGCTCGCCCGCGCCTCGGGACGGATGAAAAGCCAGCTGGTCGGGGTGATCGTGGTCGCCCCGCTGTTCTTCGCGATCAGCGGGGTCCTGAACGGGATCGCCACCAACGAAGCTGCCGACGCCTTCGCCAAGGGCGAAGCGAAGTCGACGCTGACCGCCGAAAAGGGCGCCGAAGAATGTCGCGAAGAAGAACACGACAAGGGCGCCAAGGCGTTCGGCGAAAAGTACGACTCCGGGACGAGCCCGCTCAAAGACTGCGAAGCGACCGAACAGGAAGAAAGCAAGGCCGAAAACGCGCTCAGCGACGCGTCGACCCGCGACGCGGCCACCGGGTTCGGGCTGGCGGGGCGGATCGGGCTGGCCGTGGCGCTCGTCTACAGCTGCCTGTGGGCGATGCGGGTAGGCCTTCTGTCGCGCTTCTGGGGCTCTTTCGGGATGGCGCTCGGCGTCGCCGCCTTGCTGCTCCTGGTCCAGTTCTGCCTGATCTTCTTCATCTACTTCGGCCTCCTGCTGGTCGGCAAACTGCCCGGCGGGCGACCACCCGCATGGGCGGCGGGCGAGGCCGTGCCCTGGCCGACGGCGGGCGAGCGGATGGCGAAGGAACTGGAACCGAAGGAGGGCGGCCCGGATCCTGACGAGGGCCCGGGCGGCGGCCCGGCGGGCGGCCCGGCGGCGGAGCTGCCGGAAGGCACCGAGGCGGGCGGACCGGCGGCGGAGCTGCCGGAAGGCACGGAAGCGCCCGAGCCGCGGACCGCGCCGGAAGCCGACGGCGACGGGTCGGACGGCGACCCCGGGGCCGGCCCGCAGCGCAAGAAGCGCAAGCGGCGCGGCTAGTCCCTCCTGGCGGCGCGGCTAGTCATTATCAGGTGAGGGCACGCCGTCAGCCGGCGCGCTGGGCGTCGAGCGCGGCACGCTTGCGGTGCGTGCGGATCTCGCTCATCATCCGCTCCAGTCGCGGCTCGGTCGAGTCGTCGACGTACTCCATCGCCGCGGCGACGCCCGGGTGGACGGCGGCGATCTGCTCGTGCATCGCCTGGGCCACGGCGCGGTAGGTGGGATGGCCCTCGCGGCCGGAGCGCAGCTCGATCAGGTGCATCGCCTCGCGCGCGTTCAGGTCGAGCACGTAGCGGATGCGGAAGGCGAGGCTGAGCGCGTAGGGGGCGAGCTCCTCGAGCCCGGCGCCGGCGAGTCGCTCGTACTCGGTCCGCGAGATCTCCAGCGCCCGTTCGAATTCGCCGCCGACGCCGGCTTCGCGCACCTCGTCGGGGACGCCGGCGCCGAGGTCGGGGCCGAGCCGCTGCCACTGCACGGTGAGCAGGCGGTGGCGCTGTAGGTCGCGGAAGGCCCCGTAGTCGGAGACGATCTCGAAGCGGTAGCGGAGGGCCTCGAAGCCGCGGCCGGGGCGGTGGCGGCGGTTGGCGCGGGCGCCGACCACGGCGGCGAGCATCTCGCCTCGCTCCTCCGCGTCGAGCGCCTCGACCCGGGCGCGGACCTCCTGCTCGGGGACGGCGGCGGCCTCGAAGAGCGAGGCGGCGAGCAGGTCGACTTCACTGCCCTCGACCTGGAGCAGGTCGACCGAGGGGGCGGGGTCGATTTCCTCGCGGCGGCCGAGGCCGAGCCGCTCGACCCAGCGCTCGGTGCCCGCGCGGCGCTCCTGCAGGTAGGAGACCCACTCGCCGCCGCGGTCGGGCCGATCGACCCGCGACACGAAGCTGGGCATGACCTGTTGCAGCTCGGTGAGGATCATCGCGCCGAACTCGCGCGCCTCGGGGAGCGGCGAGGCCATCAGCCGCAGCAGCAGCTGCTCGTAGGCCTGGCCGGAGGCGTAGATGCCGACGTGGCTGAGCGTCGCCGCGGGCAAGAGGCCGCGCAGGAGGTCGAGCGCCTTCGCCCGGATCGAGCGCCGCCAGGCCGCCTCGGGCTCCTCGTCGCCACGCGGCCAGCGGCCCGCCGCCCACTCCTCGACGAGGCCGAGCGAGCGCGAGTAGATGACGAAGAGCTCGTCCATCGCGGCGACGAACTCAGGCCCGAGCCGGTCTTCGCGGTAGAAGCGGTAGCCGCCCGTGGGCAGCGCTTTGTCGTAGGGGATGTAGCGGGTCGACTGCTCCAGATAGGAGGCGAGGCGGCCGCGCTGCAGCAGCTTGGTGAGGATGTTGGACACCCACTCGCAGGCGACGTGGGCGCCGCCGACCTGGGCGATCGAGTCGTCGCCGTAGCCGACGAAGACGCGCTCGTAGAGCTGCGCGGCGCGGGCGCCCTCCTCGGCGTCGAAGGGGCGGCCGGCCTGCGGCGCGTCGGCTGCGAACTCGTCGAGGTAGAGGCGGCGGACCGACCCGGAATACCGCGAATAGCGGGCAAAAAGCGCCCCTTTGACGGTCTCCGGAAGGTTGACGAGGGCGAAGACGGGCCGCTCCAGGTTGGTGAAGTGAGGGGCGAGCAGGGCCCGCTCCTCGGCGGTGAATCGTTCGGTCGGGTAACGCATGGGTGGGCCATCGTACGCCCCCCTCCCGATGGTTCCGAAACGGCACTCGAATGTGCCAATTCGCCCCGCTTCGGGCCAATAGGCGCGCGAGCGCTTGACCCGTCGCGGGTCCCGCGCTTGGGTGGCGGCCATGCGGATCGCCACCCTCGTCTGCCTCGCCCTTCTCCTCCTCGCCGCCCCCGCGTCGGCGCGGCCGACCGCGATCGTCGCGATGGGGGACAGCTTCATCTCGGGTGAGGGCGGGCGCTGGCTGGGCAACGGCTCCGAAGCCCTGGGGACGAGGTCGGGGACCGACCGGGCCGCCTATCGATGCGACGCCCTCGGCTGCGACTACGACCCGGCGCGGATCTACGGGACGAGCGAGGCCGACGACTGCCATCGCTCCGACGTCGCCCCGATCGAGAGCGCGCCGATCGCCGTCGAGGCGAAGGTGAACCTGGCCTGCTCGGGGGCGAGGGCACGCGACCTCCGGCCCGGTGCCGAAGGCGGAACCGGCCACTTCGGCGAGCCGCCCGAGGCCGACCAGCTGGCGGCGGTGGCGCGGCGCTACCGGGTGCGGATGGTCGTGGTGACGGTGGGCGCCAACGACGTCGGCTTCGGCGGGCTGGTCGCCGAATGCGCGCTCGACTGGGCGCGCAGCCCGGCGGACGAAGCGGCGACCTGCCACGCCGGGGCCGAGGCCGCGATCCAGGGGGCGCTGTCGCGGGCGCGGCGCGAGGTGACCGCGGCGCTGCGGGGAGTGCGCCGGACGTTGCGCGCGGCGAGCTACGCGCCGCCCGACTACCGCCTCGTCGCGATGGGCTACGCCTCGCCGTTCCCCGAGGGCCGCTGGTTCCGCTACCCCGAGGACGGTTGGAGCAGGCTCAGGGAGGGCGGCTGCCCGGTCTGGGACGCCGACGCCGACTGGGCGGCGGATCGCGCCACTGGCGACCTCGGTGGGATGCTCGCGGCGGCGGCGGCCGCGAGCGGCGCCGAGTACCTCGACCTCGGCCATGCCTTCGACGGTCACCAGCTCTGCGATCGCCGCGCCCGGCGCGTCGGCCCGGCCGGCCCGTCCCCGCTGACGGCGGAGTGGTTCCGCCGCCTCTCCTTCCTCCAGGGCGCGACCCGCGAATCCCTCCACCCGAACGCCTATGGCCAGCGCGTCATCGGCACCTGCCTCGCCCTCCTCTTCGCCCGCGCCCGCGGCGACTACTCCTGCGCCGACACCCCGGGCGAGTGGCTCGACGGGCTCCACCTGACCGGCAACGGGCGGGCGCCAGATGGCGGCTCCGAGCGCGGTCGTCCTGACCGGCGCGCTGCGAGGAGCGGTCGTCCTGACCGGCGCCATCGGCGGGTCAGGCCGACCGCGCTCCCGGTGGCGCCGGGAAAGTCGACCGCGGATCGGGGTTCACACGGTGCGCGGCGGCGGAGCCTTCATCAGCTCGACGCGGTGGCCGCCGGGGGCGATCGCGAGGGCGCGGGGCTCGCCCCAGTGCTCGCGGCGGCGTTCGACCTCGAAGCCGTGCTCCTGCAGGCGGGCGAGGGCGGCGTCGATCTGGGGGCAGACGACGGCGAGGTGGGCGCGGGGCGGGACCACCGGCTCGTCCTCGTGCATGAGGTGGATCTGGGTGCCGGCGCACTCGACCCAGGTGAAGCCGCCGTCGAAGGGGTCGGGGACGACGGTGAAGCCGAGGATCGCGAAGAACTCGAGGGTGCGGTCGAGGTCGGCGGGCTTCACCTCGATGCCGGCGTGTTGGAGCATCAGCGGGAGTGGAGGCTGGGTCGGTTGGTCTACGGATCGGGACCTAGAGCAAGAGCGAGATTAATGCCGCGGCGACCACGATCGCCGTCGACCAGGTGATCGCCTCGGCGACCGTCTGATTGTCGAGCCCGTAGGCATGGGAGACGATCATCGCGTTCAGGCCCGTCGGCATCGCCGACATCAGCCGGTAGGCGGAGGGCAGGTCGATCAGCGGCGCCGAGATCAGGATCAGCAGGGCGGGGGCGAGGGCGATGCGGGAGAAGACCGCCAACGCGACCGGGGCGTTCGGCGACGGTGGAAAGGGCAGCTCGCCGTGCTCGGCGCCCTCGGCGAGGGTCGCGCCGACGGCGAAGAAGCCGATCGGCAGCACCGCGATCGCCAGCACCTGGGAGGCGTCGACCAGGCTCGTCGGAGCCAGCGCCCGCGGCGCCAGCAGGCCGAGGATCGCGGCATAGAGGGGCGGGTTGCGGGTGAGGAACGCCTTCACCCGCGCCGCCGTTCCCGCGCCCACCTGGTCGCCGAAGGTGGCTCCCACCCCGAATGCCCCCAGCATCAGCACCGGGCCGCCGACCAGGACGTCGTACAGCACGCCGGTGGAGAGATGGTCATGGCCGAGCAGGGCGACGGTGAGCGGGTAGCCCACGTAGGTCGTGTTGGAGACGATCGCGGCGACCACCACCGCGCCGGTCCGGGCGCGGCTGAGCTTCAGCACCCGGCTCGCGACGAACCAGGCGAACGTGCCGACCAGGATCATCATCAGCAGCGACAGCGCCAGCCCCATCGCGTTGTCGAGGCTGATCGAGGCCCTCGCCAGGTTGAAGAAGATGATGATCGGGACCATCACGTAGAGGATCACCAGCAGGAGCTTGCGCGCGAGCCCGATCGCCGCGGTCGGGTGCCGGTGCTCGGCGCCGACCCCGACAGCGGTGCCGGCGACGATCAGAGCAGCGGTAAGCAGGACGCCCATCGGAGGCCGGTGTATATCGGCCGGGGCGGCCCGGCGTTCAGCGGGGTGGCGTCGGCAGGCCTAGAACAGCGACGCGCCGGCGTGGGTGGCGAAATCCACCAGCGGCTGCGGGATCACGCCGAAGAAGACGGTGATCGCGGCGGCGAGGACCGCCGGGCCGACCAGGTACCAGCGGCGGCCGGCGTCGGGATCGACCGGATCGGCTTCCGGCGAGGCGCCGGCGATGACCGGCGTGGATCCGCCCGGGCCGGAGGGGCCGGCGCCGGCGGTCGCGAGGCCCGGGGTCGCCACCTCGGTCTCCGGCCGCATCCACATCGCCGCCACCACCCGCAGGTAGTAGGCGAGCGAGATCATCGTCCCGCCGACGATGAAGATCGCCAGCCAGAGGTAGTTGCCTTCGACCAGTGCCTCGATCAGGTAGAGCTTGCCGATGAAGCCCGCCGTCGCCGGCAGCCCGGCGAGGGCCAGCATCGAGATCGTCAGCGGCCAGGCGAGCGCGGGGCGCTCCGCGCCGAGCCCGCGGACCCCGCGGATGTCGTCGCCGAAGGGCGTCTCGCGCTCCCTGGCGACGACCACCGCGAACGCCGCCAGGTTCATGAACAGGTAGGTGGCGAGGTAGAAGACCAGCGAGCTGATGCCCTTTTCGGAGGCGACCACGAGGCCGCCGAGCATGTAGCCGGCCTGGGCGACGCCGGAGTAGCCGAGCAGGCGCTTCAGCGAGTCCTGGCCGAGCGCGCCGACGTTGCCGACGACGATCGAGATCGCGGCGAGGATCGCCAGGCCCATCTGCCAGTCGCCGGTCTCCGGGCCGAGGGCGACGACGAAGAAGCGGATGAAGACGGCGAATGCCGCCGCCTTGGTGGCCACCGCCATGAAGCTGGTGATCGGCGTGGGGGCGCCCTGGTAGACGTCGGGCGTCCACTGGTGGAAGGGGGCGATCGAGGTCTTGAAGGCGAGCCCGACGGCGGCGAGCGCGATCCCGATCAGGATCAGCGGGTCGTGCAGCATCCCCTTGACTTCGATCCCGTGGGCGATCCCGGCGAAGTCGGTGGAGCCGGTGCCGCCGTAGATGAAGGCCATCCCGTAGAGCAGCGTCGCCGAACCGAGCGAGCCGACGATCAGGTACTTCAGTCCCGACTCGAGCGAGCCCTCGCGCCGCAGGTTGGTGGCGCAGAGGATGTAGAGCGGGATCGAGAGCGTCTCCAGGGCGACGAAGAAGGTGACCAGGTTGTCGGCCTCGGCGAGCAGGACCATCCCCAGCACCGAGCCGATCAGCAGCGCGTAGTACTCGCCGTGGCCCGCTTCGTCGGCGGCCCGCTCGCGGATCGAGAGGAGGACCGTGGTGAAGGCGCTGAAGATCGCGATCAGCGAGATCGAGATCGCCAGGTTGTCCACCCGCAGCGCCCCGGCGACCAGGCTGAGGTCGTCGTTCCAGTGCCAGAGCAGCAGGCCCGCGGCGGCGCCCAGGGTGAGCACGGCGAGGCCGGGCGCCCACTTCTTGGTCGGGCCGAAGACGCCGCTCATCAGGATCACGACGAGGCCGACGGTGAGGGCGATCACCGGCGCCAGGCCGGCGTAGTCGAGGTGGGGAGCGTTGAAGCCTTCGCCGGCCATCTACTTGTTCACCGCCAGATTCGTGTCGGGGGTTTCGGATTCGCCGCCGGTCACCGCGCTGACCGACTGCTGCACGCTCGGGTCGGCGCGGTGGAGGATCAGCTGCGGGTAGAGCGCCAGGGCGAGGATGCAGAGGACCAGCGGCGCCAGGACCACCCCGTCGCGGAGGCTGATCTCGCGCGAGGCGATGCCGTCGGGCTTGCGGTTGTGCATCGTGCCTTGGTAGAGCCGCAACGCGTAGTAGGCCGACATCGCGACCCCGGAGATGGCGATGCAGGCGAAGACGATCTTCGCCTGGAAGAGCCCGTTCAAGATGTAGAACTCGCCGATGAAGTTGGCCGACCCGGGCATCGCCAGGGTGGCCAGGGCGACGATCAGGAAGAGGGCCGCCAGCACCGGCGCCCGCATCGCCATCCCGCCCATCGAGCGCAGGTCCTCGGTGCCGGTCCGCTCGACCAGGATCGCGACGATGATGAAGAGCGGTGCGACGACGAGCCCGTGGTTGACCATCTGCAGGATCGCCCCGTCGGAACCGTCGGCGCGCAGGGCGAAGATCCCGGCGGTGATGAAGCCGAGCTGGGCGACCGAGGAGTACCCGGCGATCAGCCTGATGTTGGTCTGGGTGAAGGCCATCACCGAGCCGTAGAGGATCGAGGCCAGGGCGACCAGCAGGATCACGGTCTGGAACTGCGAGGTGGCTGCCGGGAAGAGCGGCAGCACCACCCGCAGGAACCCGTAGGCGCCGACCTTCGCCAGCACCCCGGAGAAGACCATCAGCACCGGCAGCGGCGCCGCCCGGTAGGCGTCCGGCATCCAGCCGTGGACGAGGAAGGCGGGCATCTTCACCAGGAAGGCGGCGGCGAAGAACCAGAAGATCCAGCGCTGGCTGCCGAGCGGCACGCCCTGGTGCTGGATCGCTTCGATCGAGAAGGTGAGGTGGCCGCCGTGGGCGGAGATGATCGCGGTGGCGATCGCCCCGACCAGCATCAGCAGCGAGCCGATCAGCGTGTAGACCATCATCTTCAGCGTCGCCTGCGGCGCGGTCGGGCCGCCTTCGGCCGAGCGGTCCACGCCCCAGGCGCCGAAGAGGAAGTAGAACGGCACCAGCATCAGGTCGAAGAAGAGGACGAAGAGCAGCAGGTCCTGGGAGAGAAAGGAGCCGAGCGTCGCCGTCTCCGCCGCCAGCATCAGGAAGAAGAAGAGCTGCGGGCGCTCCTGTTCCCGGAACGCGGCGAAGGCGATCCCGCCGACCCAGAGCACCGCGGTCAGCAGCACGAGGAAGAGGTTCAGGCCGTCGATCCCGAGCGAGTAGTCGACGCCGAGGCCGGAGATCCAGGTCGTGTTGACCGTGTCCTGCAGGCCCGAGGCACCGGTTTCGAAGCCGAAGGCCATGATCACGCCGATCGCCAGGGTCGCCAGGGCGCCGGCGGTCGCCCACCAGCCGACCGCCTTCTTCGGCAGGAAGAGGCCGACGACGCCGAACGCCAGGGGTGCCCAGAGGAGTGCGTTGATCATGACTGCTGGATCAGGAAGTAGAGGGCGAGGCCGACGGCGCCGAAGATCAGGAAGAGGCCGTAGGTGCGGACGATGCCGTTCTGGAAGCTGCGGACGATCGCGCCGGCGCGGCCCACCGTCTCCTCGGTGCCGCCGGTGATCGCCCCGTCGATGACGAAGCGCTCGAAGACGTCGTTGGCGAAGCGGCCGATCGCCAGCGCCGGCCGGACGACGAGGAAGTCGATCGCCTCGTCGAAGTACCACTTGTTGTAGAGGAAGGTGTGGACCGCGGCGAAGCGCTGCTGCAGCCGGCGCGGGGTCTCCGGGCTGGCGACGTAGAGCCAGTAGGCGATCGCGATCCCGGCGAGCGAGATCGCCGCGCCGATCGCGAGGCCGATCCAGGCCGCCGTGTTCGACGGGTGGATCGCCGCCAGCGGCGAGTCGGCGAAGACCGGGTCGAGGAAGTGGGTGACGGTCTCGTCGACGCCCGGCACCTGGATGAAGCCGGCGAACAGCGCCAGGAAGGCCAGCACGCCCATCGCCAGCTTCATCGGCGGCGACTGCTCGGCGATGTGGTGCTCGGCGCCGGGGAAGCCGACGTCGGTGTCCTCGGTCTCACCGGTCGCCGGGTTGAAGGGCGCCTCGGCGTGGGCGACGTGGCCGGTGTCGATCAGCTCCTGGGCCTCGGCGCAGGGGTCCCCGCGCAGCACCCGGAAGATCAGCCGGAAGGTGTAGATCGCGGTCAGCAGCGCGCCGAAGTACCCGAGGACGGTGAAGATCAGGTACATGCCGCCGCGCGCCGAAGCGTAGGCGAGGATCTCGTCCTTGGAGAAGAAGCCCGAGGTGAGCGGGAAGGCGGCCAGCGCCAGCGCCCCGCAGAGCATCGTCACCGAGGTGAATTTCATCGCCTTGCCGAAGCCGCTCATCTTGTCGATGTTCTGCTCGTTCGCCATCGCGGCGATGATCGAGCCGGCCGCCATGAAGAGCAGCGCCTTGAAGAAGGCGTGGGTCATCAGGTGGAACATCCCGGCGCTGTAGGCGCCGATCGAGACGCCGACCACCATGTAGCCGATCTGGCTCATCGTCGAGTAGGCGATCGCCCGCTTCAGGTCGGTCATCACCAGGGCGATCGAGGCGGCTACCAGGAGCGTCGCCAGGCCGACGAAGGCGGCGATGTCGGCGGCGGTCGGGGCGAGCACGAAGAGGACGTGGGTGCGGGCGATCAGGTAGACGCCGGCGGTCACCATCGTCGCCGCGTGGATCAGCGAGGAGACCGGGGTCGGGCCCTCCATCGCGTCCGGCAGCCAGGTGTGGAAGGGCAGCTGCGCCGACTTGGCGAAGGCGCCGACCAGGAGCAGCAGGCAGATCGCGGTCACCGTCCACTCGTTGGTGTGGAAGACCTGCGGCGCCTTGGCGAAGACCTCGGTGTATTCGAAGGTGCCGAGCTGCTGGAAGATCAGGAAGGCGGCCAGCACCAGGCCGATGTCGCCGATCACGTTGATCACGAAGGCCTTCATCCCGGCCCGGGTGGCGGTGGTGCGCCGGTACCAGTAGCTGATCAGCGCGTAGGAGGCGAAGCCGACGAAGGCCCAGCCGACGATCAGCAGGACGAAGTTCCCCGCCAGCACCAGCAGCAGCATCGAGAAGACGAAGAAGTTCAGGTAGCTGAAGAAGCGGTGGTAGCCCTGGTCGGACTGCATGTAGCCGAACGAGTAGAGGTGGATCAGGGTGGAGACGCCGCTGACGACCAGCACCATGAAGACCGAGAGCGGGTCGACGTAGATCCCGAGCTTGATCTGCAAGGAGGCGACGCTCGCGTATTCCCACAGCGACGACGCGTGGTGGCGCGCCTCGGGGTCTTCGCCGAGCAGGCAGACCAGGGCGCCGATCCCGCAGACGAAGGCGAGCGCGATCGCCGCCGTGCCGACGATCCCGGCGAAGCGCCAGGAGGTGCGGCGGAAGCCGAGCGCGATCGTGATCGAGCCGAGCAGGGGGAAGAGGAGGACCAGCCAGGCCCAGCTGGTG
This sequence comes from Solirubrobacterales bacterium, assembly GCA_035502495.1. Taxonomy (GTDB): domain Bacteria; phylum Actinomycetota; class Thermoleophilia; order Solirubrobacterales; family 70-9; genus VAYN01. Next base: position 11,493 of record DATJUK010000044.1, read on the forward strand.
GCGCTCATCCGCGCAGCTCCCGCAGGTCGTCGACGTCGAGCGGCAGCTTGCGGCGGAAGATCGCGACGATCAGGCCGAGGCCGACGACCACCTCGCAGGCGGCGATCACCATCACCACGAGGGCGAAGACCTGGCCCTGGGCGTTGCCGACCTCGCGGCTGAAGGCGACCAGCGCCAGGTTGGCGGCGTTCAGCATCAGCTCGAGGCAGAGCAGGATCACCATCGGGCTGCGGCGGATCAGGATGCCGATCGCGCCGATCGTGAAGAGCAGGGCGCTGAGGACGATGTACCAGGAGATGTTCATCGGGGGGCTCCGACGGATGGGGTTTGCGCGCCGACCTGTCGGCCGTTGCGCTGGTCGCCGCCCGCCTCGCCGTTGCGCTTGCGGGACGCGAGGACGATTGCGCCGACGGCGGCGATCAGGAGCAGGATGCTGGAGGCCTCGAAGGGGAGGAGGAACTTTTCCAGCAGGAGGGTGCCGATCGCGGCGGGGTCGCCGAAGCCGGCGGGGACGTCGGGGCCGTGGGTGCCGAGGGCCTTGAGGGCGGAGGAGAGGACGGCGGCGGAGACCTCGACGAAGAGGAAGAAGGCGAGCAGGCCGGCGAACAGGCGCTGCCCGGGGATTGGGTCGAGCATCGGCTCGTGGTCACTCCCCACGTAGGCGACGACGAAGACGTAGAGCACCATCACCGCGCCCGCGTAGACGACCACCTGGGCGGCGGCGACGAAGGCCGAGGTGAGCAGCAGGAAGAGCACCGCCAGCGAGAACAGGTGGGCGACCAGCGCCAGCACGCTGTAGAAGGGGTTGCGCAGGGCGACGACCCCGATCGCGCCGCCGGTCGCGCCGATCGCGGCGAGGAAGAAGAGCACGGCTTCCATCAGCGGTCCTCCACGCCTTCGCCCTCGCTTTTCAGCGGCGTGCGCTCGATCGGCTCCGCCAGCAGCATCTCCTTGGTGAAGATCAGGTCGGTGCGCTTGTAGTCGGCCATCTCGTAGTCGTGGCCCATCGTGATCGCGTCGAACGGGCAGGCGATCTCGCAGTAGCCGCAGAAGATGCAGCGCGAGAGGTTGATCTCGTAGACCGCCGCGTAGCGCTCGCCCGAGGAGACGCGCTCGCCGGGGATGTTCTCCGCCGCGACGACGCGGATGCAGTCGGCCGGGCAGGCGGCGGCGCAGAGCGAGCAGCCGACGCATTTCTCCAGGCCGGTGTCCTCGAAGCGGTGCAGTTTGTGGCGGCCGCGGAAGCGCGGGTAGACCGGCGTCTTCTCCTCCGGGTACTGGATCGTCAGCGGGCCCTCGATCAGCCGCGACATCGTCGTCTTCAGCCCCCGCAGGGTCTCGCCGAAGGCGCGGTAGGCGCCGCCGATGCCGCCCGGCTCGGGGCCGCGCTGCACCTCGACCACGTCACCCGAGTCGAGGTAGGGAGCCGTCTGCGGATCGAAGCTCTGCTCGCTCACGTGACCACCACCAGCACCGCGGTCACCAGCACGTTCAAGGTCGCCAACGGAAGCAGCACTTTCCACCCCAGGGTCATGAGTTGGTCGTAACGGAGACGCGGCAGGGTCGCCCGCACCCAGATGAAGACGAAGACCAGGGCGAGCATCTTGATCAGCATCCAGATCGGGTCGAGCCAGCCCGGGCCGGGGCCCATCCAGCCGCCGAGGAACATCGCCGCGGCGATCCCGGAGACGACCAGGATCTCCATGTATTCGACCAAGAGGAAGGAGCCGAAGCGCATGCCGCCGTACTCGGTCATGAAGCCCTGGACCAGCTCGGCGTCGGCCTCGGGCATGTCGAACGGGGTGCGGTTGGTCTCGGCGAAGCCGGCCAGCATGAAGATCAGGAAGCCGACGATCTGG
>DATJUK010000045.1:0-12893 GCA_035502495.1 Solirubrobacterales bacterium
CAGCCTGCCCGGGCCGTGGCCGAGACGGCCGCGTCCCTCGCCGTCCGTCCCTCGCCGTCCGTCCCTCGCCGTCCGTCCCTCGCCGTCCGTCCCTCGCGTCCCTTACCCAGCCCCAGCCGCCGGCCCACCGGCCCAGCCCCACCGGCGGACAAGCCGGACCTGTCGCTCCCTAGACTGCGGCCCGTGGACGACCCGTCGATCGGCGCGACCCTCGTCTCCAGCGACGAACTGCGGAAGCGGATCGCCGAGCTGGGCGAGCAGATAACCAAGGACTACGCGGGCAGGGATCTGGTGATGGTCGGCGTGCTGAAGGGCGCCGTCCTCTTCCTCGCCGACCTGATGCGCCACATCGACGTCCCCTGCGAGGTCGACTTCATGGCCGTCTCCAGCTACGGCTCGCAGACCGACAGCTCCGGCGTCGTCCGCATCCTCAAGGACCTCGACGCCTCGATCCAGGGCCGCGACGTGCTGATCGTCGAGGACATCATCGACTCCGGGCTCACCCTCCAATATCTGATGCGGAACCTGGGCGCGCGCGACCCCGCCTCGCTCGAGGTCTGCGCGCTCCTGACCAAGCCGGAGCGGCTGCGCGTCGACCTGCCGGTCAGGTACGTGGGCTTCGAGATCCCCAACGAGTTCGCGATCGGGTACGGCCTTGACCACGCTCAGCGCTACCGCAACCTGGATTACGTTGCCGCGTTGGTTCAGTGAGCGGCGAAACCGCCCTGGTACGCTGATTTTTCTCCCTTGAGACGGTTCTTCAAAAGCGCGGCATTTCCGATCCTGCTGGTGGTCATCCTGGCCTTCATCGCCCAGCGCGTGATCACCAACGATCCGGGCACGGAAGCGCCCTCCTACACGCAGATCATCAACCCGAAAACCGGGCTGATCGCCGAAAACAAAGTTGAATCGGCGACGATCAACAACAAGGACCTCTCGCTCGACATCAAGGAGAAGAACGGCGAAAGCTTCTCCACCGGCTATCCGGCCAACACCGAGAGCGAACTGATCAACCTGCTCGACGAACACGAAGTCGACACCACCGTCCACGGCACCGGCAGCTCGAGCATCCTCTCGCTGCTCACCTACATCCTGCCCTTCGTCCTCTTCTTCGGCTTCTGGATCTTCCTGATGAACCAGATGCAGGGCGGCGGCTCACGGGTGATGAACTTCGGCAAATCGAAAGCCAAGCGGATGTCGGTGGACGCGCCCAAGATCACCTTCCGCGACGTCGCCGGGGTGGACGAGGCGGTCCAGGAGCTGGAGGAGATCAAAGAATTCCTCGAGAACCCGAAGAAGTTCCAGGCGCTCGGCGCGCGGATCCCCAAGGGCGTCCTGCTCTACGGACCTCCCGGCACCGGTAAGACGCTGCTGGCCCGCGCCGTCGCCGGCGAGGCGGGGGTGCCCTTCTTCTCGATCTCCGGCTCGGACTTCGTCGAGATGTTCGTCGGCGTCGGCGCCAGCCGCGTCCGCGACCTCTTCGAGCAGGCGAAGCAGAACTCGCCCTGCATCATCTTCATGGACGAGATCGACGCTGTCGGCCGCCACCGCGGAGCCGGCATGGGCGGCGGTCACGACGAGCGCGAGCAGACGCTGAACCAGCTGCTGGTCGAGATGGACGGCTTCGAGATGAAGGACAACATCATCTTGATCGCCGCCACCAACCGCCCCGACATCCTCGACCCGGCGCTGCTGCGGCCCGGCCGCTTCGACCGCCAGGTGGTCGTCGACCGGCCCGATCGCAAAGGCCGCAAGCACATCCTCGAAGTCCACACCCGCGGCAAGCCGCTCGCCCGCCACATCGACCTCGACACGCTGGCCGGCCAGACCCCCGGCTTCACCGGCGCCGACCTCGCCAACCTGATCAACGAGTCGGCGCTCCTCACCGCCCGCCAGGGCAACCGCGAGATCTCGATGAAGGAGCTCGAGGAGGGGATCATGCGGGTGATCGCCGGCCCGGAGAAGAAAACCCGGGTCATGTCGGAGAAGGAGCGGCTCGTCACCGCCTACCACGAGGTCGGCCACGCGATCGTCGGGCAGCTGCTCGAGCACACCGACCCGGTCCACAAGATCTCGATCATCAGCCGCGGCCAGGCGCTCGGCTACACGATCAGCCTGCCGACCGAGGACAAGTTCCTCACCACCCGCATGGAGCTGACCGACACGATGGCGATGACCCTGGGCGGCCGCGCCGCCGAGGAGATCGTCTTCGGCGAAATCACCACCGGCGCCTCCAACGACCTCGAAAAGGTGACCGAGTCGGCGAAGCAGATGGTGATGCGGTTCGGGATGAGCGAGCGCCTCGGCCCGCGCGTCTTCGGCCATGACCGGGGGCAGCCGTTCCTCGGCCGCGAGTTCTCCTCCGAGCCCGACTACTCCGACGAGATCGCGCGCGAGATCGACGACGAGATCCGCCGCATCGTCGAGAGCGCCCACCAGACCGCCAAGGGCCTGCTGAACGACAACTCCGAGCAGCTCGAGCGGATCTCCAAGCTGCTGCTGCAGCGGGAGACGATCGAGGCCGACGAGTTCGTCGCGCTGCTCGAAGGCAAGCCGGAGGACGAGGTCTTCCACGACGACGAGGAGTCGACGCCCCCGGCGGAGGCGGTTCCGGAGCCCGAGCCCGCTGCTCGTGAGGGTGCACGTCCATTGCCGCGGCCGCGGCCCGGGTTTGCCGGGGGCGACGCTTCTTAGCTTGCGGGGCGGGGTCAGGTGACCCTCGCTCTGACAAAAGCCGGTCTAACTAGACCGGCTTTTTGAGTATCCGTCAGCTCTCGGGTCACCTGGCCCCCCGCCTGTGGAACACAGAGATAATCCGCCTATGGACGTAAGGCTGATGGGGGTGGTGAACGTGACTCCCGACTCGTTTTCAGATGGGGGTCTGTACCTGGATCCGCGGGCTGCGATCGCTCATGGGGAGGAGCTCGTGGCGCAGGGGGCGGACATCGTTGATGTGGGCGGGGAGTCGACGCGGCCGGGGGCGGCGCCGGTGGCGGTCGAGGAGGAGCTGCGCCGGGTCGGGCCGGTGGTGGCGGGGCTGGCGGGGCTCGGGATCGAGGTCTCGGTCGACACCTCGAAGGCGGCCGTCGCCGCGGCGGCGCTCGATGCGGGGGCGACGATCGTCAACGACGTGACGGCGCTGCGCGGGGACCCGGAGATGGCGGCGCTGGTCGCCGAGCGTGGGGCCGGGCTCGTCCTCATGCACATGGCCGGCGACCCGCGGACGATGCAGGTGAACCCCGAATACGACGACGTCGTCGCCGAGGTGCGCGACTTCCTCGCCGCCCGCCTCGACGCCGCCGTGGCCGCCGGGATCGACGCGTCGCGGGTCTGGCTCGACCCCGGGATCGGCTTCGGCAAGACCGCCGAGCACAACTTCGAACTGCTGCGCGGTCTCGACCAGCTGGTCTCCCTCGGCCGGCCGATCCTGGTCGGCACCTCGCGCAAGAGCTTCATCGGCCGCGCCGACGGCTCGGAGGCCGACGACCGCCTCGGCGGCACGATCGCCACCTCGGTCCTCGCCGCTGCCGCGGGCGCCTCCGTCCTCCGCGTCCACGACGTGCGCGAGATGTCCGAGGCCTTGACCGTGGCGAGCGCGGTCCTGAGGGCCTGATCCCGCCGGGTCGGACCCTTGGGTAGGTTTCTCCGTGTGTCCGACCCGGAGCCTTCGATCAATCCGGACTCGCCCAACGGCGGGATCGAGTCGAGCGCCGAAGTCGAGCTGCGCGGCCTCTCGATCTACACCCACCACGGGGTGAGCGAAGCCGAGCAGGAGGTCGGCCAGCGGCTCGAGTTCGACGTCTCCTTCGACGTGCCCGACTGCGACGCGATGTTCACCGACCGGCTCGAGGACACGGTCGACTACGCCGAGGTCTGCGACATCGTCGCCTTCGTCGCCACCGAGCGCAGCTACCGCACCCTGGAGCGCCTCGCCCACGTGGTCGGCGAACGCCTGATCGAGCGCTACGGCTGCGAGTCGGTGCGCGTCCGTGCCGCCAAGCCGGAGCCGCCGCTGCCGCTGGCGATCCAGGAGGTCGCCGTCGAGATCACCCAGGAGCGGGCGGTCGACGACGACGACGGCTCCGACGACTGAGACTGCCGGCGTGCCCGCGCGGACCGGCTACCTGGGCCTCGGCTCCAACGTCGGCGACTCGGAAGGACACCTGCGGGCGGCGCTGCGACTGCTGCCTCCCCAGGGCGTCGAGGTCACGGCCGTCTCCTCGACCTACGTCACCGAGCCGGTGGGGGAGATCCTCGACCAGCCCGATTTCCTCAACGCCGCCGTGCGAATCCGCACCGCGCTGGGGCCGGAGGAGCTGCTCGACGCCTGCAAGGCGGTCGAGGCCGAGCGCGGGCGCCAGTTCGACCTGCCCCGCCACAGCCCGCGGCCGCTCGACGTCGACCTGTTGCTCCTCGGCGACGTCGAGCTGGTCACCGACCGCCTCACCCTGCCGCACCCCCAGGTCCGCAACCGCCGCTTCGTCCTCGCCCCGCTGCTGGAGCTGGACCCCGACCTGACCCTCCCCGACGGCACCGCCCTCGCCGACGCCCTCGACGCCCTCCCCGAGGACGAGCAGCGCGCCGAGCGCCGCGACCCGCTCGCGTAGTCCGGATTTTCAAAGCCGGTTCCTCGTCTGGGACCGTTGCCAGACTTGTCGGCGAGGTCTACCGACCTGAAAGGGGGAGCGATGAGCAAGAGCGTCCACGTGGTTCCGAGTGGCGAGGGTTGGATCGTCGAGATCGATGGCGAGGCCGCGTCGCACCGGTATCCGAGTCGTCGGCAGGCGACGCAGGTCGGCCAACGTCTGGCCCGCGAGAACCGGTCCGAGTTCGTCCTGCACGGGCCCGACGGCCGTGTGCGTCAGCGAGACAGCTTCCGGCCTGAGCCCGTCGCGACCGACCGCTGAACGTCATCGGTGCCTGCTACCTTGGACCAGCTGGCTGAGAGCAGGTTTGCACCCGCGAGCTTCAGGATTCGTCCCTTGGTCGGCACAAACTTCTGAACGAGCCCCGCCTGGTGCGGGGCTTCTTCGTTCTACGGGTACCAGACTTCGTTGGCGTGGAGGAACGGCTCGATCCGGCGCTCCCAGAGGCCTTCGATGGCTTCCGACGCCGGGCCGTCTTGGACCGAGCCCGCCTGGATCCTGCGCATCCGCGAGGCGACGAACGTCGCGCAGTCGGCGACCTGGATGGCGCCGTTCTGATGCGAGGCGACGAAGTGGATCGTGTCGACGATGTGGTCGATCTGCTCCTTGTAGATGCCCCAGGCCGTGCCCATCTCCTGGTAGGCCGCCAGATCCCGGCGAGCCGAGTCTTCGATCTCTTTCGCCTCGTCGGCCACGAGTAGCACCTGGCAGTCCTCGCTTCTCGCGAGCCGCTCGATCGACTCGATCGTGTACATCAGGGCGATGTCGTGCGGGTGGTAGGGATTCCCGTAGCGCCGAGCCAGACCAGGCTTCTGGACCCCGCGGACGATGACGTCCGCCTCCGCCAGCTCGATGCCGGCCAGAACGTCATCGAAGATTTCGATCCGCTTCCCCGGCTCCATCTCTCCGCAGAAGCCGCGCGCGGCGTAGAGATGCTGACCGTGAAACTCGAACTTCGGGTCGTCGCAGCAGTCAGGGAAATGCCGCCTTCCCGCTTCGCGGACATGCTCGTGCAGCGCTGAGATCCTTGCCTCGTCGACGACGAGCGTGAGGATCAGGTGGATCGGCTGGTCGGCATCGTCGAAGCGTCGCCCGGTGTTCCCTGCCTCATCCATGTAAGCGAAACGCATCCCGCCCCCCACCGGATCTTCTGCCGCGCGCCCGCGTGGACGCGGCGCCCAGACTAACGAGATCGGGGACGCAGCTCAGGCCGCGGCGGGCGCCGCGGGCAGCCAGGCCGGGGGCAGGATCGGCGGGGTGTGGCCGGGGTAGTCCGGGACGATCCGCATCGCCAGGGCAGCGGCCGGACGCGGTTCGATCAAGGGCTTCAGGTCGTCGAGGGTGAGCATCAGGCCGATCGAGGTGGCGATCTGGAAGTCGGCGGCGTTCGGCTGCTCGCCGCCGATCGTGCCGGCGGCGATGTAGGCGTCGACGCGGTCGAGCAGGTCAGGGAGCGCGGCCAGGGCGGCGCGGGCGGTCGCGTCGTTGGCTTCGTTGAAGCGGGCCGAGAGGGCGACCAGGGGTCCGCCGGTCTTGATCGCGAGGCCGATCGGCACACCCAGCCTGGCGCCCTCGGAGTAGCCGCGCAGGTTCTCCTTGTCGTGCTTGAAGCCCCACCAGAGCAGCTGGCGGATCGGGTGCTGGAGCTCCTCGTCGCCGAAGCGCTCGGCGTCTTCGACCGCCGCGCGCCGGTCGGGGTCGGCGGGGAAGAGGGGCGGCTCGGGCCGGATCCGGTCGAGCGCCCGGGCGATCTCGCGTGAGCCCTGCACCTTCTCGCCCTCGATCTTCAGCGCCGGCACGGTGACGCGGGGGAAGCCCGCCGCCCGCAGGACGCCCTTGGAGACGACCGGCATCAGGTCGGTGCGCTTGTAGGGGATGCCCTTGAAGTCGAGCATCAGCGCCGCCGTCGTCGCCGGGTGCGACGCCGGGATGACGAAAAGTCGGGCTCCCATGAAACGATCCTAGTGTCTCTCCGGGAACCCGCGCGCGGGGGTTTTCGGATAGACACTGTGCGCCCATGCTGCTCGCCGTCGACATCGGCAACACCCAAACTCACCTCGGGGCCTTCGAAGGGGAGGAGCTGATCGAGCACTGGCGCTTCCAGACCCGCTCCGGCGCCACCGGCGACGAGCTGGGCGAGCGGATCGCCGGCTTCTTCAACCTCAGCGAGATGAACTTCGGCGACATCGACGCGGTGGTCGTCTCCTCGGTGGTGCCGCCGCTCGGCAGCCAGTTTGAGCGGATGACCGAGCGCTACCTGGAAGCGGAGTGCCTGACGATCGGCCCGGGCGTGAAGAGCGGCATGCCGATCCGGATCGACAACCCGCTGGAGGTCGGCGCCGACCGCCTGGTCAACGCGATCGCCGCCTACGAGCGCTTCGGCGAGGCCTGCGTGGTGGTCGACTTCGGCACCGGGATCAACATCGACGCGGTCTCCGCCGACGGCGCCTACCTCGGCGGCGCGATCGGCCCCGGCCTCGAGATCGCGCTCACCGCGCTGATCGACCGCGCCGCGCGGATCACCCGGATCGACCTCGACGAGCCGGAGACGGCGATCGGCCGCTCCACCCGGGCGGCGATCAACTCCGGCTTCATCTACGGCTTCGCCGGGATGATCGACGGGATCGTCAGCCGCTTCGAAACCGAACTGCCGGAGCCGAAGCTGCTCGCCACCGGCGGCCTGGCCTCGGCGATCGTCCCCTTCTGCGAGACGATCGAGCTGGTCGACGATCTGCTCACCCTCAAAGGGCTGCGGCTGATCCATGAGCGCAACGCGCCCTGAGCTGACCGACCCGTTCGAGATCGGCGGCGTGCCGATCGCCAACCGGGTGCTGCTCGCGCCGCTGGCCGGGATCGGCAACTGGTTCGTGCGCCTGCAGGCGAAACGCCACGGGGCCGGGCTCGCCGTCTCGGAGATGGTCTCCAGCTTCGCCCTCCACTACCGCAACGAGCGCACCCTGCGCGAGCTCCTGGTCCTGCACCCCGACGAGCACCCGGTCTCGATCCAGCTTTTCGGCCACGACGCCGAGGTGATGCGCTCCGGCGCCGCGATCGCCGCCGCCGCGGGCGCCGACCTGATCGACATCAACATGGGCTGCCCGGTGCCGAAGGTGCGCAAGACCGGGGCGGGCGCGCAGCTGCTGCGCGATCCCGAGCTGGCCCTGGCGCTCGCCCGCGCCGCCCGCGAGGGCAGCGGCCTGCCGGTGACGGTGAAGCTGCGCTCCGGGATCGAGGCCGGCGACCGCTCCGGCTTCGACCTCGCGATCCGCCTCGCCGAGGAGGCCGGGGTGGCGGCGATCGGCTTCCACCCGCGCGCCGCCACCAAGGGCCACAAGGGGCAGCCCGACTACGCCCTGACCCGCGAGCTGACCGAGCGGATCGAGGTGCCGGTGATCGTCTCCGGCGGCCTCTCCAGCGCCGCCGCCGCGCGCCAGGCCTACGAGGAGTCGGGAGCCGACGCGGTGATGATCGCCCGCGGCAGCCTCGGCAACCCGTGGGTGTTCGAGGAGCTGACCGGCCGCCGCGCCGCACCGCCGAGCCGCGCCGAGGTGGCCGACGAGCTGCTCTGGGTGCTCGACCGGGCCGAGGAGCACCTCGGAGCCGCGCGCGCCGAGCGCTACCTGCGCAAGTTCTACCCTTGGTACTTCGAAGGTATCGGGGCCGACAAGGAGGTTCGCGACGAGTTGCAGCGGAGCGCCGACCTGAGCCGCGCCAGGCAGCTGATCGAAGCCGCGCGGACACCTGTCGGGGTCGCCTAGCAGGCCGATTTGGCCGCTGTTACAGCCTCGCTATACTTCCGCGCTCCCTGATCCGGGAATGGCAAGCCAGGAAGGCCGTTTCCGGGGATTTTCTTGGTCTCGGAGCTCCTTGCGAGGGGCTCTTTCCACGCAAAGCGAGGTTGTAGAAGTGAGTCGTCAGGCTGTCATCACCCCCGAGGGGCTCGAGAAGCTGAAAGAGGAAATCGAGTTCCTCTCGACGACCAAACGCCGTGAGGTCGCGGCGCGCATCAAAGAGGCGCGCGAATTCGGCGATATCTCGGAGAACGCGGAATACGACGACGCGAAGAACGAACAGGCCCTGCTGGAGGGCCGCATCGCTCAGCTCGAAGAGCGGCTCCGTCGCACCACGGTGATCGACGAGGACGCGATCTCCTCCGACGAGGTCGGCTTCGGCTCGATCGTGCACGTGAAAGACCAGAAGACCGGCGACTCGCAGAAATTCCAGATCGTCGGCTCGACCGAGGCCAACCCGGTCGAGCACAAGCTCTCCAACGAGTCGCCGATCGGCAAGGCCCTGCTGGGGAAGAAGCGGAACGACATCGTCACCGTCGAGCCGCCGCGTGGGGCGAAGAAAAAATTCAAAATCACGAAAATCGAGCAGCCCTGAGAGCGCCTATAAGCGGCGCAACTCGGGGTCTTCGGTCCTCGCCGCTGCGCTCACGTACTGGAGTACGCTCGCTTGCGGCTCCGGCCTGCATCCCCCGACCTGCTTGCTTCTAGGCACTTCTCAGCGGTGACCGACCAACCTGAACTTTCCGATGTCCTGAAGGACCGGCGCGAGAAGCTCGGGCGGATCCGGGACGCCGGGATCGAGCCGTTTCCTCACGAGTTCTCCGACCGCGAAGAGATCGCGGCGGTGCGGGTCGAGCACGAGGGGCTGGCCGCGGGCGCCGAAACCGAGTCGCGCCACCGGGTGGCGGGGCGGATCACGGCGCGGCGGGGCCACGGCAAGAACGCCTTCATCGACCTGCGCGACGGCAGCGGCCAGATCCAGCTGCACGCGCGCGAGGATCTGCTCGGACCGGAGGCCTACGCGCTCCTCGTCGACCTCGACCTCGGCGACATCGTCGGCGTCGAGGGCACCGCGCTGGCGACCCGCCGCGGCGGCGAGCTGTCGCTGGCGATCGACCACTGGCGCCTGCTCTCCAAGAGCCTGCGCCCGCCGCCCGACAAAGTCCACGGCCTGCAGGACACCGAGACCCGCTTCCGCCGGCGGGAGCTCGACCTGCTGGGGAACGAGGAGAGCCGCCGGCTCTTCCAGATCCGCGCCCGCACGATCACCGAGATCCGCCGTTGGCTCGACGAGCACGGCTACGTCGAGGTCGAGACGCCGGTTCTGCAGCCGCTCTACGGCGGCGCGCTCGCCCGTCCCTTCACCACCCACCACAACCAGCTCGACCGCGATTTCTACCTGCGGATCGCGACCGAGCTCTACCTGAAGAAACTCGTCGTCGGCGGCATCGACCGGGTCTACGAGCTGGGCAAGGACTTCCGCAACGAGGGCGTCTCGCACAAGCACAACCCCGAGTTCACGATGCTGGAGTGGTACGAGGCCTACGCCGACTACGAGAAGACCGCCCACGACCTCGAGCGGCTGGTCGCCGAAGTGGCGGAGCGGACGCTCGGCACGACGAAGGTGCGGCGCGGCGAGGTCGAGATCGACTTCGCCCCGCCCTGGCGACGGATCACCCTGCGCCAGGCGATCCTCGAGCGCTCCGGGATCGACATCGCCGAGCACCCGACCCGCGAGGCGCTGGCCCGGGCGATGGGGACCGAGCCCGACCCGAGCGAGGGCTGGGGCAAGCTGGTCGACGGCCTGCTCTCGCGCGACGTCGAGCCGGGGCTGATCCAGCCGACCTTCGTCCTCGACTATCCGGTCGAGCTCTCGCCCTTCGCCAAGGCGCACCGGACCGAGCCGGGCGTGGTGGAGCGCTGGGAGGCCTTCGTCGGCGGGGTCGAGATCGCCAACTCCTTCTCCGAGCTGAACGACCCCGACGAGCAGCGCCGCCGCTTCGAGCAGCAGGCCGCCGAGCTGGCCCGCGGCGACGACGAGGCCCAGCCCTACGACGAGGCGTTCGTCGAGGCGCTCGAACAGGGGATGCCGCCGACCGGCGGCGTCGGCCTCGGCATCGACCGCCTGGTGATGATGTTCACCGGCGCCCAGAGCCTGCGCGAAGTGCTGCTTTTCCCGGCAATGCGCACCTGAGAAGCCCGCCTTGGAGGCCGGATCGGGAAATTCGTCCCAACTTTCCGTCGAATTCCCTCAGAAACCTCGCTACTTACGTGCGACATGCGCACAAAGCCGACCCGACGACCCCGGTAGAGTTAAGGGACGAAACGGCGTCATCCGATGAAGGACAAGGCGTCGCCGTCTTCAATCCGGGGTTGTCCCCGGGTGCGACCAAGAAGAGGTTTTGGATTTGTTCGAGCGATTCACTGAGCGGGCTCGTCAGGTAGTCGTCCTTGCGCAGGAGGAGGCGCGGACGCTCAAGCACAACTACATCGGTACCGAGCACATCCTTCTCGGTCTCCTCCGTGAGGAGGAGGGGCTTGCCGCTCGCGTTCTCGAGTCCCTCGACATCACCGTCGAACGCGTCCGTTCGCAGGTGGTCCGCATCGTCGGTTCCGGCGAGGAGGTCACCTCCGGCCAGATCCCGTTCACGCCGCGCGCCAAGAAGGTGCTGGAGCTGGCGCTGCGCGAGGCGCTCAGCCTCGGCCACAACTACATCGGCACCGAGCACATCCTGCTCGGCCTGGTGCGCGAGAACGAGGGCGTCGCCGCCCGCATCCTGCTCGACTTCGACGCCGACAGCGACAAGATCCGCAACGAGGTCATCCGGATGCTCTCCGGCCCCGGCGGCCGCCGCCAGGGCAGCTCCGGCTCGGGCGGTTCGGGCGAGGGCAAAAAATCTTCGAAACTGCTCGACCAGTTCGGCCGCAACCTGACCCGCCTCGCCGAGGAGGGCAAGCTCGACCCGGTGATCGGTCGCGAAACCGAGATCGAGCGGATCATGCAGATCCTCTCCCGCCGCACCAAGAACAACCCGGTGCTGCTGGGGGAGCCCGGCGTCGGCAAGACCGCCGTGGTCGAGGGGCTCGCCGCCAAGATCAACTCGGGCGAGGTCCCGGAGCTGCTGAAGAACAAACAGATCTACACGCTCGACCTGGCCGCCCTGGTGGCCGGCTCGAAGTACCGCGGCGAGTTCGAGGAGCGCCTCAAGAAGGTGATGAAAGAGATCACCCAGCGCGGCGACATCATCCTGTTCATCGACGAGCTCCACAACCTGGTCGGCGCCGGCGCCGCCGAGGGGGCGATCGACGCCGCCTCGATCCTGAAGCCGGCCCTGGCCCGCGGGGAGCTGCAGACGATCGGCGCGACGACCCTCGACGAGTACCGCAAGTACCTCGAGCGCGACTCGGCGCTGGAGCGCCGCTTCGCCCAGATCCGGGTCGACCAGCCCTCGCCGGAGGACACGGTCCGCATCCTCGAGGGCCTGCGCGAGCGCTACGAACAGCACCACAAGGTCACGATCAACGACGAAGCGCTGGAAGCGGCCGCCGAACTGGCCGACCGCTACATCTCCGACCGCTTCCTGCCCGACAAGGCGATCGACCTGATCGACGAGGCGGGCTCGCGGCTGCGCATCAAGTCGATGTCGACGCCGCCGGTCTACCGCGACCTCGAGGAGGAAATCGAGGCGACGCGGCGCGACAAGGAGGCCGCGATCGAGGCCCAGGAGTTCGAAAAAGCCGCCAACCTGCGCGATCAGGAGCGCCAGCTGACCACCCGCAAGCGCCAGCTCGAAGACGAGTGGGCCGAGGGTGAGAACGGCGAACGCCCGGTCGTCGGCGAGGAGGAGATCGCCGACATCGTCTCGATGTGGACCGGGATCCCGGTCTTCAAACTGACCGAGGCCGAGACCAAGAAGCTGATCCGCATGGAGGAGGAACTCCACAAGCGCGTGATCGGCCAGGAGGTCGCGATCACCGCCGTGTCGAAAGCGATCCGCCGCTCCCGCGCCGGGATCAAGGATCCGAAACGGCCGGCGGGCTCGTTCATCTTCCTCGGCCCCTCCGGGGTCGGCAAGACCGAGCTCGCCCGCACCCTCGCCGACTTCCTCTTCGGCGACGAGGAGGCGATGGTCCGGATCGACATGTCCGAGTACATGGAGAAGCACGCGGTCAGCCGCCTGGTCGGCTCGCCCCCGGGCTACATCGGCTACGACGAGGGCGGCCAGCTGACCGAGGCCGTGCGCCGCAAGCCGTACTCGGTGCTGCTCCTGGACGAGATCGAGAAGGCCCACCCCGACGTCTTCAACATCCTGTTGCAGATCCTCGAGGACGGGCGCCTCACCGACGCCCAGGGCCGCACGGTCGACTTCCGCAACGCGATCGTGATCATGACCTCGAACATCGGCGCCGCCGAGATCTCGAAGAACACCTCGATCGGCTTCACCGTCTCCGACGA
>DATJUK010000046.1:0-19053 GCA_035502495.1 Solirubrobacterales bacterium
AACGAACCTCCCGCAGTTCGTGAGAGAAGGGGCCGCCCCAGCCGCCCCCTCGGAACGCCCCTAATAGATGTAGTTCCGCAGCTTCCCAGGCTGCAAGACCGTGACCCGGCCGCGCCCCGAGCGCACCACGCCGGCCCGCTCGAGCTCCGCCAGGAAGCGGCTTACCGACTCGCGCGAGGTCCCCGCCAGCTGAGCGAGGTCGGTCTGGTTCATCCGGATCGTCACCTCGGTTTCCTGGCCGTCCTCGCCCTGCCCGTCGCGGCTCAGCTGCAGGAGGATCCCGGCGACCCGGCTGGGCACCGTCTGGAAGGACTGGCGCGAGAGGCGCGCGTTGGCGGCGCGCAGCCGCCGGACCAGCCCGGCGACCAGCTTCAGCGCGATTTCCGGGTTCCGCGCCAGCAGGCTGCGGACGTCGTTGGCGGGCAATGCCAGCAGGGTGCCGTCGGTGATCGACTCGGCCGAGGCGGAGCGTTTGTCGCCGTCGAGCATCGCCAGCTCGCCGAAGATCTCCCCCGGCCCCAGCGTCGCCAGGGTGATCGCCCGGCCGTCGGAGTGTTCGCGGGTGACGCGGAAGTTGCCCTCGCTGACGATGTAGCAGGCGTCGGAGCTGTCGCCCTCGTGGAAGACGCGCGTGCCGGCGGGGAAGGATCGGGGCACGGCGACGTGGGAGAAGCGCTCCAGCTCTCCCTCCTCGAGGTCTGCGAAGAGCGGCACGCTCCTCAGCAGCTCGACCGCGCTCTGCTCCGTGGTCTCAGGCACCCTCGTCGATTATGGCAACGGTCCGCCGCGATGTTGTTGCGAGACGGACACACAGCCCATCGAAGAGTCGCCCCCCACCCGATGCGTTCGCATTAATGCCCGGTATCCGGGGAAAAGTGCGAACGCATCGGTGGGGGGTCAGGCGGGGGTGGCGGTGAGTTTGCGGGGGCCGCGGCTGAAGCCGGCGGCGATCAGCGCCTCCTCGTGGCCGGAGCCGATCACCGCGTCGCCGTCGAGTTTCTCGATCGCCAGTTTCGGCAGCCGGCCCGCGCTGACGGCGTCGGCGAGGGCCTGCATCGCGGCGCCGAGCTCGTCCTCGGACATCTCGCGCAGGCGCAGCAGGCCGCGGCCGCCGCGCTCGACGAAGACCTCGGGCTCGCCGTCGCGCTGCAGCAGGTAGGCGCCGGGGGTGCGGCCGGGGCGCCGCCCGCCCTCCAGCTTCGGCCAGGGCAGCGAGGCCCCGTAGGGGTTGGCCGGATCGGTAGCCGCCAGGACCAGGTACTCGCCCTGCGCTTCGGGCAGCGAGCGCAGGCGCTCGACCGCGCCGGGGAGGGCGAACTGGGCTCCCCCGAGCCCCTCGACGAAGTAGCCGCGCCGCGCCGTCCCCAGCAGCTCCAGGTTGCCGAGCTCCGAGTAGAGGGTCGAGAAGCCGCCGGGGACGCCCTCGGCGAGCACCGTCTCGCGGGTGACGATCCCGTAGCGCTCCATCATCAGCTCGGCCTGGGCCCGCAGGCGGGCGCCGGGCCCGGGGGCGCCGGCGAAGATCGGTGCGGTCAGCGACCAACGGCCCTGCACGGCGGCGCCGGTGCTGGAGCGGCGGCGGGCGAAGCGGCGCCCGGCCCGTTCGGTCTGCGGGACCGCCCGCAGGCGCGGCGCCCGCAGCGGTGAGAAGGCGTCGTTGGTCACCTCGCCCGACCAGGCGAGGTCCCAGAGCGCGTTGTGGAGGTCCTCGGCGGGCTGCTCGATGTCGGCGACCAGGTCGAGCCAGAAGGACGGCCCGGCGGCGAGCCGCTCGCGGATCGCGTCGGCGACCTCCCCCTGCGGGACCTCCAGCTTGCCGTTGGCGGGCGGCGGCCCGGCGAGGCGGACGTCCTCGCGGAAGTAGAGGGCGACGCGACCGTCGCTGCGCCCCAGCGACCCGGCCCCGATCCAGATCAGCTCGCCGCTGGTGCAGAGCTGGTCGAGCCAGTTCGGCGAGTAGGCGCCGAGCCGCCGCGGCAAGACGTCGCGCTCCCACACCTTCGGCGTCAGCGCCACGCCCTGCAGCGGCACCAGGGCCTCGCGCAGGCGGTCCGGGCCGGCGCCCGCCGGGCGGAAGGCGTCGACGTTCTGCCAGCTGGGCAGGAAGCGGGCCAGCTCGGTGCGGTCGGCCGCCTCGACCTCCTTGCGCAGCCGCGCCAGCGAGGCCCGCCGGACCCGGCGCAGGACGTCGGAATCGCACCACTCGCGCTCGGTCCCCCCGGGCAGGAGCTCACCGCGGACCAGCGCCCCTTCGGCCTCCAGCTCGCGCAGCGCCGGGCCGGGGTCGACGCCGTAGCGCCCCGTCAGCTGCCCGGTCGGGAACGGGCCGTGGGTGCGGGCGTAGCGACGGACGAGCGCCCGCATCGCGTCCGGGTGGTCCTCGAGGAACGTCTCCGGCAACCCGGGCGGCGGCGGCACGCCGAGCGCGTCGCGGTAGAGCCCGGCGTCCTCGGCGGCGATCCAGCGCTCCTCGCCGGCGATCCGCACCTTCGCGATCCGCCGCTCCCCGGCCAGCTTCTCCAGCATCGACTGCGCCGAGTAGCCCGCCGCGACCCGCTCGGCCGCCTCCGCGGTGGTCAGGTCGCCGATGTTGCGCAGCAGCTGCTGGAGCGCGTCGCGGTCGCCCGCCTGGCCCGCCTCGGTGCGGTGCTGGAGCTGCGCTTCGACTTCCTCCAGCGCCTCCGGGTCGATCAGCTCGCGCAGCTCCTCCTGGCCGAGCAGCTCGCGCAGCAGGTCGCGATCGAGGGCGAGGGCGGCGGCGCGGCGCTCGGCGTTCGGCGTGTCGCCCTCATACATGTAGGTGGCGACGTAGTCGAAGAGGAGCGAGGAGGCGAAGGGCGAGGCGGTCGGCGTCTCCACCTCGACCAGGGAGAGCGAGCGCGCGTGCAGCTTTTCCAGCAGCTCGGCGAGGGCGGGCAGGTCGAGCACGTCCTGGAGGCACTCGCGGTAGGTCTCGAGGATCACCGGGAAGCGGGGGAAGTCCCGCGCCACTTCGAGCAGCGACTGCGATTTGAGCCGCTGCTGCCAGAGCGGCGTGCGTTTGCCCGGGTAGGCGCGCGGGATCAGCAGCGAGCGCGAGGCGTTCTCGCGGAAGCGGGCGCCGAACAGGGCCGAGCCGGAGAGCTCGCCGACGATCAGGTCCTCGAGCTCGGCCGGGTCGACCAGCACCAGGTCGGCGGGCGGCGGCTCGTCGGCGTCGGGAAGGTGGATGACGATCCCGTCGTCGGACCAGATCGCGTCCGCCTCGTAGTCGAGCTCGCCGCGGATCTTGCCCGCCAGGGCGAGCCCCCAGGCGGCGTGCACGCGGCCCCCGTAGGGGCTGAGGACGCAGAGGCGCCAATCGCCGATCTCGTCGCGGAAGCGCTCGACCACGATCGTCTGGTCGGAGGGGACGACCCGGGTCGCGTCCTGCTGTTCGCGCAGGTAGGTGACCAGGTTGTCGGCGGCGCGCGCATCGAGGTCGTAGTCCTTGGCGAGGTCGGCGGGCTCGCGCGAGACCGCCTCGCGGGCGAAGGCGCCGATCGCCCGCCCCAGCTCGGCCGGCCGGCCGATCCCGTCGCCGCGCCAGAACGGCACCGCGCCGGGAGCGCCCGGAGCCGGGGTGACGATCACCCGGTCGCGGGTGATTTCCTCGATCCGCCAGGTCGAGGCGCCGAGCAGGAAGGTCTGCCCCGGCCGCGCCTCGTAGACCATCTCCTCGTCGAGCTCCCCGACCCGGCGGCCGTCCGGCAGGTGGACGCCGTAGAGGCCGCGGTCGGGGATCGTCCCGGCGTTGGTGACGACCAGCTGGCGCGCCCCTTTGCGGCCGTGGATCGTCCCCTCCATCCGGTCCCAGACGATCCGCGGCCGCAGCTCGGCGAAGCGGTCCGACGGATAGCGGCCGTCGAGCATGTCGAGCACGTTCTCGAGCTGCTCGCGGGAGAGGTCGTGGAAGGACTCGGTGGCGGTGACCACGCTCTCGACCTCGTCGACCCGCCACTCGTCCAGCGCCGCCATCGAGACCAGGTGCTGGGCGAGCACGTCGAGCGGGTTCTGCGGGATCGTCGTCTCCTCGATCTCGCCCTCGCGCATCCGCCGCGCGACCACCGCGCACTCCAGCAGGTCCCCCCGATATTTGGGGAAGATCCGCCCTTTCGAGGTCTCGCCGATGCCGTGCCCGGCGCGGCCGATCCGCTGCAGCCCGCGGGTCACCGACTTCGGCGACTCGACCTGGATCACCAGGTCGACCGCCCCCATGTCGATGCCGAGCTCGAGCGAGGAGGTCGCGACCAGGCAGGGCAGCTCGCCTGACTTGAGCATCTCCTCGACCAAGGTCCGCTCCTCGTGGGAGAGGGACCCGTGGTGGGCACGGGCAATTTCGATCTGCCCGAGCGGCTCGCCGGTGTCCTCGTGGCGCGTGCGCTCCGCCGCCTCGTGACCGCCGTGCTCGGTCGCGGGGAGCTCCTGCTCGCCTTCGCCGTTTGCCAGCTCGTTCAGGCGCTTGGCGAGGCGCTCGGCGGCCCTCCGGTTGTTGACGAAGATGATCGTCGAGGTGTGCTCCTGGACCAGGCGCAGCAGCTCCGGGTAGATCGCCGGCCAGATCGAGCGGACGTGGGCGCTGGGCTCGATTTCGGAGGGCTGCGCGGTCCCTTCCTCCGACGGGTAGGCGGGGGCGCCGGGGTCGGCCATGTTCTCGACCGGGACGACGATCTCGACGTCGAGGTCTTTGCGCGTCCCCGCGTCGACGATCTTGCACTGCCTCTTGGGGCCGACGAGGAACTGGGCGATGCGCTCCAGGGGCCGCTGCGTCGCGGACAGCCCGATGCGCTGGACCGCGGGCGACTCGCCGGGACCACCGGCAGCTGCTCCCGACGGGTCGCCCTCGGGCCCGTCCCCGCCGCAGGTGCGGACCAGGTGGTCGAGGCGCTCCAGGGTCAAGGCGAGGTGCGAGCCCCGCTTCGTCTGCGCGACGGCGTGGATCTCGTCGACGATCACCGCCTCGACGCCGGTCAGGATCTCGCGGACGCTGCTGCTCATCATCAGGTAGAGCGACTCGGGGGTGGTGATGAGGATGTCGGGCGGCGTCTTGGCCATCGCCCGGCGGTCTTTCTGCGAGGTGTCCCCGGTGCGCAGGCCCACCGCGATGTCGGCGCCGATGCCGCGCAGCGGCGCGCGGAGGTTGCGCTCGATGTCGTAGGAGAGCGCTTTCAGCGGCGAGATGTAGACCAGCTTCACCCCCGTGCCCAGCTCGGGCTCGCGGGCGAGGCGGTCGATCCCCCAGAGGAAGCTGGCGAGCGTCTTGCCCGAGCCGGTGGGCGCGCAGATCAGCGCGTTGTCGCCGCCCGAGATCGCCTCCCAGCCGCCCGCCTGCGCGGGCGTCGGCCCCGCGAAGGAAGCCTCGAACCAGCGCCTTACCGGCGCCGAGAACGGCGCCAGCGGGTCACTTCCGGTGCCCTGTTTCGATCGAGTCGCCAACCCATCGATCTTACGCACCTCCCCCGCCGGGCCACGGCGTCGAGGGGACGAAAACTCAACTATGGCTTGAGTTTTCGTCCCGTCGACGTGGGGGGGCGCGGGGTTAGGCGGTGCCGCCGGTGAACTTGACGAATTCGGCCCAGGACTTCTTCGGCACGAAGCCTTTCTTGAACAGGCCGGAGCCGTTGCAGAAATTGCAGGTTTCCGGGGCGTCGTCGACCGAGAACCAGTAGACGTGCTGGATCCGATATTTCGCCTGGTCCTGCTTCAGCAGCGTGAAGGCGCCCTTCAGTTCCCGCGCCTGCCCCGAGGCGCCGACCGCGAAGACGTTCGAGGGGCCCTGCGGGGGTTCGGAGCTCCAGCCGAGCTCGGTGATCCAGAGGGGCTTGGAGCCGTCGCCGGCCCGCGTCAGGACCCGGCGGACTTCTTCGATCTCCGCCGGCAGCTGCCGGTAGCGCGCCACGTACGGGTGCAGCGCGACGCCCTGGAAGCGGGATTTGATCCCCGGGTTCGTCTTGTACATCCGTTCGAGGAAGTAGGAGGCGAACCAGTTGGGGCTGGTCTTGTTGGCGACCGAGCCGTTTTCCCGCAGGCGACGGGCGCCGGCGGGCTTGGAGAAGAGCCCGGCGAGCACCACCTGCGCGCTCGGGTCGACCGACTTGATCGCCGCCGAGGAGATCTTCACCAGCTTCCCGTATTCGGTCGGGTTCGGCTTGGCGACGAAGTACTTGAAGTTCGGCTCGTTCCAGATCTGCCAGGCCTTCACCGGCACCTGCGGCACCAGCGGGTTTTCCGACCAGAAGGTGCCCCCCGCCCCGTAGCGGGCGACCGCCGCTTTGAGGAAGGCGCTCCAGGCCGACGCGGCGGTGCCGCCGGCGGGCAGATGGGCCGGCGCCACGGCGCCGCCGGTGCCGGGCACCGTCGCGTTGGGGACCGCCCAGGCAGGCGTGCCGATCACGAACGGAAGCAGTTCGATGCCGCTCTTGGCGGCCCGTTCGACCAGCGGGTCGAAGCTGCCCCATTCGTAGGCGCCCCCGCGCTTCTGCTGCACCGCGCCCCAGGCGAGCGACACCCGCATCGACTTCACTCCCCCCTGTTGGAGGGTGTCGAACTGTTCCTGGCTGAGCACCGACTGGGGCACCACGCCGAAGAACTTGGCGGGCAGCGCCGCGGCGCTCGCGGCGAGGACGCCGAACGCGACGACCACCGCCAACACGGCCGTCAGGGCGCGCGTCTTCCTGCTGATCTCAAGCATCGCTCTCTCCATTGTGTTGGGGTCTAGCTCGCGTTGGACGAGGACACGCGACCGTCGGAGCCGCCGGGTCCCTGGCCCTGCTTACGCTGGCGATAGAGCACCACGCCGATCGAGATCGCCGCGAGGACGGCTACCGCGATCAGGATCGGCACAACCGGCGAGGAGCTGCCACTGCTGTGGGAGGCGGGTGCCCCGGAAGCATTGCCGCCGGGGGAGACTTCCTTGGAGTTGCCAAGCTCGTTTTCGGCGCCGGAGTTGCCGTTCGGCGGCTTCGCGCCTTCGCCGCCCGCGTTGCCGCCGTTCCCGTTCCCGCCGTTGCCGGCGGCGCCGGTGCCGTTCTTGCCGGTCTGCGATTCTTCCGATTCGCCTTCGCCAGACTTCTTTTCGACTTCGGCTTCGGAACCCTTGGCCTTCGGGTTGGTTGATTCCTTGGAATGGCTGACCTGGTGCTTAGGCTTCTTTTCCTTGTTCGGGACCGTGAAAGATTCAGTTTCTTCAGTTTCGTACTGGGGAATTTCGGCAGCCTGAGCGAACACCGGAACGACTACCAATGCCAGCAGAGCAAGCAATAGCGGAAGCACGAAGAAGGAGCGGGCCGAGTGGCGGGGGGCACCTCGCATTCCGCGCAAGGTTAGAGGAATCCGCGGCGTTCCTCGCTCCGATCGCCCTGATCGGGGGTCTCTCGCTGGCCGGAGGCGGCTACGAACTGAGCGATCGCCACGTCGCCGGGCTGATCGTGTGGCTGGTCGTGGTGGCCCTTCTGGTCCTCGGAGCCGCCGGGCGGGCGATCCTCGGAAAGCCGTTCTACTGGGCGAGTGGGCTGATCCTCGGTCTTGCGATTTGGTCTGCGATCTCATCTCTCTGGTCCGGTTCTGTCGAGTTGAGCGTGGCCGAGGCCGACCGCGTCCTGGTGTACCTCGGGGTCTTCCTTGCCGCCTTCCTCCTCGCCCAAACCGACCAAAGGCGCCAACGTTTCGGTGAAGGCATCGCGATCGCGATCGCGGGCGTCGTCTTGCTGGCCCTGGCGAGCCGCCTGCTGCCGCACGTATTCGACATCTCGCACGAACGGGTCAACGGGTCGCGGCTCCGGTACCCGCTCGGCTACTGGAACGCGATCGGGCTCTTCGGCGCGATGGCGACGGTGTTCGGGCTGTGGATGTCGCGGCGCTCGCTGGTGCCCTGGCTGCGCTGGTTCGCGGCCGCCGCGATCCCGCCGATCCTGCTCGCCCTCTACCTGACCTACTCGCGCGGCGGGATCCTCGTCCTGGTCGTCTGCGTCGCCCTGCTGCTGGCGCTCAGCCCCGACCGGCTGTGGATGCTGGTGACGATGCTCTGCGGCGTGCTCGGCACGGTCCCGGCGGTCCTCTACGTCGGTGCCCACAACCAGATCGCCAACAACGTCGACGAACCGGGGCTGGTCGAACAGGGGCTCGTCACCCTGCTCCTGATCCTCGCCGGGGCGGCCCTCGCACTGCTCCTCTTCTGGGCCCTGCGGCGGGCCGAGCGCGAGCGCCCCGCCCCGGTCGCCAGGCTGCTCGAGATCTCCCGCGACCGGCGCGTCCTGCGCGGGATCGGCATCGCCGTCCTCGTCCTCCTCGTCGTCTTCGGGGTCGCCTTCGGCGCCCGCGCCTGGGACCGCTTCACCAGCGCCGACCTCGTCGTCTCCGCCCGCCCGGGCGAACACTTCGGCGAAGTCTCGAGCGGCGGTCGGGTCCAGTTCTGGGAAGTCGCGCTGAAGGCCTTCGGCGAAGAACCGCTGCTCGGCCAGGGCGCCGGCACCTACCAGTTCTCCTGGAACCAGCACCGGCCGCTTGCGATGCCGGTCCGCGACGCGCACTCGCTCTACCTGCAGCCGCTGGCCGAGCTCGGCATCCTCGGCGGCGTCCTCGTCGTCGCCATGGTCCTGTTCCTGCTCGGGGTCGGCTTCCTGGCCTGGCGGGCGGCGAGCGGACGACAACGGGAGCTCTACGCCGTCCTGCTCAGCGTCAGCCTCGCCTTCGCGCTCGGCGCCGCCTTCGACTGGTTCTGGCAGATCGCCGTCGTCGGCTCGGTCTTCTTCCTCGCCACCGCCGCCCTGGTCGCGGCGCGCTGCTCGCAGATCTGGCGGGCCGGGGCCTTCGCCCGGGCGCGGGCGGGCATCGAGGAACCGCCCCCCGACCGGCGTCGCTTCGGCCTGGCGATCGCCGGGCTCGCGGTCGCCTGGCTGACGATGCTGGCGCTGATCGGCCCGCTGCTGGTCGACCGCGAGATCGACCAGTCGACCGCGGCGATCCTGCGCGGCGAAGTCGAAAACGCGGTCAGCCACGCCGAGAGCGCCCGCTCGATCGAGCCCTGGGCGGCGACCCCGTATCGCCAGCTCGGCCTCCTCGCCGAAGCAAAAGGGGAATATGCGGAGGCGATTCACCGGTTCGGAGAGGCGATCGACCGCGAGGATCGAAACTGGAGCCTGTACTTCCTGCGCGCCCGAGCCGAGCACAAAGCGGGGCAGAACGAAGCCGCCCATGCCGACCTCGAAGAAGCAAAAAGACTCAACCCACTCGAAACTTGTCTCTCCGAAGGGTTTGAAGGTTGCGAATGACCCGCACGCCGAACACCGAGAAGGTCCCCGCCGAGCGCCGCTCGGAGGACCGGGGGAGGCGGCCGGCGATGTCGGTGCGCGCCGTCGACCGACTCGGGCTTAGCGGCCCGGAAGGGTCGCGGCGGCGCGGCGCGATGCTGCGGCGCCTGCTGGCGCTGGGCGACTGGACGGCGCTGCTCGTCGCCCTCTTCGTGGTCACCGCGGCGACCTCCTCGACCGACGTCGCCGACCTCTTCTGGGCGATCCTCTTCAGCCCCGCCTGGATCCTCGTGGTCAAGCTGCACGGGCTCTACGACCACGACCACCGGCGGATCCGCCACTCGACCCTCGACGAGGTGCCCTCGCTGGTCTCGGCGAGCGTGCTGGGCACGCTGGTGCTGGACGGCCTCCTGGCGATCAGCCCGGTCGGCCCGCTCTCGCCGAAGAGCGCGATCGCGGTGGGCCTCGGCGCCCTGATCGGGAGCTTCGTCCTGCGCGGGCTGTCGCGCTGGGTCTGGCACCACGCGACGCCGCCCGCGCTCGGCATCGTGATCGGTCCTCCGACCACCGTCGACACCGTCGCCCGCCGCGTCGTCACCCATCCCGAGACGCGGCTCCAGCTGGTCGGCTACCTCTCCGCCGGCGGCGAGGAGGACTCCGCCGAGCTGCCCCGCCTGGGCGATCTCACGGACATCTCCGAGGTCGCCGCGATCGCCGGCATCGAACGCGTCGTCGTCACCCAACAGCAGATGAGCGAGCTCGCCGCCGAGCGGCTGATCGAGGAGTGCAAGAAGGCCGGCCTCGCCCTCACCTTCCTGCCCCAGCACTACGGCCTGCTCGGCCCCGGCATCGAGCTCAACCGCCTCGCCGAGCTGCCGGTGCTCGATTTCCGCTTCTCCGATCCGCCGCGCTCGACCCAGGCGATGAAGCGGGCGATGGACGTCTTCGTCTCCGGCCTCGCCCTGATCGTCGCCTCGCCGCTCCTGCTCCTCGGCGCGATCGCGATCCTGGTCGACTCCGGCCGTCCGGTCTTCTTCCGCCAGCGGCGGGCGGGCAAGGACGGGGTGCCGTTCACGGTGCTGAAGTTCCGCACCATGGTCGCCGACGCCGAAGACCGGCTGGGCGAGTTGATCGACCTCTCGAAGCTCGACGAGCCCGCCTTCAAGATCCCCGACGACCCGCGGGTGACCCGGGTGGGCAAGCTGCTGCGGCGGACCTCGATCGACGAGCTGCCGCAGCTGATCAACGTGCTGCGCGGCGAGATGTCGCTGGTCGGCCCGCGGCCCGAGGAGGTCGCCGTCGTCGCCCTCTACGACGAGCGCCAGCGCGGCCGGCTGGCGATCAAGCCCGGGCTGACCGGGCCGATGCAGGTCTACGGCCGCGGCGACCTCACCTTCGAGGAGCGCCTGGCGATGGAGCGCGACTACCTCGACAACCTCTCGCTGCTCACCGACCTGCAGATCCTGATGCGGACGCCCCGCGCGATCATGCGCGGCGAAGGCGCCTACTAGCCTCCCCGCGACCTTGGACGCCGTTCGCAACAGCCTGCGCTCCTGCGCCCGCTTCCTCGCCGGACGCTGGAAAGGCGCTCCTCGCTGGCTCTACCTCGCCGGGACGATCGCGCTCGCCTTCTACCTCGTCAACGCGGTGCATTTCGCCAAAGAGCCGATCCGGATCGAGGAGAGCGAATGGCCGCCGATGGCAAAGGCGATCTACGAAACGGGGAAGCCCGAGATCGCCGCCGACCAGAGCCACGTGATCCGCTTGAACAGCGAATGGAAGCAGGAAACGTCACCGCTGATCGGCGCCTGGCACCCGCCGCTCTACCTCTACACCGCGGCGGTGTCGATGGCGTTCGTGGGCACCCATTCGCCCTACCGGCTGCGCATCGTCGGCATCGTCGGCCTGCTCCTCGCGGCCGTCCTGATCCTGCTGATCGCGCGCGAGGTGACGAAACGCTGGCAGGTGATCGGTGGCGTGGCGGCGATCCTGCTGCTGATCAACCCGTTCGGGATCCAGGGCAGCACGTTCCTCGACATCGACACCCAGGTGTACGCGCCGATCCTGATGCTGGCGATATGGCTCGCGATCCGCTATGCCAAGCGAAAAGAGGCGTTAGGGCCGTGGCAGGTGACCGTGCTGGCGGTGGCCATCGCGCTCGTCTGCTGGACCAAGCTGACGACGGCGATCGTCCTGGTCGGGGTGCTTGCCGTCTGGTGGGTGCTGGCCCGCCGTCCGATCCGCCGCGCGGTGGTCGAGGCCGTCGCCTTCATCGGCGCCGGAGCCGGGCTCTTCTTCGGCACCTACGCACTTTGGTGCGCCGCGACGGGGATCCCGTTCTCCTACACCTTCGAAGTCACCTTCGAACAGAAGAGCAACCGCCTCTTCTCGGAATGGCTGGTCGTCGACCACGCGGTCCACTGGCACCTGCGCTGGTTCGGGCTCGCCCTGCTGATCCTCGCGGCGGTCTACCTGGTCGACCTCCTGCGGAACTTCCTCGGCAGCTGGAAGCTCAGGCCCCTCGACCTGCCTTATCTCTTCGCCCTCGGCGTGCTCGTCACCTACGTCTTGCTCTCCCCCACCGACGGGACCTTCCAGGGCAAGTACTGCTTCCCGGCCCTCGTCGCCCTGATCCTGCCGATCACCTGGATGTTGCTGCGCCGGCCGACCCCGGAGCAGCGACGCTGGGTGATCTGGCCGGTCGCGGCAGGGCTCGGGGTGATCGCCGCGGCGCTGATCGGCGATCAGATCACCCACCTCGCCGAATTCAACGTCCACTACGGCACCTGGGACCACGAGCTGGGCATCGCGGCAATCTCCGGCGCGGCGATGGGCATGGCCTGGCTGCTGGGCGGCAGGCGGGGCTTCGGCGCCGGCGTCATCGTCGTGCTGGCGATCCTCTTCGTCGCCCAATCGATCCACAGCTATCGAGCCAACACCTCGCCGCTCTACCCGACCCCGGACACCAACGAATTCGTCGCGCTCGGCGACAACATCAACGCGGCGACCAAACCTGACGACATAGTGGTCGGCCCGAAGGACCTCGACTACTACCTGCACTCCTACGTCATCTGGGGTGAAGAAGGGTTCGCGCGGGGCGACGCCCTGGAGGCCGAAGCGATCCGCGACGACCCGCGGATCACCGTCTTCGCCCGCGACTCGTTCGGACCGCCGATCGGCCCGCTCACCGAAGAAGTCCTCAACCGTTGCTTCCTCAAACGGGAAGCGTTCGCCACCGCCTCGGCGGCCTACCGGACCAAGAGCTGCCGCTAGGCGTGTAGTTCCTAGGCGGGCCGCCAGCTGGGCGGCAGGTTCTTCTCGATCTCGATCCCGGCGAAAGGCGTGGTCTGCCGCGGGCCCTCGGCCTTGGCCCACTCACACATGCGATGCAGGCCCTGCCGCAGAGGCACCGGCTCGACCTCGCCGAAGACACCGGCGAGCTTCGAGTGGTCGGAGAAGGCGTCGACGACCTCGTTGCGAGCCTCGAGATGGTTGATCGGATGATCGGGAACCCCCATCTCCTGGCGGACGAGGTCGGCCAGATCGTTGACCGACCACGGCTGGTCGGCACCGACGTTGAAGACCTCACAACGCGCCCCATCGGTGTCAGGCGCCGCGGCAATCGGCCGGACGACGTCGGAGACGTAGGTGAAGGCACGGGTCTGGGAGCCGTCGCCGAAGATCGACAGCGGTTCGCCGCGCATGATCTGGTTGATGAAGATGCCCAGGACGTTGCGATAGCGGTCGCCGATGTTCTGCAGCTCGCCGTAGACGTTGTGCGGGCGGAAGACGACGAAGTCGAGGTCGAACATCTCGTGTGACGCAAAGAGCTCGAGCTCGACCGCGCGCTTGGCGATCCCGTAGGAATCCTCCGGCTGCGGCGTCATCGACTCGATCATCGGCGTCTGGCCGGCGCCGTAGACGGCGATCGACGAGGTGAAGACGAAGCAGTCGACGCCGTGGTTGACGGCGGCGTTGATCAACGTCACCGACCCGATCACGTTGTTGGCGTAGTTGAACCGCTTGATGAAATGGCTCAGACCCTCGGCGGCATAGGCGCCCAGGTGGTAGACCCGATCGAAGCGCTTGGCGGCGAAAAGGGCTTCGATCGCCTCGGCGTCTCCGACCGACGCCTCGACGAAGTCGGCGTCGGGGTCGACGTTGGAGCGGAAGCCACCGCTGAGATCGTCGAGCGCGACCACCTCGTCACCCTGCGCGAGCAGCTCACGGACGAGGTGAGCGCCCATGAACCCGGCTCCTCCCGTGACAAGGCTGCGCGGCATCGACGCGGATGCTAGTGGGTGACGTCGCGCCGATGCGCGGTGGTCGCTTGGGTAGGGTGCCTCGGGTGCAGCGGCAGGACAAACACTTCGACGGGGTCGCCGAGGAGTACGACGAGAGCCTCCCCGACCACGTGATGGCCCACCTGACGGCGCGGCGCGTCGCCTTCTCGCGGGCGCTCGTCTCGAGCGGCAAGGTGCTCGACGTCGGCTGCGGGACGGGTCGCTTCCTCGAATCGATGTCGGCACCCGGCTACGAGCTGACCGGGATCGACATCTCGGCCGGGATGCTCGAGGAGGCGCGCGAGCGCGGCCTCGACGTGGTCGAGGGGTCGAGCGGCGAGATGCCGTTCGCCGACGACAGCTTCGATCTCGTCGTCACCTTCGCCGTCCTCCACCACCTGATCGATCCGGAGCTGGTCCGCGCCACCCTGCGCGAGATCGTCCGAGTCACCAGACCGGGCGGGTCGGCGGTGGTCTGGGACCACAACCCGAACAACCCTTACTGGAAATTGCTCATGGCGCGGCTGCCCCAGGACCAAGGCGACGAGGTGCTCGTCCCCGCCTCGCTGATCATGGACGAGCTGCACCGCACGCCGGCCCGCCAGGTGACCCTGCGGCGGATGACCTTCATGCCTGACTTCACCCCGAGGTGGGCGGTGCCGGCGGTCGGACGGATCGAGGCGGTGCTGGAGCGCGTGCCCCTGCTGAACCGCATCGCGGCCCACAACGTCGCGGTCGTCAGCGTCTGAGCGCGGGGCAGCGCGCGACGCCTCGCCTTCGCCGCTCAGCGCGGCGCGTGCCCGGTGACCCGGTAGGTGACGATCAGCTGGAACATCCGCAGGCCCACTTCGAGGATCCCGCGGGGGTCGCCGGTGATCTTCGAGGAGCCCCGCCGCTCGCGGTAGGTGACCGGGACCTCGAGGATCGTCGTGCCGGTGGTCTCGGCGAGGATCACCATCTCCGGCAGGAAGTGTGACTTGCCGACCGTCAACCGGTCGAGGAAGCGGTCGAGGGCGTGCCGGTGGATCAGCCGCATGGTGCAGCCGCAGTCGCTGAGTGAAGAGGTGTTGAAGAGCAGCTGCTGGAGCTTTGCCAGGGCCCAGTTGCCCCAACGATTCCAGCGGCCCATGTTGGCGCCGCTGAAGATCAGCTCGCGGGTGGTACGCGTGCCGAGCACCATCTCGGCATCGTCGGAATAGGCGAGCAGCTTGTGGACGTCGGCGGCGATGAAGGTGCCGTCGGGCTCGGCCATCACGATCAGGTCTCCCTCCGCCTCGGCGAGACCGCGTCGCAGCGCGAAGCCGTATCCCTGCCGGGCCTCGGTCACCACCCGGGCGCCGGCCGCGCGGGCCAGCTCGGCCGTGTCGTCGCGCGAGTTGTTGTCGACGACGACGACCTCGTCGACGACCTCCAGCCCGCCGAACGACTCGACCGCGTGGGCGATCCCCTCTTTCTCGTTGTAGGCGGGGAATACGACGCTGACTTTTTTGCCGTTGTGCATAGGGAGTTCCGAATGAGCACCGGGCGCTCGCCGCGGGGGCGGATTCATATCATCGGTCGATGATCCAAGACCCGGTACCCGCGCTCCTGCTCGCGGCGCAGATCGAAAAGGACGGTGCGGGCGAAGACGTGGGCGCGTGGCTGGAGAACCTCGACCGGGAGCGTTGGCCGACCCACCTGATCACCACCCAACCGGCCCCCAACCGGGCCCTGCGCGCGATCGAGGCGGAGGCGTGCGAGGTCTGGGACCTGCCCGACCTCATGCCGGGTGGGGGGATGCCCGAGTTCATCCTCGGGTTCATCGAGAGCCGTGGGATCGGCGTCGTCCACATCCTCGACTCGCGCCTCGGGTTCGACCTTCTGCCCGATATCGCCTGCCTGCGGAAGCCACCGGTGGTCGTCGCGCGGATGCTCTCCCCCGAGCCCGCCAAGACCGGCTATGAAACCTACGTCGGGCGGCGCTACGGCAATCTCATCGACGCCTTCTCGGTCGCCGACGAGCAGGTCAAGGACGCGCTGGTATCGCAGTTCATCCCGCCGAGTCGGATCGAGGTCATCGCCCCCGGACCGGATTCGGCCCGGGCCCACGCGGCGCTCTACGGACGGCTGCTCGAGGCACGGCCCGCCAGCAGTCGCTGGCGGGCGGACGAGCTCTTCGAGGGCGAGGAAGCCGCCGCGACCGGCATCTCCGGCGCCGGACCCGAGCCGGGGCCGCTCCGGCTGCCGCGCACGCCGACGCCGGAGCGCAGCGTCGGGATCATCGTCCCGTGCTTCCGCCATGGGGTGTTCATCGCCGATTGCATCGAGTCGATCAAGTCGCAGACGCTGGCCCCGAGCCGGGTGGTCGTCGTCGACGACGGCTCCGACGACCCGGAGACGATCGCGGCGTTGGCCGCCCTCGACCGGGATCCGGCGATCGAGGTGCTGCGCCAGGAGTCGAACCTCGGGCCGAGCGCGGCCCGCAACCGTGCGCTCGAGGTTCTCGACACCAACTACGTGCTGCCGATCGACGCCGACGACAAACTGCTCCCGGACGCGGTCGAGCTCATGGTCGGCCAGCTCGAGACGGCGCCGGAGAATGTCGGGTTCGTCTATCCACACGTCCGTCATTTCGGCAACCGCGACGACTTCGTGCGCATGCCCGCCTACAACCTCTGGCTGTTGATGGTCGAGAACTACTGCCCCGCTCCGGCCTTGTTCGACCGCCGCGTCTTCGACGAGGGCGGGGTCCGGTACCCCGAGGAGATCGTCGTCGGGCACGAGGACTGGGACCTGATCCTGCAGCTTGGCGGTCGTGGCGTGTACGGCATCCACGCCGCCGGGCCGACCTTTCTCTATCGCCGTCTTGGCTTCAGCCGGGTCAACGCGATCGACTACGGGCCCCACCAGTTCCACGATCTGGTGCGCAAGCGCCACGCGGTTCTCTATGACGCCGCGACCGAGATCAAGGTCGCCTGGGCACCGGCCGTCTCCATCCTGCTGCTCGACGGTGAGGAGAGCTGGCAGACCGAGGATCTGGCCGGAATCGAGTCACAGACCTGTGCCGACTTCGAGTTGCTGGCAAGCTCGTCGATCAGCCCGCGGGTACGGGTCGTCGGCGACGCCGACGACTCCCCGGCCGGCTGGCTGCAGACGGCGCTCGACGAGGCGCGTGGCCGCTGGCTCTGCGTCCTGACCCCGGGTGCGGCCGCGGCACTTGCCAACCCGATCTTCGTCGAGCGGCTGATCGTCGGCTTCGACTCGAGGCGCAGCACCCACGGCGTCGCCTTCGCGGTGCCGTCTGAGCCCGGGCCCTCCGCGCTCTCGTTGCTGGAGGAGGAGGAACGCCGGCAGGCGCGGCCGGTCGGCTTCGCGCTGGAACGCCACGCCGCCTACAAGCTCCCGCGACTCGACCTGATCGGGGAGGGAGAATTGCTCGCCGACCTGCTGCTCGAGCTGCAGCCGACCAAAAACGTCGAGTGGCGGACCGCCCCGGCCCGGGCGAAGCCGTCGCCGGGGCCGACTTCCGAGCGCGCCTCGATCCGTCTCGACTTCGACCCGGCCCTCGACCGCTCCGAGTTCGCCACCCGCGATCTGATCGCTCACCAGCCGCCGCGACTGCCCGAGCAGGAACATCGCGGCATCCGCCGCTGGTCCGCGGAGGAAGGCTGGACGCCGCCGGCGACGAAGTTCCTCTGCCGCCACATCGCCACCGACGGCTCGCACCGGATGGTCGCCGACCACCTGGGCGCACCCCCGGGCTACATCCTCGAGTTCATCCTCGGCGCGATCCACCGCGATGCCGCGCCCGGCCTGCGGCGCCTGGTCTACGCCGACCACAGCTTCGCCCTCACCGACGAGCAGGGGACGCTCGGTGGCGACAGGCATCCGCTCGGCTACGTCGATCAGCAGCCGCTGCCGCTGCTCGACCGCCTCGAGCTGCGCGCGATGCCCGACGGCGGCGAACTGGTGATGGTGGCGGGCGAGCGCGACCCCCTCTACGCGATCGCCCAGCCCCTCGGCGAGCTCGGCTGGGTCGAGCCGCTGCCGCTGAACCCGCAGGAAATCGCCCACCATCTGGGTCCCTGGCGGGCGATCGGCCTACGCCGGCTCGACGGGCCGGGCGGCCACGGGCATCGCTACGGGACCGGCACCGAGGGCACCTTCCTGGGCAATCTCTACCCGCGACCCGGCGAGGGCCTGGTGGCCTTGCGCAGACGCTCCGACGATCGCCTGGTGAGCGACCTCGCCGCTCCGGGCCGACCGAGCCGCAACCCGAAGCGGATCGCCGGCTGGGTTGCCGAGGAAGGGGGAGGCGGTGTCGCCACGCGGGCCACCCGGTTGCTGCGACACAGTGAGCGCGGCCAGAGCGATGACGTCGGCGATCCATTGGGCTGGCTCCGCAACTCCGGCGCCGCCGGCTACTTCCCGCTGTTCAGCACGACCCATCCGGTCACCGGTGACCAGCTGGTCACCGGCCGCCCGGAAGCGGCGCTGGCCCGCGGCTACCTCACCGACGGCGTGCTCGGATGGGCCTACGTCCCTACCGACCGTCCGATCGATCTGGACTGACGTTGATGGACCTCGAGGTAGTGATCGTCAGCCACGGGGCCGAAGCGCTGCTGCGCCGCTGCCTCGCGAGCCTTCGCGCGCATCCGCCGCGGACGGCGACGATGCGGGTCACCGTGGTCGACAGCGGCAGCCCGGACGGGACGCCGGACATGGTCGAGCACGAGTTCGCCGAGTTTCGGCTCGAGCGGTGCGCCAACGTCGGCTTCTCCGCCGCCAACAACCTGGTGCTGCGGGAGAGCCGGGCGGGCGCGATCCTCCTCCTCAACCCGGACACCGAGGTCTACGACGGCACCCTCGACGCCGGCCTCGCCCGGCTCGCCGCCGACCCGGCGATCGGCATGGTCGGGGCGAAGCTGGTCCGCGAGGACGGGGAGCTCGACCACGCCGCCAAGCGCTCCTTCCCCACCCCGCTCGGGGCGCTCGCCCACTTCACCGGGATCGGGCGAGGCGAGGACGCGAGCGCGACGCTCGGCCAGTACCGGGCCACCCACCTCGGTGAGGACGAGGCGGGCGAGGTCGACGCGGTGAACGGCGCCTTCATGCTCTGCCGCGCCGGGGCGGTCGCCGAGGTCGGCCTCCTCGACGAGGGCTACTGGCTCTACATGGAGGACCTCGACTGGTGCCACCGCTTCTGGGACGCGGGCTGGAAGGTCTTCTACGAACCCGCGGCAGTGGCCCTCCACGTGAAGGGCGGCTCCAGTCGCCGGCGCCGAGCGCCCCGCCAAGAGATCGCCTTCCACCGCGGCATGGGCCGCTTCTACCGCCGCTTCGACGCCCCCTCCGCCAACCCCCTGCTGAACCTCGCGGTCTACCTCGGCATCGGCGCCAAGCTGGCCGTCAGCCTCACCATCACCGCACTCCGAGGCCGCGGTTAGACCCGCTTCGAGCCCGCCGGCGGCAGCCGGGCGGGCGGGCGGGCGGCGGCGGCGTGAGTTCGCACTTATCACCGCTAT
>DATJUK010000047.1:0-19256 GCA_035502495.1 Solirubrobacterales bacterium
AACGCACGGGGGCCGGTGGCGACGATGCGTCGCGATCCGGCGTTCGGCGTCCTGCCCGAGTCTCGGCCGGCAGGGCAAGCGATATGGCCGGAACTACGAGCGAAAAGTAGTCCAACAGACGCCTTAATAGTTGAACTAACGCCACAGTTCTCTAAGTAACGCTGAATATTCTGCCGCGGTCCGCGCGTTAGTTGCGTCGGATCAACCAACACACGTCAGGGGGCACGAACGGTGAGTCGGAGCGGTAGGGGATTGCATATAGGTCGGTCGTTCGGCGCGGTGGCGCTGATGGCCTTGGTGGCACTGGTGGCATCGCCGGTCGGCGCCTCGGCCGCGGGCGGCCACCATCGACGCGGTCACAAGCGCCATCATCGCCGGCCGCACCGACAGGCGGTGGCCGGGCCGATCGCAGGCGCGAAGGTCCCGGTCGCCAAGGCGCCGACGATCGTCGGCAAGGGCGGCGGCGCGGATCCTGGCGACGACTACCCCGCCGAACTGAAGAACGCGCCCCAGGACTCGCGCGTCGATCACTGGGGGGAGTACAACCGCGAGTGCACCTCCTTCGTCGCCTGGGCCCTCTACTCGCGCAACGGCTTCACGATGCCGTTCCACGACAACGCCAACAATTGGGGCCCCGACGCCGTCCACCGCGGGTACGTGGTCAACTCTTCGCCCGCGATCGGTTCGGTTGCCTGGTCGAACGCCGGGTTCTACGGTCACGTCGCCTACGTCGTCGCGGCCGGTGGCGGCAACGTCACGATCGAGGAGTACAACCACTGGGGGAACGGGACCTACGACAAGCGCACGGTCGCGGCCTCCGCCTTCACCGGCTATATCCACTTCAAGGACATCCCGGCGGAACCGCCGTCGACGCCGGTGTCCACGCCGAGTTCGCCAAGCCAGACGCCGTCGACTCCCACGACCGGCTCACCCGGCTCGACGCCGTCCCAGCCGGCGAGCCCGGCCCCTACTCACTCGGAGACGACGGGCGGCCTCGCCCACACCTGGACCAACTACACCAACGCCGGCGGGTACGAAGGGCCGGCGATCCCTTCCAACGCGACCGTCCAGATCGCCTGCGCCGTGCAGGGCTTTCGGGTCGCCGACGGCAACACCTGGTGGTACCGGATCGCGTCGAGCCCGTGGAGCGGTAATTACTACGTCTCGGCCGACGCCTTTTACAACAACGGTCAGACTTCCGGCAGCCTGATCGGCACCCCGTTCGTCGACCCTGCTGTCTCGTCATGTTGACGCGGCGAGTCGCGGCGCCGGCCTCCCTCGCCTTGGCGGTGGTCGGAATGCTCGCCGGGTGTGGCGGGTCGGGCGGCTCTTCGACCGCGGGCACGGCCGCCCCTGCCGAACTGCAGGCGGCGCGGCGTCAAGGGGAAGAAGCGGCGAAGGAACGTGACCGCGTCGCCGGCCTGCAGCGGCAGGTCCGGACGATCAGGCGGCGCCTCCGACACCACCACGCCCAGCAGACCTCGCCCGCACCGGCACCTACGGAAAGCGGATCGGCGTCGAACGCTGCCGCCCCGGACGTCGCCGGCGGTCCGGTCCGCTCGTTCCACGCCCCGAGCGGGAACGTCTCCTGCGAGGTGTTCGGTGACGGGGCGACCTGCACGGTCGCGTCAGTAGGCCTCACCTTCGTCCTCGAACCAGGCAACGCGGCGCGGATCGAATCCGGAGCCGCGCTGTCGTCGGGGCTCGGCGAACTCGTCGGCTACGGGAACGTCGTCTCCGTCGGCTCGATCACCTGCGAAGTGCCGCCGTCGGATGTCCCCCGCGGAATCACCTGCGTGGACCGGTCGGACGGCCATGGCTTCGAGGCCAGTCGCGACGCCTCGCGACAGGAGGCGTACTGACCGGGTCGCGGCGGCGTCAGGGCGCCAGGCGTCGGATCCGCCAGCCGTCGCCGTCGCGCGAGTAGAGGAAGCGATCGTGGAGGCGGGCCTGTTGGCCCTGCCAGAACTCGATCGTCTCCGGGCGCAGCAGGTAGCCGCCCCAGAAGTCGGGGCGGGGGACGTCCTCGGTGTCGGCGAAGCGGGTGCGGACCTCGGCCAGGCGACGGTCGAGGTCGGCGCGGTCGGCGAGCGGGCGGCTCTGCGGCGAGGCCCAGGCGCCGAGGCGGCTCTCGCGGGCGCGGGAGGCGAAGTAGGCGTCGGAGTCGGCGGGGGAGAGGCGCTCGATCGGACCGCGGGCGCGCACCTGGCGGTCGTGCTCGCGCCAGTAGAGGATCAGCGCGCCACCCGGGTGGGCGGCGATCTCGGCAGCCTTGGCGCTCCCGTAGTTGGTGTGGAAGCGGAAGCCGTCCGGCCCGTGCCCTTTCAGGAGGACCATCCGCGCGTCAGGGGCGCCCGCGGCGTCGACCGTCGCCAGCGTCATCGCCTCCGCCAGCGGGATCTCCGCCGCGGCCCGCTCGTACCAGCGCCCGAACTGCTCGAACGGATCGGGATCGAGGTCGCCGCGGTGGAGCGGGGGGAAGGCGCGTCGCCCGGTCATCGCCCTCATCATCCTCGACGGCCGCCGGGTTAGGCCGGGCGCGCCGGGCGGGTACCCGTCGCCAACATGAGCGCGACGATCGTCCTCGACGTCGACGGCACCCTTGTCGACACCAACTACCAGCACGCGATCGCCTGGCATCGGGCGTTCCGCGACCACGGCTATCGGGTGGCGATCTGGGAGATCCACCGCCACATCGGCATGGGCGGCGACCAGCTGGTCGGGTCGCTCGTCGGCGAGGAGGCCGAGAACGCCGACGGCGACGAGCTCCGCGACGCGCACTCCCAGGCCTACGGCAAGCTGATCGGCGAAGTCGAGGCGATGGAGGGGGCGAGCGAGCTGATCGCCGACCTCGACCGGGCGGGGGCCACCGTGATCCTCGCCTCCTCGGCCGAGCGGGAGGAGCTCGACCGCTACGTCGAGCTGCTCGGGGCGGGCGAGCGGATCGGCGGGGCGACCAGCTCGGCCGACGCCGAGCGGACCAAGCCGCACCCGGAACTGGTGCAGACGGCGCTCGACAAATTCGGCGCCGACGGCCCGGCGCTGATGGTCGGCGACTCGACCTGGGACGTGAAGGCGGCCGCCGCCGCGGGGGTGCCGACCCTGGCGCTCCTCACCGGCGGTTTCGCCGCCGCCGAGCTGCGCGAGGCGGGCGCCGCCGAGGTCGAGCGCTCGCTGGCGAGCGTGCGCGAGCGCGGGGTCGAGTGGGTGATCGAGCTGGCCGAGCGCGGGGGCGGCTAGTTCACCGAATTCGCGCTTGACAGAGCCATCTCCGAGGTAGATTCGAACGTACCCCAGGCGGCCGCGAAATCCGTGCGCCTTCCGTCCCGAAGCGAGGAGAAAGCAATGCCTTACGTCACCGTCGGAACCGAGAACGGCGCCGACATCAAGATCCACTACAACGACCACGGCTCCGGCAGGCCGGTGGTCCTGATCCACGGCTATCCGCTCGACGGCAACTCCTGGGAGCGCCAGGAGCGCGAGCTGCTGAAAGAAGGCCGGCGGGTGATCAGCTACGACCGGCGCGGATTCGGCGAATCGAGCCAGCCGACCACCGGCTACGACTACGACACCTTCGCCGCCGACCTGAAGGCGCTGCTGGACCACCTGGCGCTGGATCAGGACGTGGCGCTGGTCGGCTTCTCGATGGGCACCGGCGAGGTCACCCGCTACCTCGGCACCTACGGCTCGGCCGGGGTGAGCAAGGCGGCGCTGCTCGGGGCGATCCCGCCGTTCGTGCTGAAGACCGACGACAACGAGAAGGGCGTTCCGCAGGAGGTTTTCGACGAAATCAAGGAGACGGTGCTGAAAGACCGCTACCTCTGGTTCGAGGAATTCTTCAAGAACTTCTTCAACACCGACGAACTGTCCCCCGAGCGGATCGGCGAGGCGGCGTTGAGGGCGAACTTCGCCACCGCGATCCGGATGTCGCCTTACGCGACCTACGCGTGCGTCGACACCTGGCTGACCGACTTCCGTGACGATCTGCCGAAGATCGACGTGCCGGTCCTGGTCATCCACGGGGTCAAGGACCGGATCCTGCCGTTCGAGTCGACCGCGGCGCGGCTGCGCGACGAGGATCTGATCGCCGACTGCGAGGTGGTCGCGATCGAGGACGGTCCGCACAACATCGGCTGGACCTTCCCGGACGAGGTCAACGCGGCCCTGCTGCCCTTTCTCGCCAGGTAGGTTCGGGCAGATGGTCGAGCGGATCGAGGAGATGCCGGCGGGGACGATCGGGTTCAAGGTCGTCTCCGACCTGACCGGGGACGACTACCGGGAGCAGATCGAGCCGGCGCTGGCCGAGGCGGCGGAGCAGGGTGACGTGCGCCTGCTGTTCGAGATCGACTCCAATTTCGGGATGGACGCCGGAGCGGTGCTCGAGGACGCGAAAACCGGGCTGAAGCTCGGCCTCGGTCATATGAAAGCGTGGAAGCGCACCGCGATCGTCACCGACGTCGACTGGATCCGTAAAGCGATCAAGGCCTTCGGCTTCATGGCCCCGGGGGAGGTCCAGGTATTCGCTCTCGCCGAGGTCGGCGCGGCGAAGGTCTGGATCGCCGAGTAGCGGAGCCGGGTAGAAAACTGGCCAGCTAGCCGGCACAATGCCGGCGATGCCGGGGGAGAGGGACTACGACGTCGTTCTGTTCGGGGCCACCGGTTTCACCGGCGGGCTGACCGCCGACTACCTCGCCGCCAACGCGCCGGCGGGCCTGCGCTGGGCGATCGCGGGGCGCAACCGGACGAAGCTCGAGGCCGTCGCGGCGCGCCTCGCCGCGGCCGGTCCCGCGGCGCCCGCGCCGACCCTGATCGAGGCCGACGCCGCCGACGCGGCGGCCCTCGCCAAGGTCGCCGAGTCCACCCGGGTTGTCATAACCACGGTCGGCCCTTACGCGCTCTACGGCGGTCCGCTGGTCGCCGCCTGCGCCGCCGCGGGAACCGACTACGTCGACCTCACCGGCGAGCCCGAGTTCGTCGATCGGACCTGGCTCGACCATCACGCGACGGCCGAGCGCACCGGCGCCCGGATCGTCCACTGCTGCGGTTTCGACTCGGTCCCGCATGACCTCGGTGCGTACTTCACGGTCCAGCAGCTGCCCGAGAACGTGCCGCTCAAGGTCGAAGGCTTCGTGCGCACCAACGCCCGCTTCTCCGGCGGCACCTACCACTCGGCGGTCAACGCGTTCGGCCGTGGCCGCCAGACGATGGCCGCGGCGCGCGAGCGTCGCAAGGCCGAGGCACGCCCCACCGGTCGCGAGATCCACTCGGCTCCCGCGCGAATCCGTCGCAACGACGAATTCGACGCCTGGACCGTGTCGCTGCCGACCATCGACCCGACCGTCGTCCGTCGCTCCGCCGCCGCGGTCGACCGCTACGGCCCGGACTTCACCTACGGCCACAACCTCGTCGCCCGCCATCTGGCGACCGTTGCCGGGATGGCCGTCGGGATCGGCGCCGTCGCCGTCCTCGCGCCGATCCCGCCCGCCCGCAAGCTGCTGCTGAAGGCGAAAGCGCCTGGTGAGGGCCCGGACGAGAAGACCCGCGCCGGCAGCTGGTTCAAAATCCGCTTTGTCGGCGAGGGCGGCGGCAAGCGCGTGGTCGCGGAGGTCTCGGGCGGCGATCCGGGTTACTCGGAAACGGCGAAGATGCTCGCCGAGTCCGGGCTCTGCCTCGCCTTCGACGACCTCCCCGAGCGCTCCGGTCAACTCACTACCGTTGCAGCGATGGGTGACATGCTTCTCACAAGGCTGCAAAGTGCGGGGATAGCGTTCCAAGTGCTGGAGACCGCCTGAGCGGGCACCCCGCCCGCGTCACGGTCACGAACGGAGGAGGAAGAGTGCCGCCTAAGAGCCTCACCAAGAGCCCCGGGCCGGGGTCCGAGCCGGGCGAGCCGGAGCGCGTCGACGTCCTCATCGTCGGCGCGGGCATCTCCGGGATCGGCGCCGCTCACCACCTGCAGGAGCGCTGCCCGGGCAAGAGCTACGCGATCCTCGAGGCGCGCGCGGCGATCGGCGGCACCTGGGACCTGTTCCGCTACCCCGGGATCCGCTCCGACTCCGACATGCACACGCTCGGTTACCGCTTCAAGCCGTGGACGGCGGCGAAGTCGATCGCCGACGGCGAGTCGATCCTCGATTACGTGCGGGCGACGGCGCGCGAGGGCGGGATCGACCGCAAGGTGCGCTTCGGCCACCGTGTCGCAAGCGCGTCGTGGTCGAGCGAGGAAGCGCGCTGGACCGTGACGGCGGAGCGCGACGATGGCACTCAGGCGACGTTCTCGTGCGGCTTCCTCATGAACTGCAGCGGCTACTACCGCTACGACGAGGGCTACACGCCGGAGTTCCCGGGGATCGAGGACTTCGAGGGGAAGGTCATCCATCCCCAGCACTGGCCCGAGGAGCCCGAATACGAGGGCAAACGGGTGGTGGTGATCGGCAGCGGGGCTACCGCGGTGACGCTGGTCCCGGCGATGGCCAAGGACGCCGCCCACGTGACCATGCTGCAGCGCTCGCCCACCTACATCCTCTCGGTCCCCGGCGAAGACCCGGTCGCCGAGGTGCTGCGCAAGGTCCTGCCGGCGCGGGCCGTCTACCCGATCGTCCGCTGGAAGAACGTGATGCTGCAGAGCCTCACCTACCGGCTCGCGCGCAGTCGTCCCAACTTCGTCAGGAAGGTGCTGCGGAAAGGTGTCGTCGCCGCGCTGCCGGAGGGCTACGACGTCGACACCCACTTCAACCCCAAGTACAACCCCTGGGACCAGCGGCTCTGCATGGTCCCCGACGGCGATCTCTTCAAGGCGATCTCCAAGGGCGGCGCCGAGATCGTCACCGACCGGATCGAGACGTTCACGCCGGGCGGGATCAAGCTCGAGTCGGGCAAGGAGCTGGCGGCCGACGTGGTGGTCACCGCGACCGGGCTGAACCTGCTCTTCCTCGGCGGGATGAAGCTCGAGGTCGACGGCGAGGAACCCGATCAGTCGCAGCTGCTCGCCTACCGCGGGATGATGCTCGGCGATGTGCCCAACCTCGCCTTCACGATCGGCTACACGAACGCCTCCTGGACGCTGAAGGCCGACCTGGTCTCCGAATACCTGTGCCGCCTGCTCAACCACATGGACCAGGGCGGCTACGACATCTGCGTGCCGCACCTCACCGATCCGAGCGTGACGCCGGAGCCGATCCTCGACTTCAACTCCGGGTACGTGCTGCGCTCGGTGGCCGACCTGCCGAAGCAGGGGTCGAAGGAGCCCTGGAAACTGCGCCAGAACTACACCGTCGACCTGCGGAAGCTGCGCTACGCCCCGCTCGAGGACGGGGCGATGCAGTTCAGGCGCAAGGTGCCGGCGCCGCAGCGCGTGGCCGCTTGAGGAACGCCATGCATGCACCGGGCCGAGGCCCACGGCGGCTGTAGCTGCCGCGCGGCCCCTCCCTGACCACCACCTGCGACGGCACCCCTACCGCCTTCGGCCGCGGCCTCCGCACCCTCGCCCCACCGCGCGCGAGTTCGCACTTCCGACCGCTATGCGGTCATTACTGCGAACGCACGGGGGCGGCTGGTTAATCTAGGCGGCATGGACGACCAGCAAGTACTCGATCGCATCGACGAGCTCGTCAAGGAGGAGGAGCGGCTGCTCCACCGCCACGAGGGCGAGGGGCTGAACGACGACGAGCACGCCCGGCTCGAGGAGATCAAGCTGCAGCTCGACAAGACCTGGGACTACCTGCGCCAGCGCCGCTCCCTGCGCGAGGCCGGCGACGACCCGGATCAGGCCAGCGAACGCGACGGCGGCACCGTCGAGGACTACGGCACCGTCACCCCCTACGACGACACCGACGCCGACGCGCCGGAATAGCGGGGCGGGAGCGCTGCCGGGCGCGCCTCAGAGGTTCCAGCCGAAGTAGACCTCGGCGCGGACCTGCTCGTCGCCGGCGAACGTCAGCACCTCGGTGTTGCGGAAGCGACTGCCGTCGGTGCGGGTGGCCTCATAGGTGACGACCACGTCGTCGCCGTCCTCGATCAGCCGCACGAACTCGAACTCGGCGAGGTTCCCGCCGTTCGGCCAGCAGCGCTCGAAGTAGCCGGCGCGGTCGAGCCCCTGTGCGTCGGCGGGGCTGTGGAAGGTGAACTCTGGGCCGATCAACCGCTCGATCAGCTCCCGATCCCGCGTCTCGTAGGCGCGGTAAACGGCTTTGGCAAGGGAGATCCGATCCTCACTCATCCTTTTTTCCTCCGTCCTTTCGCAACTAGTTGGCCCTTGTCCGGGGTAACTGCCGAGGCGTGTCGCCCGTCCTCTCGATCCAAAGACTCCGCCCGGCAGCGGTTCTCATCGGTCTGATCGCGGCGCTCACCGCCGCCCTCCTACCCGTCGCGGCCGTCGCGCGCGCTCCGCAGGCCCACCACCTCGAATTCCGCCTCGCCGGCCCCGACCACCAGGACATCGTCGGCGAAAGCGCGATCCTGATCCGCGTCCGCTGCCTCGGCGAGCCCTGCACCGTGGTCGCCACGGCGAAGAGCAAGGACCCCTCCCTGCGCACGGGCAAGAC
This sequence comes from Solirubrobacterales bacterium, assembly GCA_035502495.1. GTDB lineage: Bacteria > Actinomycetota > Thermoleophilia > Solirubrobacterales > 70-9 > VAYN01. The sequence goes on from DATJUK010000047.1 coordinate 8,544, forward strand.
CAGCGCCCACCTCGCCGCCGGCGACGCCGAGACCCTCGCCCTGCCCCTCGCCAGACGCGGACGCGGCAAGCTGAAGGCGGCCCTCGCAGCCGGCCGCTCCCCGACCTTCACCGTCGAGGCCACCGCCCACGACCAGGCCGGATCCCAGGTCCCGCTCTCGATCGAGGTCCAGGCGCGGAAGCCCTGACCGGCGCCGCCGCACCGCGCCCCGTCCGCCGCCGGCCACGCCAGGAACCGACGCTCTAAGCTGCACGTCGCTTCCCGGCGCCTTGGCGGAGTGGCTACGCAGCGGCCTGCAAAGCCGTTTACACCGGTTCGATTCCGGTAGGCGCCTTCGCCTCGGCTTTGCAGGCTTGCGTTACAGGCCTTCCCGTGAACGGGCGCGCCGGTAGATCGTCTGGAGTGGCTTGATCGAGTTGCGGATCGTCGAGGCTGACTGACCTTCAGCCTGCCGGCGATCGACAAGGTCCTGTAGGTCCGCGGTGGTGACCGTGTTCAATTTCCGGCCAGCCAGGACGGGGCAGCAGGTAAGTGTCGAGCGCCTGGCGATACCCACGCAGCGTCGCGGGCTTGTAGCGCTGACCGGAACGGTTGCGGATATCGCCGGCCTCAGCCCCGGTCAGCCATCTTCCGGCCACCTCCGCCAGGGTCCGGCGGGTCGGCGTCCGCAACGTCCCTTGGTCCACCGAGCGCTTGGCTTCGGCCCGCCACGATTTCGCCTCGGCCAACCGCGCGAAGGTCTTTCGCACCTTCTTTTCATCGCCCGACGAATAGACGAACGCTTCGTAGCCGGCGCTGCACCGGCACCGCTTACCCGCCTTCGCCGGACAGCCCCTTGAGTGTCACTTGACGATCCCCTCAGCCATCGTCGCCTCCCTCGATCTCTCTCCCATATTTCCGGGCCAGATCTCCGGGCCTGACCCCGAGACCGGCCTTGAGCAGCTCCCGGTCGAGCGTTGCAAGCTCCGCTTCGTGGCCCTCGGCGACCGCCGCGTACGTGGCGTCATAGAGGGACAAGCCGTGCTGCTCGGCAAGTTCGGTCGCTCGTCGGAAATCGGCGGCGTCAGGACTCACCGTGGTGCACACCTGGCCGAGTGAGTCGAGGACGATCGCCGCCTGCTCCGCCGTCGCACCCGCACGGCCGCGCATCAGCGCGTTACCGACCTCGTATGGCGTCAAGTCGAGAACCACGACGCCAAGGTCCCGAGATCGGTGGGCGTCGAGGAGAGCACGCGCCTCTGAGACTTCCTCCTCGCCCTCGGCGTGGAACCACTTCAGGGCGACGTTGGCGTCGCTAACGACGTCGATCGCGCTCATCGCGACCTTCTCGCTCGGCCCGGATCAGGTCCGCCGACTCGAAGCCCCCGAGCCCGTCGACGGCAGCGCGACCGCGCGCCAGCGCCGCGTCGATGGCAACGGGGTCGGGCCAACCGAGTTCCCGCCTCGCGGCCTCCTGCAGGAAGCCACTCCGGGACGTACCCCGCTCGCCAGCCTCACGGTCGATCCGTTCGAGTAGGTCGTCGGGAAAGGAAACCATCACCTTCTGTGCCTTTGCCATAACTTCATTATAGCTCTTAGCAATACCGGAATCCAAGTTCGTACCGCTCCAAATCCACTGTCGGGACGCTACGGCGCGCACCGGACAAAGGCGCCCCGTCAGCTCGCTCCATCGCGGACCTCCTCGCCCACCGGCCGACCAGCCGATTCAGACACCCACCGCTCTAGCTCGGCGACCGGGACCAGGCGCTTTCGCCCGCGTCGGATCAGCCGCAGTTCAGGGGCCACGTTCGCGTCGAAGAAGTCCGGGCCGACGCCGATCGCCGCGGCTGCCTCCGGGGGAGTGAGCGCGATCCGAGGGACCGTGGTCGTGGTCGGCAGCTTCTTCGCCATCTTAACCGGGCGTCCTCATAGCTCGATCTCCATCGCCCGCGCGTGCTCCACCCGCTCGATCCCGAGCTGCCGCTGGGTCCGCCTGATCGCCTGGTGCGCGCGCTCGCGCTCCATCCGGGTTGCCCGGTCGCTTGGCTCCGGCCCGAGTGCAGTGTCTCTGGCCCGAAGCCCGTGTCTCGGCGCACCGGTCTCCCGGGCACGGCCGAAGGTTCTCCGGATCGCCTCCCGGTCGAACCCGATCGCCTCGGCCCGCGAGCGCCGGCGCTCGCGGATGCTCTCCATGGTCAGGTCGCGGTCCTTCGCCCGCCGGGTGTCGAGAGCGGCGACCTGGCGGGCGCGGGCGGAGGCGTCGGGCGCGGTGGCGGCGAGGATCTCCGCCCGCCTGGTCGAGAAGGCACTCAGATGATCGGGGTCGAAGCCCTCGATCTCCGCGATCCCGTTGGTTACCTCCTGCCAGCGGACCCCGAGCCTGCGGGTCAGCTCGTGGCGGAGGCCCGCCTCGTAGATGTAGCCGGCGGTCTTCGCGTGGTCGTAGATCGCCGGGTGGTAAAGGCGGGTCCAGCGGCCGTCCGGCCCCCTGGTGGCGTTGGCGACCAGGACGTGGGTGTGGAGCTGGGGATCGCCGGCGCGGGAGGACCGGTGGAGGTAGGCGGCGGCGATGAACCCGTCGCCGTGGACGAACTCGCGCCCGCCATGCCCGCGCCGGGTCCAGCAGGCCGCCCGCTCCATGTAGTGGAGACCGACTTCGGTGCGGAGAAGGTGAGGTCGAAGCCGGGGACCGGCCCGCGCCCGGCGACATGGCGGAGGCCGAGCGGATCGCCGCTCGCCGGATGACGCCCGGTCAGCATCGCGCTCAGGCCCTCGGGGTCGACCTTGCCGTCGAGGCCGAGATCGAGCGCGGCGGTGCCGAGCCAGCCCTCCGCCTCACCCTCGCCCGAGTAATAGTCCTCGGCGCCTTCGGCGACCTGTTCGGTGTAATAGCGCTCCTGGCCCGCGCCGAGCTTCCCGATCGAGAGCATCAGCGGGGATGCCCGCCAGGAGGGGTCGGTCGGTCTCGAGGGTCCGCCATGCCCTTCTTGGCCAGGGCGGGCGGGTCTTGCATCGGGTCGGGGATCGGCTCACCGCGAGGGACCATGAACTGCTTGTCCGACCCGAGCCCCGGGGGTATCGGCCAGATCCGCGTCGGGCGCTCAAATCCGAGGGGCGGTGGAGTTGGCCGACTCGCTACGTCGGCGGCTCCACCGAACCTTCAAAGGGTCGGTGGCCCGTCCAGCAAGATGTGGGAGCGGAAAGATCTACCCGCGCTGACTTCTCCAAAGAGGAGCACGGCTTCACCGGTACAGCCGATTAGTTCCTTCGGTCGCGATCCAGACGGGAGAGGGACATCGACCGTGACTACCAGCCGACCTGCGTTCGGCTTTACATCCATCTCCAGAATTTCGGGCCGGATGCTCGCGCCTTTTTCGCAGTGCCCGGCGATCACCGAGATTTGAGCCGGTACTCTCGGACTTCCGATCCGGACCTCTGACGTTCGGTCGTCGCCGCGCATCCAGCAGAAAGATCCGCAGATCGAGCACGGCACGGCATTCCGCCCGCGGATCAGCGAGGCGGTCACCGGCGAGAAGCAAATCACTTCCGCCCGCTGTCCTCCCTCAAGGAGACGGCGCCACCGACCGCGATCCCGACCGCGGCCACCAGCCCGAGGAAGATGCCGAAGGCGACCGCCAGCTCCGCCGCGGCCATCTGCCCGAAAGCTCCTTCGAATGAAGCGCCGGCCGGCGGGTCGATGATCCGGAAGAGGATCAGCACCGCCGCCACGGTGCCGGCGACCGCGACCAGCGCATCCCCCGCCCGCCCCGAGCCGGTGCCCGCGAGCCGCATCGCCGCCACGATCAGGACGATGCCGACCGCGACCATGAGGACGACCGGGACGAAGCCGAGGGCGGTCCAGGCGCTCTGGCCTGACCCGTCGCTGAAGTAGTTGATTTCCAGCGATTCCGGGATCTCGAGCTTGAACCAGTCGAGGAACGTGGAGGCGAGGAGTACGAGCGCCGAGACGCTTGCGATCTTCTCTCCGATGGTCAGCCGATTAAACACGATCTCTCTTGGCTAGTTGTCGTCGGCGATCTTGAGGCTGAGCGGTCGCAGGTAGGGGTCGTTCAGGACCCCCGGAGCCGTGCTCGGATTAAGCCCCGGCGGGGTCAGCAAGGGCGTGATGAACGTTTCGGTCGGGACTCGCGTGGCCTCGATCATGCCGACCGATGCGCCGAAGATCGAGTACACGGGACCGCCGCTGTCGCCGTGCAGCGCAGGCGGTTCGAACTTGACGAAAGTAGCCGGACCGCGCGATCCCGTCTCCGGCGCCCCTCCAGTTGATCGCTCGACCGGTGACCTGACCGCAGGAGATGCCTTGGGTCCGCGCACCCGAGAAGCAGACGGTCTGATGCTTTCGCACCGTGGCCGCAGGTTCGATCGGCTGGAGATTGCCGCCGGCGCCGAAGATCCCCTGCGGGACGATGCCCCCGTCTTCGACCCGGATCGCCGCGGCATCGGTATCCGTCGGTCCGGGGTGATGGAACCCGGTGCGCGCTACCGATCCGACTTCCGTCCAGGAGCTTTCGTTTAACGAGTTCGAGTCATTGGACCGGAAGACAGTTTGGGACTGACCCGGTTCGTTGCAGTGCCCCGCGGTGAGGAGGAACAGTCGCCAGACCGCCCTCCCGGCGTAAGAAATGAAGGCGTCGGGATGTTCGCCCGACATTTCGTCGGAGGTCGGATCTTGCTGTTTGCTCATTTGGGTGCCCCCGCGGTGGAGACTGCCAACCAGTCGTTACCCCCGGAGCCGATCAGACGATTGCCGGGCGCCGCTTCGTAGATATCCCGGACCACCGAAAGAGCGCGGAGGCGATCTGGGTTCCGCTGCAGACGGTCCATTTGGTCGAGAGGTCCGGACGGACTTGGCTGCCTTTCGGTACTCATCCTCGCGAGCATATTTGCCGGCTTCGTCGCGATCGGCGGTGGGATGATGGCGGTATGAGCGCCGGGTATTCGGATTCTCGATTGGAGCTTGGTGCCGACGGGCTGCGGATCCGGCACTACTACCTGCCCTGGGGTGACAAGCGGATCCCGGTGGCGGAGATTCGCTCGGCGACGCGGGTGGAGGTGGGGCCGACGCGCGGGAGGTGGCGGCTCTGGGGCACCGCCAATCCCCGCTACTGGGCCAACTTGGATGTGGGGCGACGGAGGAAGGGGACCGGGTTCGTGCTCGAGCTCGGGCGTCCGGTGAGGCCGTTCGTGACCCCTGACGACCCCGACGCGTTCGAGGCGGCACTGCGGGCCTTGACCGGCGCACCGATCGAGGCGGGCGGGAAGGCGCCGATCATCTGACCCCGCCGGGGCCAACAGGTGGTGAGTGCGTCGGGGAGCCCCGTTTCGGTTCCGTCGCCGACCCAGGCCAGGTGGCCGTCGGGGCGTACGAGGGCTGCCGACGGCGCGTCGACCTCGCCGATCACGGAGCTCCCGGACGCTCGTCCCCAGGCCGGCCGCGACCCCGCCGCGGCGCTCGCCCTTGGCCGCCACGCCGCGTCTCGCGCCGCCGAAACCTAGGATGCGGCGATGCCGAAGTCGCCGATCGCCGACCCGAACGAGGACTACCCGCGCTGGTACCAGGACGTGATCGCGAAAGCGGGGCTGGCCGAGAACGGGCCGGTGCGCGGGACGATGGTGATCCGGCCCTACGGCTACGCGATCTGGGAGCGGATCCAGGCCGAGATCGACAGCCGGATCAAGGCGGCCGGCGCCGACAACGTCTACTTCCCGCTCTTCATCCCGGAGAGCTACCTGCAGCGCGAGGCCGAGCACGTCGAGGGCTTCAGCCCGGAGCTCGCGGTGGTGACGATCGCGGGCGGCAAAGAGCTGACCGAACCGGTGGTCGTGCGGCCGACCTCGGAGACCGTCTTCGGCGAGCAGATGGCGAAATGGGTCAATTCCTACCGGGACCTGCCACTGCTCCTGAACCAGTGGGCGAACGTGGTCCGCTGGGAGATGCGCCCGCGGCTCTTCCTGCGCACCAGCGAGTTCCTCTGGCAGGAGGGCCACACCGTCCACTCGAGCGCCGCCGACGCCGCCGCCTACGCGCTGCGGATCCACCACGACGTCTATCGCGACTTCCTCGTCGACGTGCTGGCGCTGCCGGTGCTGCTGGGGCGCAAGACCGCCGAGGAGCGCTTCGCCGGGGCGGTCAACACGATGACCTGCGAGGGCATCACCCGCGACCGCAAAGCGCTGCAGCTGGCGACCAGCCACGAGCTCGGCCAGAACTTCGCCCGCGCCTTCGACATCACCTACACCGACGAGGGCGGCGAGGTCCAGACTGCCTGGACCACCTCCTGGGGCGCCTCGACCCGGCTGGTCGGCGGCCTGATCATGGGACACGGCGACGGGGGCGGGCTGCGCCTGCCGCCGCGGATCGCCCCGACCCAGGTGGCGATCGTCGTCGTCCGCGACGAGGAGGACGCGGTCGCCAAGGCGCGTGAGCTCGGCGACCAGATCGCCGCCGCCGGTGCCCGGGTCAAGGTCGACGCCGACGTCCACACCGGCTTCGGCCGCCGCGCCGTCGACTGGGAGCTGAAAGGGGTGCCGCTGCGGATCGACCTCGGCCCGCGCGACCTCGCCGCGGGCCAGGTCACCCTGCTGCGCCGCGACAGCGGCGAGAAGAGCCAGGTGCCGCTGGAGGGGGTCGAGCACCGCGTCGCCGACCTGCTCGACGACATCCAGGCGGCGATGCTGACCGAGGCGACCGCCTTCCGCGACGCCGCCACCACCGACGTGTCGACGGTCGAGGAGGCGCTCGAGGCCGGGCGCGAGGGCGTCGGCCGGATCGAGTGGGCGAAGCTCGGCCCCGAGGGCGAGCGCCGCCTCCTCGAAGACGGCGTCAGCGTCCGCTGCATCCAGCGCCCCGACGGCGCCGTCCCCGCCGCCGAGGACGAGCCCGACCTCCAGGCGATCGTCGCGCGCGCCTACTAGCTAGGTCGGCTGCGCCACGCTCGACTTTCGCGGACCGGTGGTCTGGAGGCGCCGGCCGGCGCCCGGAAGGCCGCCGGCGCCTCGGGGCCGAGGGGAGGGGAGCTGTGACCGACGATCTTGTCCTTCGTAACCCACAGGGTTACGAAGGACAAGGGCCCCGCAAGGGCATCGTCTACGTCCGCACGCAAGCGTCGCTTCCGCGTCGCGCTCGGGCGGGACGGGGTCGAAGCGGTCGAGCTCGAAAAGGCCGGCGGCAAGTTCGGACGCACGGTGCCGGTGATCGTGCCGGTGATCGAAAACACGCTCGCCTTCACGATCGGCCGGGAGGACGCCGTCGTTCACGGGACCGGCGCGGGCCGCGCGCCTTAGCCTTCGCGGCCGTAGCGATCTTGAAGGCGGACCACGTCGTCGACCTCGGGGGTCGAGATCTCGACCACGACGGAGTCCTCGAGCGCCTCGATCGAGTGGACGGTGCCGGGCTCGGCGCGCCAGCTGAAGCCCGAGCCGACCTCCTCGGTGGACAGCTCCTCGACGCTCGGTCCGCGGGTGAGGAGGAGGCGGCCGGAGAGGACGTAGGAGGACTCGTCCTTGTGCCGGTGGAGCTGGAGCGAAAGCGCCTGGCCGGCATCGACGTGGAGGAATTTGCCGACGTAGCGGGGGGTCATCGCCCACCAGATCTCATGGCCCCAGGGCTTCTCGACCCGGCGTGGTTCGGAGCTCGGCACGGGTCCGTCGGGCAAGCCCACGATCCTATGCGCCGTCGGTGGCGGTCGCGCCGGCCGGTCGTCGGCGGCCGGTGAGGAAGATCGTCACGCCGATCGTCGCGGCGACCACCGAGCCGCCGAGGATGCCGAGCTTCGCCGCGCCGGCCAGCAGCGGGTCGTCATAGGCGAGCGGGGTGATGAAGAGGGAGACGGTGAAGCCGATCCCGCCGAGCGCCGCCGCGCCGAGGAGGCCGCGACGATCGACGCCGGAGGGGAGCGCGCCGAGCTTGAGGCGGAGCGCGGCCAGGGTCGCCCCGGCGATGCCGAGGAACTTGCCGACCACGAGGCCGAGCGCCACGGCCAGCGCGATCTTCCGCCCGGTCGCGTCGGAGAGCTCGCCGCCGCTCAGCCTCACCCCGGCGTTGGCGAGGGCGAAGAGCGGCAGGATCCCGAGGTTGACCCAGGGGTGGAGGCGGTGCTCGAGGTCCCCGAGCACGTCGCGGCCGCCGACCGGCACCGCGGGGGTGAGGAGCGCCAGCGCGACCCCGGCCAGCGTCGCGTGCACCCCCGACTCCAGGGTCGCCACCCAGACGAGGATCCCGAGCGGGACGTAGGCGAGGGTGCGCCCCACGCCGAGCAGGCGCATCGCCGCGACGACCAGCAGCCCGCCGATCGCCACCGCCAGCCAGCCGAGGCTGAGGTGGTCGGTGTAGGCGACCGCGATCACGCCGATCGCGGCGACGTCGTCGACCACCGCGATCGTCAGCAGCAGCAGCTTGACCCCTTCGCTCACCCGGTCCCCGAGCAGCGCCAGCACCCCGATCGCGAACGCCGCGTCGGTGGCCATCGGGATCCCCCAGCCGCTCGCGTGGTCGCCGCTGGTGACGGCGAGGAAGATCGCGATCGGCACCACGATCCCGCCCAGCGCGGCGATGATCGGCAGCGCCGCCCGCTTCGGGTGGCGCAGCTCCCCGGTCACCAGCTCGCGCTTGATCTCCAGCGAGATGAGGAAGAAGAAGAGGGTCATCAGGCCGTCGTTGACCCAGTGGCCGAGGCTCTCCTCGATCGAGGCGCCGCCGATGCCGAGCTTCACCTGGGTCCCCCAGAAGGAGGCGTAGGAGCCGGCGTCGACGACGTTCACCCAGAGCAGGGCGGCGACGCTGCCGAGGAGCAGCGCCAGGCCGCCCGCCGCTTCAGCTCGCAGGAACTCGCGCATCGCTCCAACCCTGGCAGGCGTAGGCCTCCTCGAAGCCGGCGCGGAGGACGTTCGCGTAGCTGCTCGAGGGCCGGCCGGGGACGCGGGCGCCGGTCTCGACGAAGAGCGTGCGGGCGCCCGCCGCCGCCGCGTCCTCGATCCGCCGCCGCAGCAGCGCCAGCTGGCAGCCGCGCCGGCGGCCGCCCTCGAGCGTCGCCGCGATCCCCAGCTCGGCGACCTCGCCGTCGAGCAGCAGCGCCCCGCAGGCCTGGGCGACGCCGTCGACCTTGGCCAGGTAGCAGCGCCAGTCGGGGAGCCCGGTGACCGGGGCGAGGAGGGAGGCGGCCCAGGCGGGGAGGCCGAAGCCGAGCGCCGCGATCGAGCCGAACGGCGCCTCGGTGTCCTCGGGACCGACCTCGACCACCTCGACCTCCGCCGACACCGCGAAGCGGGGCGGGTGCGCGTCGCGGACGAAGCGCATCCAGGCGACACTCGGCTCGAGGCCGAGGGCGGGGAGCGCGCGCTCGGCGGCGGCGGTGTCGGGACGGTCGGGGGAGAGGAGGACGAAGGGGCTCGCCTCCTGCTCGCGCGCCCACCCGATCGCCTCCTCGAGGAAGCCCTCGGGGGCGGCGTCGGCGGCCTCGGCGCCGAGCAGCAGGTTCAGCGTCCGCACCCCCGGCAGGTCCCGCGTCACCGTCGCCTGGATCGGCCCGAACTCGGACCTGGCGACCCCGTGGGCGAGGGCGACGGCGGGCGGGACGGCGTCGAAGAGCTCGCCGAAGAAGCGGCGCTCGGTCCGCTCCAGCGCGGCCGGGTCGAACTCGGTGCCCCCTCGGGTGACAGGCGCCATGCCGGCCCAGCATATGGGTGCCGGAAGGCGGCTCGGGGGCTGCGCACGCGGCGCTGTAGCCTGGCCGACGTGAGCGTCACCACCGAGAGCGCCCAGCAGGATCGCGCCGCCGAGCCGGTGACGAAGAACCAGGTGATCGTCCTCTTCGGGGCGACCGGGGACCTGGCTAAGCGGAAGCTCCTGCCGGGGATGTTCCACCTCGCGCAGGTGGGGCTGATGCCGGAGGGCTTCCGGATCATCGGGGCCGCGCGGCACCCGATCTCGACCGACGAATTCCGCGCGCTCGCGCGCGAATCCGTGGCCGGTTCGGGACGGAAGTCGCGCGTCGACGAGGCCTGGGAGGACTTCGGCAGGTCGCTGAGCTTCGTCGGCGTCGGCGACGGTTTCGGCCCGCTGGGCAAGGCGATCGCGGCCGCCCGGGAGGAACTCGGCGGCGACGCCGACCTCCTCTTCTACCTCTCGCTGCCGCCGAAGGCGGCGGAGGGCACGGTCGAGGAGATCGGCAAGCTGGGGATCGGCGAGGACGCCCGGGTGATCACCGAGAAGCCGTTCGGCACCGACCTCGCCTCGGCCCACGAGCTGAACGAACGGCTCCACTCGGTCTTCAAGGAGGAGCGGATCTACCGCATCGACCACTACCTCGGTCGCGAGGCGGTGCAGAACCTGCTGGCCCTGCGCTTCGCCAACGGGATGTTCGAGCCGGTCTGGAACCGCAACCACATCGACCACGTGCAGATCGACATCCCCGAGACGCTTTCGATCGAAATGCGGGGGAGCTTCTACGAGAGCACGGGCGCCTTCCGCGACATGCTCGTCACGCACCTGTTCCAACTGCTCGGCTTCGTCGCGATGGAGCCGCCGACCACGCTCGACGCGAAGCCGCTGGGGCTCGAGCGGGAGAAGGTCTTCGAAGCGATGCCGCCGCTGCGGCTCGAGGACGTCGTCCGCGGCCAGTACGAGGGCTACCGGCGCGAGGAGGGGGTTGCGCTTGAGTCCGACACCGAGACCTTCGTCGCGGTCAAGGCCTTCGTCGACAACTGGCGCTGGGA
>DATJUK010000048.1:0-21485 GCA_035502495.1 Solirubrobacterales bacterium
AGTGCGCACTTATCACCGCTATGCGGTGATAAGTGCGAACTCTGTCGGGGGGGCTCAGTCGGGGCGGGACTGGGGCAGCTTGTGGGTGCCGCGCGGGGGCGGCGCGGCGGAGGGCGGCGGGACCATCGGGCCGATGTCGCCGTCGGGGGCACGGTCGAGGTCGACGATCACCGGCGCGTGGTCGCTCGGCCCTTTGCCTTTGCGCGCCTTGCGGTCGATCCAGGCCGCCTCCACCCGCGCCGCCACCGGCTCGCCGGCGAGGATCAGGTCGATCCGCATCCCGAGGTCTTTGTGGAACATCCCGGCGCGGTAGTCCCAGTAGGAGAAGACGCGCTCCGCGGGCCAGCGCTCGCGGACCACGTCGTGCAGGCCGGCCGCCTCCAGCTCCGCCAGCGCCTGGCGCTCGGGCGGGGTGACGTGGGTGTGGCCCTCATAGGCGGCGGGGTCGAAGACGTCGGCGTCGGTGGGGGCGATGTTCAGGTCGCCGCAGACCATCACCGCCTCGGGCCCGGCGGCCACCGCGTCGCGCAGCGCCGCCAGCCAGCTCAGCTTGTATTCGTAGTGGTCGGCGCCCGGTTCGCGCCCGTTCGGCACGTAGATCGACCACACCCGCACCCCGCCGCAGGTGGCCACCACCGCCCGCGCCTCGGGGTCGGGGAAGCCGGGCGCGCCGACCAGCTCGGTCGCCACCTCGTCGAGCCCGACCCGGGAGAGGATCGCCACCCCGTTCCAGCTCGCCTCGCCGCGCACCGCGACCTCGTAGCCCCGCTCCCCCAGCGCGTCGCCGAGCAGCTCCCGGAACGCCGCGTCGGTCAGCTTGGTCTCCTGCAGGCAGACCACGTCGGGCTGCCGTTCGTCGAGCCAGGGCAGGAGCCGCGGCACCCGCTGCTTCACCGAGTTGACGTTCCAGGTGGCGACCCGCATCCGGCGGGACGCTACCGCTCAGTTGGTGAGCGGGAAGACGCAGCGGTAGCCGTGCGGCCCGGTCGCCGTCTTTTCGCGCCCGTGCTCGTCGCTCGTCAGGACCTTTTCTTCGGTGCCGGAGACGTCGACGACGTCGCCGGACCAGACCTGTTCGTCGACCTGTTCGTCGGGGCGCAGGACGAAGGCGATCAGTTCGCCGATCATGGGAAGGCGGCCGCCCGCTTCACCGCACTGTTTGACCGCGAAGAGCCACGGCCTGGCCTGCCGGGTCGTCTTGTCCCAGCACATGCCGCCGTAGAATTCGGTCGTCTCCGTGCAGCCGACCTGCAGTTCGGCGCGCAGTTCGGCGGCGGACTTGCCTTCGACCGTGGCGGCGTCGCCGGCGGTCGTCGCGTGGCCGGCTTCGTCGGCGTGCTTGGCGTCGTCGGCTTCGTCGGCGTGCTTGGCCTGGTCGGCTTCGTCGGCGTGCTTGGCGTTGCCGGCTTCGTCGGCGTGCCTGGCGTCGTCGGCGGTGGTCGCCGTCGCGGCGGTGTCGGCCGTATTCGCGGTCCTCGCCTGGGTCGCGTTCTGGGCGTTGGCAGCGGTCTGGGCGCTGGTCGCCGTGGTCGCGGTCTGCGCCGAGGGCACCGTCGCCAGGGTCGAGACGTCGATCGTGGTCGAGGTGATCGACCCCGCCTTGATCTGGGCGCCGGTGATCGTGCCCTTCTTGATCTTCTTGGCGGTGATCGTTTCGTTCTTCAACTTGCCGCCGCCGATCGAGCCGTTGACGATGTTCCTGCCGTTGAGCTTGCTCCCGGCGTAGGCCGCTCCGCCCAAGGCGACGAAGAGGGCGACGAGGGCGATCACGTTGCTGAAGGTGAGGTGTCGGACGAGTCTCATGGCAGACCATCGGTCCACCGTCGCCGCGCCTTTAACTCCCGGGCGGCTCCGCTCGACCACCGGGGGTCGTCTTCTGCCGAGCCCCGCCGGTCCGCTCAGGTCTGAAGTCACTTCTGCCGATGAGATGCATCCGTCCCCGATCCGCCAAGGAGCCGATGTTGCCCCACCCCGGTCCGACCCGGCAGAAGTCCGGTCTCTCCCGCCTCGTCCTCGCCCTCGTCGTCCTCGCCCTCGCCTCGCTCGGCCTCAGCGCCACCGCCGGCGCCGCCGGCAGCTCCCAGAAGCCCGGCGAGCTGACCTTCCTCTTGCAGCTGCGCCACCCGCGCGGCCTCGCCAAGTTCGTCCGCTCGGTCTCCGACCCGCGGTCGCCGCAGTACCGCGACTACCTGACGGTCGAGCAGATCGTGCGCAAGTTCGGCGCCAGGCCCGCCGCCAGGAAGGCGACGATGCGGTGGCTGGTCGAGCACGGTGCGCACGCGCACCTCGGCGCCACCGGCACCTACGTCACCGCGCGGATCCCGGCCGGCGTCGCCGCCCGGGCGCTCCCCGCCGCCGGCGCCACCGGCTCGGCGGCCGGCTCCGTCGCCGACGCCCGCCGCGTCCCCGCCGCCCTGCGCGGCGCGGTCACCGGGGTCGCCGCGATCGGGACCAAGGAAGGCGTCTTCGGTCCCGCGGTGGCGACCCAGGCCGGCAAGCACCTCGGTCAGGAGCCGGGGCTGAAAGGCACCTCGATCGTCTTCAACTCCGGCACCACCGCCGGCTGCAGCGGAGCCCGCACGGCGGGCGAAGCGGACGGGCTGAACGCCTTCACCCCGAACGAGTACCTGACCGCCTTCGGCCACGCCGACCTGCACAAGCAGGGCTTCAAGGGCCAGGGCAAGAACATCGCCGTGATCGAGACCGACGGCTTCCGCCGCTCCGACATCGAAACCTTCGCCAAGTGCTTCGGGCTGCCGACCCCGAACCTGCGCGTGCGTCCGGTCGGCATCGCGAAGCCGCTGGCGCCGGGCAACGAGACGACGCTCGACCTCGAGGTGCTGACCGCTACCGTGCCGAAGGCCGAACACATCTACGTCTACGAGGGCGGCGGCTCGGAGAAGCAGCTGCTCGAAACGGTGGCCACGGCGCTCGGCTCGAAGGGCCACCACCCGGACGCGATCTCGATCTCGCTCGGCCAGTGCGAGGCCGAGCTGGGCGGCCAGATCGCCTTCCACGAAACCCTGAACGAAGTGTTCGCGGTCGCCGACGCGGCCGGCATCTCGGTCCTCGTCGCGGCCGGCGACACGGGCTCGAGCGGCTGCCGCATCGAAACCGAAAAGGGGACCAGCGCGCTGGCCCTGGTGAGCGCGAGCGAGCCGGCCACCTCGCCGTTCGTGACCGCGGTCGGCGGCACCAACGTCGAACTCACCAAAGCCAACCGGATCAAACAGGAGATGGTCTGGAACGACTCGCCGATCGCCTTCGGCGCCGGCAGCGGCGGCCTCAGCATCCTCACCACCCCGCGGCCCTGGTGGCAGCGCGGCCTGATCTCCAGATACGGCAACGGTCGGATCGTCCCTGACGTCGCCGGCCTCGCCGACCTCGTCCCCGGCTACGCGATCTACTGCACGGCGACGGAATGCAGGTCGCCCGACCAGCCCGAAGGCGGTTGGCAGGCGGTCGGCGGGACCAGTGCCGCGACCCCGCTCTACGCCGGGGGCGTCCTCCTCGCCGACGGCTACGAGGCCAGGCACGGCGCCCCGCCGCTCGGCTTCCTCAACCCGCTGGTCTACGAAGTCGGCCGCGAAAACAAGGCCGGGAAGGGCCCGGGGGACGTCCTCCTCGACGTCACCCGCGGCAACGACGATCTGGGTGCGATGACGCCCGCCGAAGCCGGCGGCGGCGCGCCGTTCGGCTGCTGCTCGGCGGCGGTCGGCTACGACCCCGCCAGCGGCTGGGGATCGATCGACGTCCCCGGCCTCGCCGCGGTCGCCGTCGAACGCTTCAAGAAGTAGCGCGCCAGAGCACCGTGCTCCGCCCGCCGCGCGCGGGTGGGGCGCGGTGCGGCTATCCTCGCGCGATCGGGCCCTGGTTCAAATGCCGACCGGTCGACGAGACCTTCTTCGCCGAAGCGCCCCTGCGGCTGCGCGCCGGCTTCGCGATCCCGCGCCCGGCGGCGCAGGTCTGGGATGAACTGACGAGCGACACCGCCCTCCACTGGTGCCGGATCCTGAGCGACGTGCGCTGGACCTCGCCGCGCCCGTTCGGCGTCGGCACCACCCGCGAGGTCAAGGCGCTCTGGGGCGCGAACATGCTGCGCGAGCACTACTTCCTCTGGGAGGAGGGCCGGCGCCACTGCTTCTACGTCGCCGAGACCACCGCGCCGATCGTCACCAGCCTCGCCGAGGACTACCTGGTCGAGCCGCGGGGCGAGGACGCCTGCCACTTCACCTGGACGATCGCCGCCCGCCTCAGCGCCCTCGGTCGTCCCGGCGCCCCGCTCAACCGGGCGATCCTGAAGACGCTCTTCACCGACACCGCGCGCCACTACGGGCTCGACCCGGCCGCGGCCGAGCTCCCGTAACGGCCGAGCCCCCTCAGGACGGGGCGGCGCCCGGCGCTAGCCGGCGGTCGCGGCGCTAGCCGGCGGTCGCGGCGGGCTTGCGCCTGCGGCGACGGCGGCGTTTGCGGCGCGGGCCGTCGGTGACGCGCGCCGGCTTCGACTCGGCCTGGCGCTGCTTCGCGCCCGGATGGCGTGGCTTGCCGTCGCCCTTGCGGGCACGGCTCGACCCGGCATCCTCGCGCGCACGGCTCGACCCGGCGTCCGCGCGGCTCCGCTTCGCGTCCGCGCGGCTCGGCCCCGCCGCGCCGCTGCCGCTCCGCCCCTCGAACTCGAGCCCCAGCGCCGTGGCGATCCCGCGCATCTCCTTCACCTCGTCGGCGAGGACGAAGCTGATCCCGGTGCCGGTCCGCCCGGCGCGGCCGGTGCGGCCGATCCGGTGGACGTAGGCGGCGCGGTCCTCGGGGGCGTCGTAGTTGAACACGCGGACCACGTCGGGGACGTCGATCCCGCGGGCGGCGACGTCGGTGGCGACCAGGGTCATCACCTCGCCGCGCTCGAAGCGGGCGAGCGCGTTCTCCCGCTGGCGCTGGCTTTTGTCGCCGTGCATCGCGACCGCCTCGACCTCCTTGGTGCGCAGCCGCTTGACCAGCCGGTCGGCGCCGCGCTTGGTGCGGACGAAGACCAGCGAGCGGCCCGGCTCCTCCTCGTCCAGCGAGGCGACCAGCCGGTCGAGCTTGGCGCTCTGCGAATCGACCCGCAGGAAGCGGTGGTCGATGTCGGCGGCGGCCTCTTCCGGCGGCGCGTGGGTGTGGGCGCGGGCGCCGCGGGTGTAGTCGCGGGCGGCCTTGCCGGCGGCGCCCTCGAGGGTCGCCGAGAAGAACAGGGTCTGGCGGTCGGTCGGGCAGAGGCCGACGATCCGGTCGACGGCGGGGCGGAAGCCCATGTCGAGCATCCGGTCGGCCTCGTCGAGGACGAGGACGCCGATCTGGTCGAGCTCGACCGCGCCGCGGGCGATCAGGTCCTCGAGCCGGCCCGGGGTGGCGACGATGACGTCGGCCTTCTTCGCGGCGGCGATCTGGGGACCGAAGCCGACGCCGCCGTAGACGGCGGCGAGCCGCAGCTTGCGCGCCCGGGCGAGGCCTTCGAGCTCGTCGACGATCTGCGAGGCGAGCTCGCGGGTCGGCGCCAGGATCAGGGCCTGGGGCCCGTAGGCGCCGGGCTCGAGCAGGTCGACGAGCGGCACGCCGAAGGCGAGCGTCTTGCCCGAGCCGGTCGGCGACTGGACCAGCAGGTCATGGCCGGCGAGCGCATCGCTGATGACCAGCTCTTGAACGGGGAACGGCTCGGTGATCGACCGCGCGCGCAGCGCGTCAACCACCGACCTGGAGGTGCCGAGGTCGGCAAATGTAGCTATGTGAGTGCTCCTTGAATTGACTTCTTCGGGGGAGATCCAGCAGCCCCGAAGTGCCTGTGCACGTGGAGGAAACGGGTTCTCTCGGGCGGCCCTGGGCCATGCCCGACTTCTTCACCGTAGCGAAGTTCCCTCCCCCGGGCCCGCCGCAAGCGTCCCTGATCGACCCCGCTCAGGAAACTGCACGGTTGGAAATCCACCTCGGAGGTGGATTTCCAACCGTGCAGTTTCCTGAGCATTGGCTATCCGGCATCGACTATCCGGCGCCGAGGACCTCGCGGGCGCGGCGGGCGAGCTTCACGGTCGCCTTGCGGAGGCCTTCGGCGTCCTCGATCGGCTCGTCGTAGGGGATGCGGACGGTCAGCTCGCCCGCCGGGGTGGTGGCGAGCAGGGTCAGCCCGACGCGATCGGCGTCGAGGCACCGGGCCGCGGTCGCCTCCTCGCAGCCGGCCAGGGCACGGGCCATCTCGAGCAGCGAGTCGGCGTGGTCGGCGTTCAGGTGGGCGATCGCCCGGGCGGCTCCGCGGCTGACCGGATCGTCGGGGTTCCGCGGTGCGTGGGGGTGCGCGGTCATCTCTCTGTCGGTCGCCTCGTGGTCCATGCTCATGGCAGTGTGAAGGAGGCCGAGACGCAGCCGAATTCGTTGTCGCCGGGGGCGGTGTAGAAGCCCGCGAAGACCTTTTCGCCGTCTTCGGTGAGCTTGCCCCGCATCAGGTTGTAGGTAAGCGTCTTGCCGCCGCCGGAGACCGTCGGCCGGCCCGCCGTTTCCAGCGTCTCCAGCGCCACCCGCTGGTTCGGGTAAGGCGTGCCGCCGGAGCCGGAGAAGCGGAAGATCGCCCGCGAGGCCGCGCCGTTGATCTCGATCTCCGGTTCGGCCGCGGTCAGGTTGATCGTGTGGGCGACGTAGCGGAAGGCGACGCTGCCGCCGCCGTAGATGCCGGCCTCGCCGCTGAGCGGGTCGTACCAGCTTTCCTTCGCCGGGAAGTTGACCGTGTAGTTCAACGAGGCGGTGCTCGAGCTGGGCCGATCGGGGCAGGGCGAGGAGGTCGCCGCGACCCCGGTCGCGCCGCCGCCGGGGACCACCCCGTCGTTCGCGCCGACGCCGGAGGAGACGTAGCGGACCCAGGAGTCCCGCGGCATCCAGGAGAGGGTCACGGCGCCCACCGTGACCGCGGTGGCGGGCCGGGCCAGGAGCGGCGGTTCGCCTTCGATCGGGGTCGAGGCGGGCGCGCCGGAGGGGCCGCCGGAACCGGGGCCCCCGCCGCCGCCGGGGCCGGGTTCCGCGCTCGCCGGGCGAGCGATCCTCGCCCGCGCCACGCTCACCTTCTTCGCCCCGGCGGCGCGAACCACCACCCGGACCCTGACCTGGGCGCTCGCCCCGGCCAGCTTCTTCAGCGCCGCGGCGCCGAGCTTGACGCGGACGCTCGCGACGGCATGGGCGGCGATCCGACGGGGGACGACCACCTTGGCCCGGAAGGCCTGGCCGCCGATCGGCACCCGCACCCGCGCGGGCGCGCGCAAGGTGCAGGGGGCGGGCCCGCAACGGACCTGGCCCACCTTGACGACGCCGTCGCCGGCGACGCTCCGCACCTTGGCCCCGGCCGGGGCGGCGCCGAGCAGCGCCACCCCGATCACGGCCAGGACCGCCGCACCCCGTCTCACCGACCCATGCCGCGCGAGCCGCCCCATCTCAGCTCGCCTTGCCCTTCAGCGTCGCCCGGACCACCTCGGTGGTGGACTGGGAGCCGCTGCCGAGCACCAGCGCCAGGCTGATCTTCGCCTGGCCGCCGGCGAGCTTCGCCAGCGCGGCCTTGGTCACCTTCACCGCCACCTTGCCGCTCTTGCCGGCGAGGATCCAGTGCGGCGCGATCACCTTGGCGTTGAACGACTTGCCGCCGACCTTGAACTTGACGTTCTTCGGCGCCTGCAGCGCGCAGGGCTCGGTCGCCGGGCAGGAGACCGTCGCCACCGTGGCCGCGCCGCCGCCGCCGAGCTTCGCCGTGCCGCCGCCGGACTTCAGCCTCGGCATCGCCGGGGGGACGGCCGGAGCGGGAGCGGGAGCCGGATCCGGGGCCGGGTCAGCGGCCTTCGGCGCTTCGACCTTGGGCTCTTCCTGCCGCGGTTCTTCCTGCTTCGGTTCTTCCTGCTGCGGCTCTTCCGGCGTTTCGATCGCCTTGAACGAGGCGGTCAGCGAGAGCGGATCGAGTGGTTCGCCTTCGCTGTAGAAGCCGGCGAACGCTTCCGCTCCTTCGGCGGTCAGTTCGGCGGGCATCTCTTTCAGCGTCACCGCTTCGTCGCCGAATTCCGGCTGCGTCGTCGAGGCGTCGACGAGGGCGAATTCGGCATTCGGGAATTCTTCGAATTCGCCGGTGGCGAGCGACTTGCTGACCACGTCGGCGTAGACGACGCTGGTGGCGCC
This sequence comes from Solirubrobacterales bacterium, assembly GCA_035502495.1. Lineage (GTDB taxonomy): Bacteria > Actinomycetota > Thermoleophilia > Solirubrobacterales > 70-9 > VAYN01. The sequence goes on from DATJUK010000048.1 coordinate 8,176, forward strand.
GACGATCACCCGCGGATCGGTGAAGGTCAGATCGAGCGCCGGGACGCCGGCCATGAAGTGACCGGTGAAGTGGACCGTGCCCTTGCCCTGCACTTCGGTCACGTGGGTGGTGGTGTCGTAGCTCCCGGCGTCGACCGGGAACCGGAAGGTCCCGTCGGCCGCTTCGCTCGCCCCGCCGGAGACTTCGATCTGGCCGGCCGCGATCGGGCTCTTGACGTACTTGCGGAACGATTCCTTGATCCCCCAGTCGACCTCGCCGCCGGTGATCGAGATGGTCGCGGCGGCTGCCGAGGCGGCGCCGGTGAGGAGGGCGACGACCGCCATCAGGACGGCGATCGAGAGGGAACGGGTTGGGGCACTGCGCATGCGCTTCCTTTCGTTGCGGGGTCTCGCCGCCATTGCGAGACGGTGCGGCGGCGGGCACCCTAGCACGAATTAGGCTAGCCTAATTAGGACACCCTAATCCGAACCGAGAGGAGTTCAGTTGCTGGTCGTGATGAACGTCGTGCACGTCAAGGAGGAGCGCCGCGAAGCATTCGAGCGCGCTTTCCTCGGCCGGGAGAGCCACGTGCACAAAGCCGATGGATTCGCCGGGTTCGAACTCCTCCGCCGCGACGAGAGCGACGAGTACGTGGTCCTCTCGCGCTGGGACGACGCCGCCTCCTACGAGGCCTGGCGCGACGGCGACCTGTTCAAGAAATCGCACCGTCACGCCGAGGGCGAACTGGCCGAAGGGGCCGAGGTCCGCACCTACACGGTGCTCGACTCGCGGGTGCCCGCGTGAACCGCCGGCGCAGCTCGGCGCTGCTCGCCGGGTTCGCGCTGCTGGCGCTGCTGGTCGCCTTCCTCTCGCCCGCGGCCGGTGCCCAGAAGCGGCAGCGCATCGTCGCCCTCACCCCCTTCGCCGCCAACACGCTGGCCAAGCTCGGCGTCACCCCGGTGGCGGTCGGGCAGACGCTGGGCGGCCGCGAACGCCTCTCGCCCAAGCTGCGCGGCGTCCCGGTGCTGAAGCTCTCGCACCCGATGGGGCCGAACCTCGAGCAGCTGACCTCGCTGCGCCCGACCCTGGTGCTCTCCTCGCAGACCTGGGCGAAGGGCAACCAGGCGATGGAAGGGCTCGGCATCCGGGTCGAAAGCCGCGACCCGCGCTCGATCTCCGGCGCCCTCGCCGACACCTACAAGATCGGCGAAACGGTCGGCCGCAAGCACTACGCGCGCGAACTGCTGAAACGGATGCGCAAGCGGATCGCGGGCGCCGAGAGCGGCGTCCGCCGCCACCCGAAGGTGATGCTGATCCTCGGCGTCGGCCATGCCCCGTTCGTCTTCCTGCCCAACAGCTGGGGCGGCAGCATCGTCCGCGCCGCGGGCGGCGAACTGGCGACCGGCGGGGCCTCCTCGCGCTCCGGCTTCCAGCGGATCTCCGACGAAGTCGTGGTCGCCGAAAACCCCGACGTGATCATCGCCGTCCCGCACGCCGACCCGGAGGACATCCCGGCGCTGACCCGGTACCTGAAGAACGACCCGGCCTGGTCCTCGACCAAGGCGGCCAAGTCCGGGCGCCTCTACGTCTCGGTCGACAACTCGCTGCTGCAGGCGGGGACCGACATCGCCCGCACGATCACCCGGGTGCGCGAGAGCTACCTCCACAACTGAGTTGGCTCGGCGGACCGCGGTATTCGTGGCGCTGGTCGCGGCGGCGCTCGCCGCGGCCGGCGCCTCCCTGGCGCTCGGCGCGGTGAAGCTGCCGCTCGCCGAAGTGCTCGACATCCTGCTCGGCAAGGGCGGCTCCGGCCCCAACCACCAGATCGTCGAGAGCCTGCGCCTGCCGCGGACGGTGGAAGCGCTGGTCGTCGGCGCGGCGCTCGGCACCGCCGGCGCGGTGCTGCAGGGGGCGCTCGCCAACCCGCTCGCCTCGCCCGACGTGATCGGGGTCACCGGCGGCGCCGGCTTCGGCGCGATCCTGATCCTGATCGCCTTCCCCGCCCAGATCGCCCTGGTCCCGGTGGCGGCGCTCTGCTTCGGCCTGCTCGCCGCGGCGCTGGTCTTCGGCTTCGCCTGGAGCGGGCGCAACCGCGGCTCGACCGGCAAGATCATCCTCGCCGGGATCGCGATGCTCTCGCTCTTCACCGCCGGCACCACCGGCCTGCTCGCCTCCTTCCCCGAACGCGCCCCCTCGGCGCTCTTCTTCATCGCCGGCGGCCTGACCAACGCGGGCTGGGAAGGGCTGCGGACCACCTGGCCCTACTTCGCCGCCGGCGGGCTGATGGCCGCCTTCCTGATCCGGCCGCTCGACCGGCTGGCGCTGGGGGACGACGTCGCCGCCTCGCTCGGCTCGCGGCCGCAGCTGATCCGGCTCGCCGCCGGGGTCTCGGCGGCGCTGCTGGCCGCCGCCGCGGCGGCGGTCGCCGGGCTGCTCGGCTTCCTCGGCCTGGTCGTCCCCCACGTGGTGCGGATGGCGGGCGGCACCTCGAGCCAGGCCTTCGTCGTCCCCGCCTCCGCGGTCGGCGGGGCGGCGCTGCTGGCCGCCGCCGACACCCTCGCCCGCACCGTGCGGGCGCCGATCGAACTGCCGGTCGGCCCGTTCATGGTGATCCTCGGCGTGCCGGTCTTCCTCTGGCTGCTGCGCAAGGCGGTCTGACCGTGGGCGCGGACCCGAGCGCGACGGGCGCCCCAGGCGCGGGCGCCCCCTTGCTCCACGCCCGTGGGGTCGAGGTGACGATCGACGGCACCCCGATCCTGCGCGGCGCCGACCTCGACCTCGACGCCGGCGAGCTGGTCGCGATCGTCGGGCCGAACGGGGCGGGCAAGTCGACGCTCGTGCGGGCGGTCTCCGGCCTGCACCGGCCGAGCGCCGGGGAGGTCGGCTGGTCGGGCCGCCCGCTGGCCAAGATGCGCGGCCGCGAGCTGGCCGGAGTGCGCGCCTTCGTCCCCCAGCGGATGCCGGTGCCGGCCGGGGTCAGCGTGCGCGAAGCGGTGACGATCGGCCGCTCCGCCCTGCTCCGCCCGCTCGGTCGGATGACCGCGGCCGACCGGGGCGGGATCGACGCGGCGATGGAGCGGGCGGGGGTCGGCCACTTCGCCGGGCGCACCCTCACCAGCCTCTCCGGCGGTGAGCTCCAGCGGGTGCAGATCGCGATCGGCCTCGCCCAGGAGGCGCCGGTGCTGATCGCCGACGAGCCGACCTCGCAGCTCGACCTCGGCGCCGCGATCGACGTCGCCGGGCTGCTGCGCAAGCTGGTCGGCGAAGGCCTCGGCGTGCTGCTCGTCGTCCACGACCTGGCCCTCGCCGCCGCGACCGCCGACCGGGTGGTCGTCGTGCACGAGGGGCGCACCGAGGCGGCGGGGTCGGCCACCGACGTCCTCACCCCCGCGCGCCTGCGCCGGATCTGGGGCGCGGACGCATGTTTGACCGCCGAACACGGCCGTACCGGCCTGCACGTCGCCTGGCTCGGGACGACTGCCGCGAGCCCCGACCCCCCGACCGGGCGCCATTGCCGGTAAAACGCTTGAGAATAACCTTGCGAAACACCTCTCCGAAGCGGTAGAAACCGCGCCGCCACCCTAAACCCGCACCTACAGGCAACCGATACACGGACATGCCCGGCTCGTCTACTCATCTCGACGGCTTCGACCTCCTCGCCGACACGCTCGGCGAACTCGCCTCGCGGCACTCGCCGGACGGCAAATACACCTACGTATCGGCACGCTCGCGCGAGCTGGTCGGCTACGAGCCGGAGGAGCTGATCGGCAGGTCGAGCCTGGACTTCATCCACCCCGAGGACCTCGACGACGTGCGCGGCGCCTACGCCGCGATGCTCAAGGGCAACGACCAGGTCGACGTGCGCTACCGGTACCGGTGCAAAGACGGCACCTACATCGAGTGCGAGACGATCGCCCGGCCGGTCCGCGACGCGGCGGGGGAGATCGTCGAGATGATCGTGATCGGGCGCAACGTCGGCAACCAGATCGCCGGCGACGCCCTGCGGCGGATGTGGGAGATCTGCTTCAAACGGACCAGCCGCGGGATCACCGTGGTCGACGCGAAGACCGGCACGATCGTCTCGCTCAACCCGGCGCTGGCGGAGATGCACGGCGGCACGGTCGGCGACTTCGTCGGCAAACCGCTGCGCGCCCTCTTCGCCCCGGAGTGGGCGGAACGGATCCCCGACGTGACCGAGACCGTCGACAAGAACACCTTCGTCTCCTACGACTCCGACCACGTGCGGCTCGACGGCACCGTCTTCCCGGTCCGCGCCGAGGCGATGGCCGCCCGCGACGAGAAGGGTGCCGTCCAGTACCGGATCGCCTGGTACGACGACCTCACCGAGCGGCGCGAGGCGGAGCGGCGCGCGGGCCGGCTGCAGCGCGACTTCGAGGCCGCCTTCCACGCCGCCCCGCACGGGGTGGCGATCGTCGGCGTCGACGGCAGCTTCCTCCACGTCAACCAGAAGCTCGCCGCGATCACCGGCTACAGCGTCGCCGAGCTGAAGGACATGACCTTCCAGCAGATCACCCACCCCGAGGACCTCGACGCCGACCTCGTCCAGGTCGACGAACTGCTCTCCGGCGAACTCGACACCTACGAGCTGGAGAAGCGCTACTTCACCAAGGACGGGCACCTGATCTGGGTGCTGCTGGCGGTGGCGATGGTGCGCGAGGAGGACGGCACGCCGCGCCACTTCATCTCCCAGGTCCAGGACATCTCGGCGCGCAAGCGGCTCGAGGAGCACACCTACGAACTGGCCAACCGGGACCCGATCACCTCGCTCTACAACCGGCGCCGCTTCGAGGAGGAGCTGAAACGGCAGATCGGCCGCTGCCGCGAGGGCGACGAGAGCGCGGCGCTGCTGCTGCTCGACCTCGACCGCTTCAAGAAGGTCAACGACTCCGACGGCCACGTCGCCGGCGACCGGCTGATCCGGCTGGTCGGCCGGGCGCTCGACGAGCGGATCCACGACCCCGACATCGCGGCGCGGATCGGCGGCGACGAGTTCGCCGTGATCCTCCGCGACATCGACCTCGCCCAGGCGCGCAACGTCGCCGAAGAGCTGCGCCTGGCGATCACCGCCGCCGACACCGAGCGCGACTGCACCGCCAGCGTCGGGCTCTGCCGGCTGCACGGCGACGTGCCCGATGCCGAGACCTGCTTCCGTGCGGTCGACCGGGCGATGTACCGGGCGAAGGGGCAGGGGCGCGATCGGGTGGTCGTCGGGTCGATATCTGAGCGGCGGGGGTAGGGCGGCGGGGGTAGACGGGTCGGGGTTGGACGGGTCGGGGTTGGTACGGGTTTGCTGTAGCGGGAGGCGGGGATCGGGGGACCCCTTCTCTCACGAACTGCGGGAGGTTCGTTCAGGGGTCCCCCGATCCCCGCTTGACGAGCGTCCGGTGTGGGACGACGGGGGGACGTCGGTCGGGACGGGCTCGGGGGCCTTGGGTCGGCTGGCGCGGATGCCTGTGGGTCAGCTGGGCCCGGGTGCCTGGGGGTCAGCTGGGCGCGGGTGCCTGGGGGTCGGCTGGGCGCGGCGCTGGGGGGTCGGCTGGATTCGGGCCTACGGGTCGGCTGGGCGCGGGCGGGGGTCAGCTGGACTCGGGCGCCAGTTCGGGGCTGCTGATGGCGGCGGGGTCGACCTCGGGGGCGGAGACGGGGAGGGTGAGCGGTGCCTGGTCGAGGTCGCTCGGGGCCTCGGGGACGTCGCGGGAGCGGCGGCGGCGGTCGGCGTGGCCGAGGTAGAGGACCAGCTCCCAGTTGGCGACGCCGGCGTCGGTAGGCTCGGTCGCGGCGGGGGCGCGGGCGGCCATCTTCTTCGGCCCCTGCGGCTTGTAGAGCCACGAGGTGACGTTGACCCAGATGTCCACGATCGAGTCGCGGATGCCGATGAAGGCGATGATCGCGTAGGCGCCGAGGAGGCCGTTGATCGCGGCGAAGACGGCGTTCGACCAGAGGTCGTGTTCGTAGGCCACCTTGAAGGTGTAGACCGACCAGCCGACCAGCAGGTAGGGCAGGACGACGTAGATGAAGGCCGGGACGGTGCGGTTGCGGACCTTCGGCGTGCGCATGAATTTGCCCTTCGCCCCGGTCAGCGCCTGCACCATCGAGGAGAGGCTCCCGGCCAGGTTGACCGGCAGCAGCAGCAGGTTGAAGCCGTAGATCCGGGCCGCGTCGAAGTACTTGTAGCCGCAGTACTTGAGGTCGATCGCCATCGCCACGAAGTAGGGGACGGCCACCGCGTAGGTGAGCGGCGAGACCAGGTGCCCGTTGAACGGGATGATCATCAGGCAGAGGACGAAGAGCGAGGCCCAGAAGATCGAGGCCATGTAGTTGAGCCGCAGGAGCAGCTCGCCGATCGAGGTCCGTTCGCCGCGCTTGCGGCGCTCGCGCACCGCCCGCCACATCTTCGGCAGGATCAAGAGGCCGCCGTTGGCCCAGCGGTTGCGCTGGATCGCCAGCGAGCCGAAGTCCGGCGGGGTGGCGCTGAAGGCGAGGCGCTCGTTGTAGTTGTAGAGCGTCCAGCCGCCCGCGGCGAGGTCGATGGTCGACTCGGTGTCCTCGATCACCGTGCGGTCGGAGATGTAGCGGTAGATCTTGAACGGGCCCTTGTACTCGACCTCCTCGATGTCGGCGAGGGCGCGTTTGCGCAGGATCGCGTTGGCCCCGACCCAGAAGGTGGCGCCGTGGTAGGTCATCCCCTGGTGGATGATGTGCTGGAGGTCGGTGGTCGCCCCGGCGATCCGCTCGAGCCGGGTCGCCGCGCCGGGGAAGGCGCTGTAGGGGGACTGGGCGACGGCGACCTTCTGGTGCTGGTCCTGCTCCATCAGGTGGACGAGGCGGAGGCAGTACTCGGGCATGATCACGCTGTCGGCGTCGATCGTCAGCACGTAGTCGGATTCGGGGACGACGAGGTCGGGCTCCTGGACGCCGGCGGGGACGAGGTTCAGCCCGGCCGGGGTCTGGACCTCGCGGTAGGCGCCGCCCATCAGGCCGATGTAGCTGTTCAGGTTCATCGCCTTGTTCGGCTCGGCCGAGAGCGAGGCGAAGCGCTTGCGCTGGAAGCTCGAGACCTCGGCGCGGAAGGTCCAGGCGAGGCGCCGGTAGAGCTGCGCCATGCGGGCGGCGTCGATCTTCTCCGGCTCGGAGTCGGCGGCGGTGCGCAGGGCGCGGCCGATCACCTCGAGGTCGGCCGCCAGTTTGCCCAGCACGTGGGTGGCGAAGAAGGCCTCGTTGTGGTCGGAGACGTGGTACTGGTCGGAGAGGCTGTGGATCCAGCTCGCCCCGTACTCGTACTCGGCGGCGAGGGCGTGGACGTCCCCGGCGGTGGTCGGCAGCGCCGGGTCGACCGAGATCTCGAAGCCCTCCAGCGCCCGGTCGAAGCGGCGGCGCGGCTCCGACAGCAGCCGCTCGACCTCGGCGGGCAGCGCGTGGGCCGAGTCGAGCAGCTTGCGCGGGCCGGCGTAGCGCGGGTTCGGCGGATCGTCGACGAGGAGGACGACGCGCAGGTCGGGGTACTCCTGCAGCGCGGTCGAGAGCAGCGTCATCAGGATCACCCCGGGCTCCTCCTGGTAGGAGGGGATCAGCGCGGTGACCGAGGGTCGGCGCTCGGCGAAGAACTCGTCGAGCATCGCCCGCGGGGTGCGGCGTCCTTCTTTGGTCCGGTAGTAGAAGCCGAGCCGGCCGAAGAGGTAGGCGGTCGCCGAGGCGGCGAGCAGGGTGACGGCGGTGAGGAAGCCGACGGTCTCGGTGAGGCTGGCGTGGCCCGCCACCCCTTCGATCACCTGGCCGTTGACCACGGTGACGAAGAGCGCGGCCCAGGCGGCGACGGTGAAGACCACCGCGAAGCGGCCGATCGCCATCGTCCAGTCGCCGGCGATCCGCGGCACCTGCGGCATCGGGTCCATGTTCTTGTCGGCGCCCCACTGGCGGCGGGGGCCGGGGTCTTCGGCGCGGCGGAAGAGGCTCATTCGGTCTCGGCTCCTGAGTTCGGCTCGCCCGGGTACCTGAAGAGTGGTTCCCAGGGGGCGCTCGGGTCGGAGGGCAGTTCGGCCAGCGGCTGATCGCCCTGGGTGTACCAGCGGGCTTCGTAGGGCAGGCCGTCGAATTCGACCCGGTCGCCTTCGTGGTAGACGGTGCCCGGGGACCACCTGGGGAAGTCACCGGAGGCCGTCTTCACCAGCCGCGGCGCCTTGCTGCCGGCGGGCACCGGGCCGATCGGCTGCCAGGGCCCGTCCGGCGCGTCGGCGGCGGCGGTCCCCGGCGGGGTGCCCTGGTTCCACCAGCCGGCCTGGTAGATCTGGCCCTGCCAGACGACCTTGTAGCCGGTGCCGTAGGCGGCCGACGGACGCCAGATCGGGTAGGGGCTGGTCTTCGGGTCGTCGACGGTGGTGTGCGGCTTGGCCTGGGCGGCGGCGCTCGCGGCGGTCGCTTCCTTGCCCGCCGTCTTGGTCCCCCGCAGCGCGCTGAAGATGTGGGTGAACTCGAGCGGCTTCTGCACCACGCCGCTGCAGGTGTTGGAGAGTTCGCCGGTCTTGGCGAAGGCGCCGCCGCACTGCGAGTCGCGGTTCAGCGACCAGGCGGAGACCCGCGGGATGCCGCGGGCGTCGACGAACTTCGCCAGCCCCTTGGCGTCCTTGGTGGTGAAGCGCTGGTCGGTGACGTCGTTGACGCCGATCATCGGGGTGACGCCGACGTGGCCCCAGGCGGCCCCGGCGCTGCTCGGCAGTCCGGCCGCGCGCCACAGCGACTGGACCTGGAGCTGGGTCGCGTCGAGCGCCCGCTCGATCGTCCCCAGCATGTCCTTTTCGGCCCCTTCGCCCTGGCCGAAGTCCATCGTCATCGCGTTGACGCCGGCGAGCCTGACCTTCGCCTTCAGCATCGCCCGCACGGCCGCCATCCCTTCCGGGGTCAGCCCGTGGGCGGAGACCGGCAGCGTCATCCACACCGCCAGCGGCTTCTTTTCCTTCGCCCGCTGCTTCTGGATCGCGGCGATCGCGGTGGCGCGGCGGGCGTTGGCGGCGGTGTCGGCGAGGTTGGCGCCCTCGATGTCGAGGTCGATCGCCTTCGCCTTGTAGCGCTGGATCGGTTCGAGGTAGGCCTGCTCGAGCTTCGCCGGGTCGGTGCAGTCGACCGCCAGCTCGGTGTTGGCCTGGCCGCCGTAGCTGATCATCACGCTGCCGCCCTGGCTGCGGAGCTGCGCCGCGCGGGCGTCGAGGTCGAGCCCGCCCTCGGCCGAGTCGAGCGTGTAGAAGTTGCCCCAGGACGGCGTGCACGCTTCTTCGGCGTCGCTGACCACGAAGGCGAGGTAGACGCTGGAGACCGGGTTGGCCGAGGGCAGCTGGAAGGGGTAGGTGGGCGTCAGCGTCACGTCCACATAAGGGGAGTAGACCGGGACGGCTCCCGATTTGGCGGCGCTCGCCGGGGTTTCCTTGGTCAGGAGCTGCCAGACGCCGAAGCCGATCGCGAGCAGCACGACCACCAACACGACCACGCGGATCGCCGACAGTTCCCGCGGCGGCGGCTCGAGCGGGGCTTTGGGTTTCTCTTCGACGATGACCATGGAGATAGGAAGACGCCTAAGGCCGCCTTCCCCTCCCGTTTCGGCAGCCGGCGCCCCCGACTTGAACCCCGGGCGCCCCTCTCCCGGGAGGAGGGCCTCGGCATGGAACGCCGGCCGGACCGACGACCCGGCAGCACGGAGTGGTGGCGACCAGGCACGGGCACCGCATGGCGGCGGCGCTCGCCTCATGGCCGGCCCTCCGTCGCCGGCATCGGTCGGCCGCCTGGCTCCGGGGAGCGCTCCGGACGCCTACCGGAGGACCACCGCTTCGTGGTCGGGCTCGACTCCCGGGAGACGCGCCGGCCGCGCATCCCCCACCTGGGGCGGCGCGGCGGTGGCTAGCCGGCCAGGCCGCCGAGGAAGAAGAAGGGGTTCGGCGGCTGCTCGCGATACAGCTCGTTGAGCGAGTACTCCGCCTTCACCTCGGCGTCGGCGGGGGCCTCGGCGCGGATCCGCTCGGCGAGGGCTTTGGCCGCGTCTTCGTCGACGGCGCCGACCACCATGTAGTGGAAGCGGCGCACCGGCTCGAGGCCCTCCTCCTTCAGCTTCTTCGCGAACTCGCGGGCCTCGTGGCTGGTCGGGAACTTGACGCTCACCTCGAACTCGGCGCGGCCCCCACGGGCGGCGGTCTCCTCGTCCTCGGTCTCCATCCGCTCCTCGTGCTCGGCCTCTTTGCCGGCCTCGGACGTCGGCAGCGGTTTGCCGGGGTCCTCCCACTCGTCGGCTTCCGGGTGCCAGTGGCGCAGGTCGAAGGTCGTCTGCCAGCCCTTGGCGTCGACGTATTTCCGGATCGCGGCCTCAGCCGAATCGAGCTGCTCGCGATCGGCCGCGTAGAGGAAGATCCGCGAGCCTTCGTGGCTGACGATCACCCGCCGGCCGATGTCGACCGCGAGGTCGTGCTCGAGCTCGGCCGAGCGCAGGTGATCGGCGAGGCCGCCCGCGATCCCGCCGTCGTCGAGGTCGATCTGCAGGCGCCAGTCGTCGTCCATGCCGGAAGCCTAGTCGGCCCGGCCCCCGCCCGCCGCATCGCCGCCGGCCACCTTCCGGGCGGCGTCGATCCTCGTTTTCTTGTGTTTTTCAATCGACAAACTGCTTAACTACGGAGCGGGTACCCCAGCCGGCTTTCGACCGAGGAGGGATGTGATGGAGAGTTCAGGCCACGCACACGGGAACGGCCACTCCGGACCGGGCTACGCCTCGCCGCAAGAGGCCCGCGCGCAGGCGCCGGAGAAGTACGTCTACGTCGCCGCGCTGTACGAGGGCACCGGGATCGAGGAGCCCGACTTCGTCGCCGTGATCGACGTCGACCCGGCCTCCGCGCGCTACGGCGAGATCGTCAGCCGGGTCGACATGCCGAACGTCGGCGACGAGCTCCATCACTTCGGCTGGAACGCCTGCTCCTCGGCCTGCCACTCGCAGCTCAGCCGCGACACGCTGATCGTGCCCGGCTTCCGCTCCGGGCGGATCCACATGCTGGACGTCTCCGACCCGGCGGCGCCGCGGATCAAGGAGGTGATCGAGGGCGAGGAGATCGCCGAGAAGCTCGGCCTCAGCGCCCCCCACACGGTCCACTGCATGCCCGGCGACATCGTCACGATCTCGATGCTCGGCGACGCCGACGGCAACAGCCCGGGCGGGTTCGCCACCCTCGACGCGCGCGATTTCTCGATCGCCGGCCGCTGGGAGCAGGACCTCGGCGACATCGAGTTCAACTACGACTTCTGGTACCAGCCGCGCCAGAACGCGCTCGTCTCCAGCGAGTGGGGCGCGCCGAACACCTTCAAGGACGGCTTCGACCCGGGTGACGTGGCGGCGGGCAGGTACGGGCGCAAGCTCCACTTCTGGGACCTCGAGCAGCGCCGCCTGACGCAGACGCTCGACCTCGGCGAGGACGGCTGGATCCCGCTCGAGCTGCGCTGGCAGCACGACCCCGACTCGCTGCAGGGCTTCGTCGGCGTCACCCTCTCGAGCACGGTCAAGCGCTTCTTCAAGGAGGACGGGGCCTGGGACGCGGAGACGGTGATCGACGTCGTCAACGAGCCGCTCGAGGGCTGGCCGCTGGAGGGCGGCGTGCCGGGGCTGATCACCGACCTGGTCCTCTCGCTCGACGACAAGGACCTCTTCTTCTCCAACTGGCTGCACGGCGACCTGCGCCACTACGACGTCTCCGACCCGCGTGACCCGCAGCTGAAGTCGCAGGTCTGGCTCGGCGGCCTGCTCGGCCGCGACGGCGGCCACCCGAAGGCCCAGGGTCCCTTGACCGGCGGCCCGCAGATGCTGCAGAACTCGCTCGACGGCGAGCGGGTCTACGTCTCCAACTCGCTCTACTCGACCTGGGACAACCAGTTCTACCCCGAACTGAGCGGCTGGCTGACCAAGCTCGACCGCCGGCCGGACGGCAGCTACGCGCTCGACGAGGACTTCTTCGTCGACTTCGCCGCGCAGACCGGCGGCGCGCGGCCGCACGAGATCCACCTGCCGGGCGGCGACTGCACCACCGAGATCTTCCAGTAGGGGCGGACGCGATGGAGCTGCCGGGCTTCCTCTCGGAATGGGAGCTCGACGGGACGATCGGGCTCGCCTTCACCCTGCTCACCGTCGCGGTCGGGGTCGTCTACGTCGCGGCGGCCGAGGCCGGGCGGCGGCGCGACCGGCGACGGCGGCGCTGGCCGCCGCGCCGCACCGCCTGCTTCCTCGCCGGGCTGGCGGTGCTGGTGGTGGCGCTCGACTCGGGGATCGGCGCCGGCGCCGACGAGCGCCTCACCGACCACATGGTCGAGCACATGCTGATCTGGCTGGCGGTGGCGCCGCTCCTGGTCGCCGGGGCGCCGGTCCGCCTCGCGCTCTTCGCCACCGGCGCGCGAGGACGGCGACGCCTCGGCCGCGCCCTCCACTCGGCGCCGGTCCGGGTGGTCAGCGGCCCCCTCTTCTCCACCCTCGCCTTCTCGCTCGTCGTCGTCGCCACGATGGTCCCGGCGTTCTTCGACCTGACCCTCGAAGACGACCTGATCCACGTCGCCGAGCACGCCCTCTACCTGGCGACCGCGGTCCTGGTCTGGACGCCGCTGATCGGCGCCGATCCGCTCCCCCACCGACTCGGCGTCGGCGGGCGCTGCCGGTGCGTCGTCGCCTGCATGGCGCCGATGGCGGCGGTCTCGGCCTGGCTCCTGTCAGCCGGCGCACCGCTGTACGAGCCCTACCGCCAAGCGCTCGGGGCCGCCGCACTAGCCGACCAGCGCCTCGCCGGCCTGATCATGCTCGCCGCCGCCCTCCCCGCGATCGCGATCGCCGTGGCGGCGCCAGGCGCAAGATCGAATGCCCGGCTGCGGCCCGAGAAGGTCGAGCTCACCTAGACGATCCGGTCCCTGGCGGTCCAGGGATGGCTGAGGGCGCGGCGGGATGGGCGTTGTCGACCGGGGCGGCGTAAGGGGCGGGGGTCGCCGGCCGGCGCGGCGTGAGGCGCGGGGGTCGCCGGCCGGGGCGGCATGAGGGACGAGCCGTCGCCGGCCGGGGCGGTGTGAGGGACGATTCGTCGCCGGCCGGGACGGCATGAGGCCGTCGCCGGCCGGCATCCGGTGACGGGTTGGGCGGCCTGGCCGGCGCCCGGCTGAGGGTTGGGGCGACGTGGGCCGACGCCCCGGTTGAGGGATGCGGCCCGCGTGGGCCGGCGCCCGTGTGCGGCCGCGGGCCCGCACCGCCCACAACCCCGCCGGCCCCCCGCGGTGCGGGGCCCCCCAGGGTGCGTTCGCAGTTCTCACCGGT
>DATJUK010000049.1:0-15456 GCA_035502495.1 Solirubrobacterales bacterium
GGCGTCACGGAGAGCGCGTGATCGGTGCGGAAGGCGTGGGGATCTCCGCCGTCACGAACACGTGACCCGGCTTTTTGGCCCCTATAGGGGCCAAAATCTTGGGAGGGAAAACCTGACCGTCGAAGGTGTGCCCAGATCTAAACGGACGCTCTGACCGCTCCCCGCCCGGGTCCGGCCACCGGACCCGGCCACCGGGTACCGGCAGCCGGCCCGGGCGCCGCTTCCCCGCCTCCCATCCTTACTTCAGGGCCGGGCCGGACGGGAGCTTTTTGCCGCCCAGCTTCAGGGCGACGACGCGGGCGCCGATTTCGCCCAGTTCTTCGGAGGCGGTGAGGGCCGCGCCGCCGATCGTCACCAGCACGTACTGGGTGCCGTCGATCGAGTAGACGACCGGGGCGGTGCCGAAGGCGAGTTTGAGGTTGCCCTGCCAGAGGTCCTTGCCGCTCGCCGCGTCGAAGGCGTAGAGGATGCCCCGCTGGTCGCCGGTGAAGACGAGGCCGCCGGCGGTGGCGGTGGCGCCGCCGTCCATCGGGGTCGGCATGTCGTGCTTCCAGATCACCTTGCCGGTGATCGTCGAGACGGCGGTGAAGGTGCCCGACTTTTCGGTGTCTTCCGGCACCACCCGGTCGCCGCCGAAGGCTTTCTCGCCGTTGTGGTTTTCGTAGGTGACTTTGAGCACCATGCAGATGTTGACGCCGGAGACGTAGACCGCCTGGGTTTCCGGCGAGTAGGCGAGCGGCGAGTACTGGGAGCCGCCGACGGCGCCGGGGCACTCGAGCGTCCCCTTCGTGGTCGGCGGCGAGTGGTCGCGCTTCACGAACGGCACCGAGGGGAAGAGGTTCTTGCCGGTCTTCGCGTCGAGCAGGAAGAGCAGCCCGTTCTTGCCCGCCTCGGCGACCCCGCGCCGCCGCCGCCCTTCGATTTCGGCGTTGAAGAGGACGACCGGGCTCTCGGCGTCGTAGTCCCAGAGGTCGTGCGCCTGCTCCTGGTGGTACCAGAGCAGTTCGCCGGTGTTGGCGTCGAGGGCGAGGATCGAGTCGGTGTAGAGGTTCTTGCCCGGCCGTTTGGCGCCGATGATCACCGGCGCCGGGTTGCCGGTGCCGACGTAGACGATCCCGGTCTTGGTGTCGATCGTCGGCGGCATGTAGATGGTGCCGCCACCGCCGCCCTTCGGCACCCAGCCGGTCCCCGCCTTGGGCACGGTGTAGAACTGCCACAGCTTCTTGCCCGTCTTCTGGTCGTAGGCGGCGACGAAGCCGCGCACCCCGTCCTCGGAGCCCGAGTCCCCGACGTAGACCTTGCCGTCGTAGACGCTCGGGGCCATCGACTCGTACGCCCCGGTCGCCGGATCGGCCACCTGGGAGGACCAGAGGCGCTCGCCGGTCTTCTGGCTGATCGCCTGCAGCTTGTCGTCGAAGGTGAGCAGGAAGAGCTTGCCGTCTTCGGCCGCCACCCCACGGTTGACCGAGACCCCGTAGCCGCCCACCCCGGTCGACTGGGAGAAGTCGACTTCCGGGGTGTAGGTCCAGTTGATGTGCCCGGTCTTGCCGTCGATCGACATCAGCTCGTCGGTCGAGGTGGTGACGTAGATCGTTTCGCCGAGCACCAGCGGGAAGGACTCCATCAGGAACTGGTCGGGACCGAGGTCGGTGCTCCAGGCTTCGCCCAGTTCGTCGACGTTGCCGGTGTCGATTTCGTCCTGGGTGGCGAAGCGGGTGTTGTCGGTGTCCCGTCCGAACAGCGGCCAGTCTTCGATCTGCGGCGGCTTCGCCGTGTATTCGCCGGTCGTGATCGAGCTGCCGCCGCCACCGCACGCCGCCAGCGTCACCGCCGCCGCAAGCACTCCGAGCGCCAGGACCAGCGCTTTCATCCGAGCCGACACCGCTTCGATCGTAGATGATCGATTCCACGAGCCCTTCGACATCGACCCGTGCGTCAAACGGGGTGGGTGGGGGACCGTGTCAGGCGTCACGACGCGGTGACGATCGTCTCGCCTCCGCGGAGTTCGTGCCGTCCCACCGACGCCTGCCGCCCCTCCTCCTCACGCGATCCGCGCCCCACACCCTCTCCCCGTGGGACGGCCCTCTCGTGGCGGCCTCAGCCTGCCCGGACCGCCACGAGAGGGCCGCGTCCATTGCCGTCCCTCACCCGGCCCCCGTCGGCCGCCTGCCCTCCGCGTCCCTTGCACGTCCCTGACCCGGCCCCCTTTGGCCGCCGGCCCGCCGCGTCCCTTGCCGTCCCTGACCCGTCCCTCACCCGTCCCCGAGCCCGCCGCCGGAACCGGCCGCCTACGGAAGCACTTCCGTCGGCGAGCCTGCCGACCCGGTCGAGGTCCCGGCCGAGCGCGTGGCCGGGTTCTTCGAGTAGCGGTAGAAGTTCGCTTCCACGTTGGCGAGCCCGCGCAGGGAGAGCCCGCCGAAGATCCGGTTGCCGCGTTTCACCCCGCCGAAGGAGCCGATCGCCGGGCCTTCGTAGGTGCCGCCGCGGACCGTCGCGTAGAGGACGCGGCCGTCGGAGGACAGTTCCGAGAGGTAGACGACGAGGTTGTGGGTGTGCCCGTTGAGGACGAGGACGCCGCCCGGGACGTGGGGCCGGTGCTCGTAGACTTCGCGCATGAACATCGTCAGCTGACCTTCGCGGAAGCGCTCGCCGGCGAATTCGGCGTAGCCGTTGGAGCGCGTCGGCCCGACGTTCTTGAGGAAGTGGACGTGGTACTGGCCGACGAAGCTCGCCGGTTCGCCCCAGCCGTTGCGGGCCCGTTCGGTTTCCGGTGGCGGCCCCGGCCAGCGCCTCGGTTCCTTGATGTCGTCGTGGATCAGCCCGGCGGCGACGGCGACGATGAAGCAGCTGAGCGCGGCGACCACCGCCCAGCCAAGGGCCTTCAGCCAGGGACGCCGCCGCTTCCCCGCCGCGATGGATTTCGAGCGCCGCAGTTCGATGGTTGCGGCGAGTCTAGACCGCCGGATTCCCCTGCCCGGGCGCGTCTCGCCGGCCTCCGAGGCCCGTTTGAAGTGGCTTCGGGCTGCGGTATGATCGGCTCGAGCAGTACCCCATCGATGAGGAGGCCAGTAATGAAGTGGACGAAGCCGGCGTTCAAGACGCTCGAGCTCGCTTCCGAGGTCACCGCCTACCGGTACACCCGCTAGGACGGATTTCGACTTCGCATGTGGACCGCGGGGACCTGAGATCTCTCCCCGCCGTCCACATGTGAGTTGACGCCAGCCCTCCAGAAGGTCAGTCCTTCGATGCGCGCCAGGATCATCGGCTCCGCCGCGGGCGGCGGCTTCCCCCAGTGGAACTGTGACTGCCCGGTCTGCGCGGGCGCCCGCGCGGGGCGGGCGAAGCCGCGGACCCAGTCCTCGATCGTGGTCCGCTCCGGCGCCGACCCCTGGTACCTGGTCAACGCCTCCCCGGACCTGCTGCGCCAGCTCGCCGAGCTGCCCGGCGACCGCGCGGCCGGGATGCGCTCCAACCCGATCGCCGGCGTCGTCCTCACCGACGGCGAGATCGACCACACCGCGGGCCTGCTGCTGCTGCGCGAGTCGAGCGCCCCGCTGCGCGTCTACTCGACGCCCGAGGTGCGCGACGCGCTCACCGGCGCCTATCCGCTGCTGAGGATGCTGGAGCGCTACTGCGGGGTCGACTGGCGCCCGCTCGAGCCCGGCACGGCGACGCCGCTGGAGGGCACCACGCTGAGCGTCGAGACCTTCCCGACCGGCGGCGACGCGCCCCTATATATGGGGGACGCCCCCGGCCCCGCGGCGGTCGGCCTCACCGTCCGCGACGCCGCCACCGCCGGCACGCTCGTCTACGTCCCCGCGATCGAGGCCCTCGACGACGCCGTCTCCGCCCGCCTCGCCGCGGGCGACACGGTGCTCGCCGACGGCACCTTCTTCCGCCACGACGACCTGGTCGCGCTGGGGCTCGGCGAACGCGACTCCTGGGCGATGGGCCACGCGCCGCTGACCGGCGAGGGCGGCACCCTGGCGGCGCTGGCGGCGCTCGACGCGACCGTGGCCCTGGTCCACATCAACAACACCAACCCGATCCTGCTCGAGGATTCGCCGGAGCGCTCCGTGGTCGAGGACGCGGGGCTCGTAATCTCCGAGGACGGGATGGAGTTCGACCTGTGACCACGACGCCGCCGGGCCTGGAGCAGGAGGCGGCCCCCTGGACCGAGGAGGAGTTCGTCGCCGCGCTGCGCGAGCAGGGAGGGCGCTACCACGACCAGCACCCCTTCCACGTGCGGATGAACGCCGGCGACCTCGCTCCCGAGGAGCTCCGGCGCTGGGTGGCGAACCGCTACTACTACCAGCGCTCGATCCCGATCAAGGACGCGGCGATCCTCTCCAACTGCCCCGAGGTGGAGATCCGCCGCGAGTGGATCTCGCGGATCCTCGACCACGACGGGGTCGAGGGCGAGTCCTCGGGCGGGATCGAGTCCTGGCTGCGCCTCGGCGAATCGCTCGGGGTCGACCGCGACGAGGTGCGCGGCGAGCGCCTCGTGCTGCCCGGCGTCCGCTACTCGGTCGACGCCTACGTCAACTTCTGCCGCGCCGAACCGTGGGTCTTCGCCGTCGCCTCCTCGCTCACCGAGCTGTTCGGGCCGGGGGCGATCAAGGTGCGGATCGCGGCGCTCGAGGAGCACTACCCGTGGATCGACCCGGCCGGCCTCGAGTACTTCCGCGCGCGGCTGACGCTGGCGCCGCGCGACGCCGAGTACGCGCTCGGGGTGACGCTGGCGCGCTGCCGCACCCGCGCCGACCAGGAGCGCGCGGTGGCCGCCCTCTCCTTCAAGTGCGACCTGCTCTGGGCGCAGCTCGACGCGATCGACCGCGGCGACACGCGGCCCGCGCCCGCTCCGGCCCGCCCCGAGGGCTGATCGCCGTGCCCTTCGAGCGCCCCCAGCTCGCCACCGGGGTCCGCCTCCACCACGATCGCGTCCGCGAGCAGCACGTGCTGCTCTTCCCCGAGGGCGCGCTGGTGCTGAACGAGACCGCGGTCGAGGTGCTGGAGCTGTGCGACGGCGAGCGCACGCTGGACGACATCGCCGCGGTCCTGGGCGAGCGCTACGAAGGGGCCGACGTGCGCGACGACGTCGCCGAGCTCCTCGACGGGATCGGCGAGCGGGGGCTGGTGGTCGATGCCGCCGGTTGACGTCCCGGTCGGCAACCCGCTGCTCCTGATCGCGGAGCTGACCTACCGCTGCCCGCTCCACTGCCCCTACTGCTCGAACCCGACCGACATCGGCGCCGAGCGCTACCGGGACGAGCTGCCGGGGGAGGACTGGCAGCGGGTCTTCCGCGAAGCTGCCGACCTCGGGGTGCTGCAGCTGGCGCTGACCGGGGGCGAGCCGATGGCGCGCAAGGAGATCGTCGAGCTGGCCCGGGCCGCGACCGCGGCGGGCCTCTACTCGACCCTGGTCACCTCGGCGATGCCGTTCCCCCGCCGGCGGGTGGAAGCGCTGCACGCCGCCGGGCTCGACCACGTGCAGATCAGCTTCCAGCACTCCGACCCGGTCGCCGCCGACGAGATCGGCGGCACGATCGCCTTCGAGCGCAAGGTGAAGGCGGCGGCGTTGGCGCGGGAGCTCGACTTCCCGCTCACCGTCAACTGCGTCCTGCACCGCCGCAACATCGACGAGGTCGAGTCGATCATCCGCATGGCGGAGCGGCTGGGTGCCCGCCGGCTGGAGCTGGCGAACACGCAGTACCACGGCTGGGCGCTCCTGAACCGCGACGCCCTGATGCCGACCCGGGCGCAGCTCGAGCACGGCGAGGAGGTGGTGCGGCGCGAACGCGAGCGGCTCGGGCCGAAGCTGGAAATCCTCTGGGTGCTGCCCGACTACTACGAGGAGGTGCCGAAGCCCTGCATGGGCGGCTGGGCCGCCGACGCGATCCTGGTGCAGCCGAACGGCGACGTGCTCCCCTGCCAGGCGGCGGCCTCGATCCCGGGACTGACGCCGGAGAACGTGCGCGAGCGCCCGCTGCGCGAGATCTGGTTCGAGTCCGAGCTCTTCAACGCCTTCCGCGGCACCGCCTGGATGCAGGAGCCGTGCCTCTCCTGCCCGCTGGGTCGCCGGCACGAGGACTTCGGCGGCTGTCGCTGCCAGGCGCTGGCGCTGACCGGCGACGCGGCGGCGACCGACCCGGTATGCAAGTTCTCCCCGCACCACGGCGTGATCACCGCGGCCCGCCGCGAGGAGCCGGCGCCGGCGCCGGCGCCGGCCGGGGCGGAGGCGGTCGCCGCCGCGCCGCCCTTCGTCTACCGCGACCTGATCCGGTCGTGAGCGCCGCGCCGGTCGTCCAGGCGTTCGGGCTCGGCAAGGACTACGGCAGGCTGCGCGCGGTCGACGCCGTCGACATCGACGTCGCCGCCGGCCAGTTCTTCGGCTTCCTCGGCCCCAACGGGGCGGGCAAGACGACGATGATCCACATGCTGACCACGCTGGTCAGCCCGACCCGCGGGCGGGCCGAGGTGGCGGGCCACGACGTCGTCGCCGAACCGCTGGCGGTGCGCAAGAATATCGGCCTCGTCTTCCAGGAGACGACGCTCGACGGCGAGCTCTCGGCGGAGGAGAACCTGCAGCTGGCGGGCAAGCTCTACGGGCTCGGCCGGGCCGAGCTGCGGGCGCGGATCGCCGAGGTCCTCGCCCTCTTCGAGCTGACCGACCGCCGCCACGACTCCGTGCGCACCTTCTCCGGCGGCATGCGCCGGCAGGTCGACCTCGCCCGCGGCATCCTCCACCGGCCCGCCGTCCTCTTCCTCGACGAGCCGACGCTGGGGCTCGACCCGGTGAACCGGGCGCGGGTCTGGCGGTTCCTCGAGCGGCTCTCCGCCGAGGAGGGGATGACGCTCTTCCTCACCACCCATTACCTGGAGGAGGCGGAGCCCTGCGACCGGGTGATGATCGTCGACCGCGGCGAGGTGATCGCCGCCGGCACCCCGGACGAGCTGAAGCGCGACCTCGGCGGCAGCGAGTCGATCGAGCTGGCGATGAGCGATCCCGACCCGCGCCTGCTCGCCGAGGTCGCCCGCCGCACCGGCACCGAGCCGCGGCGCACCGAGGGCGGGGTGATCGTCGCCGTCGACTCCGCCGAAGCGGTCCTGCCGCTGCTGCTGCCGCTGATCGGCGAGCGGCTGGAGAGCGTCAGCGTGCGCAAGCCGACCCTCGACGACGTCTTCGTCGCCGCGACCACGCCGGCCGCGTGACGCCGCGGATCCTCGCCGGCATCGTCGGCCGCGAGTTCAAGCGGGTGCTGCGCAACCGCGCCCGCCTCGCCTCCACCTTCGCCCGGCCGCTGATCTGGCTGGTCATCATCGGCTCGGGCTTCTCGGCGCTGATCCCGGGCGGCAACTTCAGCTACCACAAGTACCTGCTGCCGGGGATCGTCGGGATGGTGGTGCTCTTCTCCTCGCTGCTGAGCGCCCTGGGGAGCGTCCAGGACCGCGAGTTCGGCTCGATGCGGATGCTGATGATCTCGCCGGTGCCGCGGGGGACGATCGTCCTCGGCAAGACCCTCGGCGCGACCCTGATGGGGGCCGCGTTCGCGGTGGTCCTCACGCCGCTCGCCTGGGTCTTCGACGTCGACTTCACCTTCCTCGACTGGCTGCGGTTCCTCGGCGCGACGCTGCTCTGCGCGCTGGCGCTGGCGAGCCTCGGCATGGTGGTCGCCTCGCGGATCCGCAAACTGGAGAACTTCGCCGTGGCGATGAACTTCGTGATCTTCCCGATGTTCTTCCTCAGCGGCGCCCTCTACCCGACCGAAAAGCTGGCCGGCTGGCTGCAGCCGCTGGTGCGGCTGAATCCGCTCACCTACGGGGTCGACCTGATGCGGCACTACCTCTTGGCGGAGGAATTCCGGGCGGTCAGCCGGGTCGAGTTCGAACCGCTCTTCGACATCGCCTACCTGGTCGTCTTCGCCGTCGTCTGCCTGGCCTTCGCGACCAAGCTCTTCGGCCGCGAGGAGCACCTCTCGGCGATGTTCCTCGGCGGCGAGGCGCGCAGGGCGCCGGCGCCGAGGCGGGTCGGCGCCGGGCGGCTGCGGCTGCCCGCCCCGAGCGGCCCGCTGAGTGGGATCGTCGGGCGTGAGTTCAAGCGCGCGGTGCGCCAGCGGGGGCGCCTCGCCAGCACCTTCGCGCGGCCGCTGCTGTGGCTGATCGCGGCCGGGACCGGCTTCGCCGCGCTGATCCCGGGCGGTGACTACGAGACCTACCTGCTGCCGGGGATCATCGGCATGGTCATCCTCTTCTCCTGCCTGCTGAGCGCGCTCGGCAGCGTCCACGACCGCCAGTTCGGGCCGATGCGGATGCTGCTGGTGGCGCCGGTGCCGCGCGGGCTGGTCGTCTTCGGCAAGACGCTCAGCTCGACCCTCCTGGGGGCGGCGTTCGCGGTCGTCTTCTCGGTCCTCGTCGTCTTCTTCGACATCGAAGTGAGCCTCGGCGACTACCTCGGCTTCCTCGGCGCGGTGCTGCTCTGCGCGCTGGCGCTGTCGAGCCTGGGGATGCTGGCGGCGGCGCGGATCCGCAAGCTGGAGGACTTTGCGGTGGCGATGAACTTCGTCATCTTCCCGCTCTTCTTCTTCAGCGGCGCGCTCTACCCGGCGAGTGAGCTGCCGGGCTGGATGCAGCCCTTCGTGCGCCTCAACCCGCTCACCTACGGGGTCGACCTGATGCGCCAGACGCTGCTCCACTCCGAGCGCCACCTGCTCGCCCCGGCCCAGTTCGCGGCCTGGCTCGACGTCGCCTTCCTGGGCGCGTTCGCGCTCGTCTGCCTGGCGTTGGCGGCGGCGTTCTTCGGGCGCGAAGAGCACCTGGCGCCGATGATGCTGGGCGGCGCGGCGCGCCGGTTGCCGCTGCCGGGGCGCGGCTCCCGCGCCGGCAGGCGCAAGCCGACGCCCGCCGGCACCTGAGAGGGTTCGGCCCGATGACCGCCTTCTTCGACGGCCACAACGACTCGCTGACCCGCGAGGACCATGCCCGCTTCGCGTCGGGGCGGGAGGGCGGCCACCTCGATCTGCCGCGGATGGCGGCGGCCGGGATGCGCGGCGGGATCTTCGCCGTCTTCATCCGCAACCCGGAAACCGCCGACTACCGGCCGGCGAAGAGCAGGCGGCCGGGCGGCGCGGGCCCGGCGCCGGAACTGGATCACGACTTCGCCGCGGGCGCCTCCACCGTGGCCGCCGGCAGGCTGGCGGCGATGGAGGCGGCGGGCCAGATCCGGATCGGACGAACGATCGCCGACGTCGATGCGGCGGCGGAGGCAGACGGCGACGCGCGGACGCCGGACTCCGGCGGTGTGCGGACGACGGACGGCGGCGACGCGCGGACGACGGACCCCGGCGGTGCGGCCGGTCCCGCCGACGCGGTGACCGCGGGCAACCCGCCCGTCGCGGTCCTCCACCTGGAGGGCGCGGAGGCGATCGACGCCGACCTCGAGGCGCTCGACTTCTGGTACGCGGCGGGATTGCGCTCGCTGGGGCCGGTATGGAGCCGACCTAACTGGTTCGGCCACGGGGTGCGCTTCCGCTATCCCTCGACCCCGGACATCGGCCCCGGGCTCACCGAGGCGGGCAAGGCGCTGGCCCGGCGCTGCGCCGAGCTCGGCATCGTCTTCGACCTCGCCCACATGAACGAAGCGGGCTTCTGGGACACCGCCGCCCTGGAAGCCGCGCCGCTGGTCGTCAGCCACGCCGGTGCCCACGCGATCTGTCCCAACTCGCGCTGCCTCACCGACGCGCAGATCGACGCGGTGGGGGAGACCGGCGGCCTGGTCGGGATCGTCTACGCCCCCGCCTTCCTGCGGCCCGACGGCAAGAACGAGCCCGCCGGGACGCCGCTCGAGCTGATCGTCCGCCACGCCCGGCACGTGGCCGAACGGATCGGGGTCGAGCACGTCGCCCTCGGCTCCGACTTCGACGGCACCGAGGTTCCCGACGCCCTCGGCGACGTCACCGGAGTCCCTGCCTTGCTCGAGGAGTTCGCCCGGCATGGCTTCAGCGAGCGCGAGGTCGAGGCGATCGCCTGGGGCAACTGGCGCCGCACCCTGGCCCGCTGCTGGCACGAAGCCTGAGGAGCGACCGGGCCCGGCTGGCGCTCGCCTCACCTGCGAGGCACGTTTCGGGTCTCTGGCACCCGAAATGTTCCGCAGACAAATCTGAGCGTCAGCGCGCGGCGACGAGGGCGGCGGCCATCTCGCCCGCGGCGCGCATCGGCTCGGTCGAGCGGAAGGCGCGGCAGAGGACGAAGGCTCCCTCCAGGGCGGCGATCACGGCGAGCGCCTGGTCGCGGTCGCCGAGCCGCTCGGTGAGCGCCGCGGTCCACTGCTCGAAGACGTCGGCGGTGGCCTGGCGGAGGCGGTCGTCGGTGCTCGCCACCTCGAGCGCGACGGTGGCGATCGGGCAGGCGTCCTCGTAGTCGGTCGCCTCGAGGGTCTCGCCGGCGCCGGCGAAGACGGCGCGGATCGCGTCCGCGGTCGTGGTCTCCTCGTCGTAGACGGCAGTGACCAGCGCCTGGAAGAAGGCCCCGGCCTTGCGGATCACCTCGTCGCCGAGTTCGGCCTTGCCGCCGGGGAAGTGGTGGTAGAGCGAGCCGAAGGGGGCGCCGGCCTCGGCGACCACCTGCTTGAGGCCGGTGCCGTTGTAGCCCTGGCGGCGGAAGAGCTCGGCGGTGGCGAAGAGGATGCGGTCGCGGGTGGGGATCTTGGCGGCGTCGGCGGGGGCGGGGGAGGCGGTCTCGCTCATCGCAAGAGTGTAGTCTGCGCCTCACTAGAGCGATCTACCTAGAAGGGAACCGAGATGAAGCCGAAGCTCTCGAACCTGCTCGCTGGCGCTGTCCTCGCGCTCGGCGCCCGCGCCCTCTTTCCCCGCCTGCTCCTGCTCAAGTTCAAGCCGGACGTCGCCAAGCTGAACGCCGGCGACCACGAGGCGCTGCTCGGCGCCTACGCCGACGACTTCGTCCTCCACTTCAACGACGGCCCGCACCGCTGGGCGGGCGACTGGGTCGGCAAGCCCGCCTTCGACCGCTTTCTGCAGAACTTCACCGCGGCGGGCATCCAAGGGGAGATCAAGTCCATCGCCACCAGCGGCCCCCTCTGGGCGCTGACCATGTGGGTGCGCTTCGACGACCACGCCGACGGCCCCGACGGCACCCGCATCTACGAAAACCACACCGTCCTCGTCCTCCGCACCCGCTGGGGCAAGGTGGTCGAGCAGCACGACTATTACGTCGACACCGCCCGCATCGTCGCCCTCGACAAGAGGCTCGAGGAGATGGGTGTGCCCGCCGTCCCCCGCGACGCGTGATCGGGTAAGAATGGGCCGATGCCGCTGAATCACGTCGCGCTGACCGTCGCCGATCGCGGGCGCTCCGCCGCCTTCTACGGCGAGCACTTCGGGCTGACCGAGCGGATCATGGACAACGAGCACCTGCTGATCCTCGGCGCGGCCGACGGGTCCGAACTGGCGCTGTCCGACGCCGAGTCGGTCCCGCCGGAGCTGCCGCGCACCAACCACTTCGGCTTCCGGGTCGTCGACGAGGCGGAGGTGCGCGCCGCCCGCGAGCGCTTCCGCGCCGCCGGCCTGACCGAGACCGAGTGGCAGGACGACGGCCGCTTCGTCCGCGTCCAGATCCTCGACCCGGACGGCTACCGGGTCGAGGTCTACGCCCACTGAGGCGGCGCTGCGATCCGGAAGAGGTTCCTTGTCTTTACTCTCTGGCGCGAGCGAGATTGTCGGGACCCATCGGAAAGCGCGATCGCCGGTCGACGGGAAGTCGACCGATGGCCCGCGGGATCGGGCTCCTCGTCCTGCTCGCGGCGTCGCCGCTGATCTGGGGGGTCGCATCCGCCCGCGCCGGGGAGTACACGGTGTGGTCCTGCCGCGGCCCGGCCGGGATGCCGATCTCGGCGGCGGCCTGGCGCACCCAGGCCAGCTACGCCGCCAGCGGCGACATCACGATCACCGACGACTGCGCGAGCGGCGGGTCGCTGCGGATCGAAGCGACGCCGCCCGGGCCGATCGCCGACCACCAGCCGCAGGGCGAAGCGATCTTCGAACCGCCCGCGGGGACCGCCATCGCCCACTTCGAAGTCTGGCGCTACGTGGCCGCCACGGCCGATGACTACGCCGCCTCCTTCCAGGAATGGGCCTTCGGCATCGGCTCCAGCCAGGAATGCGCCGCCGGGCACGCGCCCGGATGCTCGTTCGGCACCCCGGAGGAACCGCTCGACGAGGACAGCCGCGTCGAAGAGCACACCTGGAACTTCGAAGCGTCGCCGGGGGAAGGCCTGCCGCCGTTCGAAAAACTGGGCTTCTGGGTCAGCTGCGTGAAGGTCGGCTGCCGGCCGGCGCCCTCGTCGCCGTCGGCCCTGTTCGAGCTGGCCCGCTCGGCGGTGACGATCGAAGACGACCGGCCGCCGACGATCACGCGGCTCGAAGGGCCGGCGGCCGAATCGGCGCCGGTCACCGGCGTCGCCCACCTCTTCGTCACCGCCACCGACGTCGGCGGCGGGATCGCGGCGCTCGAATTCTCGGTCGACGGCGGCGCCTCGCGCCGGGTGGCGGTCGGCGGCTGCGAGGAACCGTTCTCCGAACCCCAGCCCTGTCCGCCGAAGGCGACCCAGGGGATCGCGATCGACACCGCCGGGCTCGCGCCGGGCGAGCACGCGGTGAGCGGCGCGGCGCTCGACGCGGCCGGCAACGCGACGCCGTTCGGACCGGTCTCGTTCACGGTCGCGCCGCCGGCCGTCGCCGCGCCCGGGCAGCAGGCGGTCGCCGCGGCGTCGGCCGCGGGCGGGCGGCCCGACAACGGCACCCCGGCGAGCGAGGCGGCGCGCCTGCGCTTGCACCGCGCCGGCCGCTTTCATCGCGCCGGCGAGCCCGGGCGGTTGCAGGGCACGCTCACCACGCCGGACGGCGTGCCGATCGCCGAAGCCCGGCTGGGGGTCGAGATCACCGAACTGGGCGGCGGGCACCGGGTGCGCAGGCGGGTGATCGGCACCGACGCCGACGGGCATTTCGCGCTCGCCGTCGCCGGCGCCGGCGCCCGCACCGTGGTCGTCTCCTACGCGCCGACCGTCGGCGGGCCGGTGTCGCGCCGCGCCGAGGCGCTGGTGCGGACGTCGCTGTCGCTGGCGCTGAAGCCGCGCCCGCGGCGGGTGCGGGCGGGCCAGACGGTGCGCTTCCTCGGTCGACTGCGCGGGGCCGGCGGCGCCGCCCGCGGCGCCAACGTCGAGATCCAGGCGATCGCCGGCGGGCGCTGGACCACGATCGACACGGTCACCGTCGGCAGGCACGGCAGCTTCAGCTGGGCCCACCGTTTCCGCTACGTCGAACGCGACGCGCTCTTCTCCTTCCGCGCGGTGGTGCCGCGGACGCCCGGCTGGCCCTGGCCCACCGTGCGCAGCGGGCGGATCGAACTGCCGATCGAAGGGTCGTCGCGGTGACCGGGGCGGAAGCGTTCCTCGCCGACGAGTACGAGCAGAGCAAGGCGGAGGTGCAGCGCACCGTCGCCGCCAAGCTGGGCGCCGAGGCGCTCGCGGGCATCGACCTCGACGCCGCCTACAACGAGGCCTGGCACGCGCTCTACCTGTTGCTCGAGCGTGGCGAGAGCGTCGACAACCACAAGGGCTTCCTCGTCACCGTCGCCTACCGGCGGGCGCTGAGCGAACGGCGCGCGGGCCGGCTCGAGTACGCGACCGACAGCGAGGAGTTGGCCTGGGTCGGGGTCGAGCCGGACCTCGATGCGCGCCTCGACGCCGAGATGCAGCTGCGCCACTTCGTCCAGGGCCTGCGCGCCGCGCTCAGCGAGCGGGAGCTCCAGGCGGCGACCCTCTGCCACCTGCACGGGCTGTCGCGCCGGGAGGCGGCGAAGCTGCTGGGCATCGCGCCGCGGCGGATGGAGAAGCTGATGGATCGCGCCTCGAAGCGGATCAGCGCGGTGATCGGCGCCGTCCGCCCGGGGGAGCTCTGCGACGAGTTCGACTCGATGGTGCGCGCCTTCGCGGTGGGGATGCTCGACGAGACCGGCGAGCGCTACCAGCTCGCCCGCGACCACCTGGAGAGCTGCCCGGCCTGCCGGCGCAAGGTCCTCACCCTGCGCGGCCTCGGCGCGATCACGCCGCCGCTGCCCGCCCTGCTCGGCCTCCTGACCGGCGCGGCGGGCGTCGGCGCGACCCAGCTCGGTGCCGGGGCCGCCAAGGGTGGGCTGGCCAAGGGCTCGCTCGGCAAAGTCGCGAGCCTCTCGCCCAAGGCGGCGCTGGTCGGCGGCACGGTGGCGGCGACGACCGCGGTGGCCGCGGTCGCCGCAGTGGCCGTGGTGGGCGGCGGCAAGCATCACGCGCCGGCGCCCCAGGGCGCGCAACCGGCCCCGGTGGTAGGCGCGGCGGTCGCCGGGGAAGAGGCCGCCGCGGCCCCGTCGCCGGCGCGACACGCTCCCCGCAAGCACGCCCACCACCGCGCCAAGCGCAAGTCCCATCCTCGGCACCGGCACGCCGACGAGTCCAAGCCCACCCCGGCGCCCGCCACGACCGCGCCGCCGACGGAAACCGAAGCGACGGCTGACGTCGCCCCGCCACCGGAACCCGCCCCGGAACCGCCCCCCGCCCCGGCGCCGGAACCGGCTCCCGAACCCACCGAATCGCAGCCGCCGCTGAAGGACGCCTCGGTGGAGTTCGAACTCCACTAGCGGGGATCCCCCCGACCCAAGCGGGCAGGGACGGGCGAGGCCGGACGGCGGCGTCATCCGGCCGACCGAGCGCGGGCCCCCGAGGTGTCGCGAACGCAAGGGGGGTGGGGCGAGGGGAGGCTGAGGCGCGATGGCCGAGGACGGTGGGAGTCCGGGCCCCGCCGGCCGGGTATGGCGAGGCCCGGGCGTCTCGGAGGCGACCCGGGCAGGCTGAGGCCGCCTCCGAGACGCCCGGGACGGAAGGTTTCAGAGGGAGGACACGATCCGGTGCGCCTTGCGGCGGACTTCGGCGACAGCTCCACCGGTCAGATCCTCCTTCGGGAACCTGAGGTCGCCCTGGCGTACACAGGGTGCCCTCACGTCTTCGTCACGGAGAAGAAGGCGCGCGCCTTCGTGTCGAAGGCGCCCCGCATCCCCACGGGGCGCCCCCTCGTAAGTCCGCCACCCCCCACGGGCGCCCCTCGAGAGTCCGCCTCTCCTCACGGGCACCCCTCGAGGGTCCACCCGCCACGGTCCGACCCGGCTGTACCGGCAAGGGCCCGGGCGCGCGGGTGTAGGCGGCGTGGATCGTGACGGAGACACCCGGGGACGAGGTCGTCACCGAGATCCCGGAGACGGATGCTCAGGAACCTCTGTGGAACATTTCGGGTGCCTGGCAACCGAAATGTTCCACAGAGGCGGGTGGACCCTCGAGGGGCGCCCGCGGGGGTGGCGAACTTTCCGAGGGACGCCCCGTGGGGATGCGGGGCACCCGGCGCGCCTTCGGCACGA
>DATJUK010000050.1:0-11005 GCA_035502495.1 Solirubrobacterales bacterium
CCCCCGGCGGGGCGGCGGGTGCGTCGGGCTCTTAGGCCGCGAATCGCATGCGGGGGTCCGGGTGGGGGTGGGCGCGGAGAAGGGCCCGGGTGTATTCGTCCTTCGGGTGGGCGAAGACCTCCTGGGTCGGCCCGGTCTCGACGATCCGGCCTTTTCGCATCACCGCGATCCGGTCGGCGACCTCGGCGATCACCGCCAGCTGGTGGGAGATGAAGAGGACGGCGACGCCGAGCTCCTCGCGCAGGTCGAGGAAGAGGTTCAGGAGCTGCGCCTGGACCGAGACGTCGAGGGCGCTCACCGCCTCGTCGGCGATGATCAGCTCCGGGTCGACCGCCAGCGCGCGGGCGATCGAGACTCGCTGGCGCTGCCCGCCGGAGAGTTCGCGTGGCTTGCGCGAGGCGATCCGGTCGGTCAGCTGGACCAGTCCCAGCAGCCGCGAGACGAAGGCCGCCTCGTTCGCCGCGCCGGGCCGGTCGTGCACCCTGCCCGCTTCGTGCAGCGCCGCGCCGACCGTCATCCGCGGGTTGAGCGAGGCGTAGGGGTCCTGGAAGACCATCTGCATCCGCCGCCGCAGCTCGCGCAGCTCGGCGCCCTTGTGGGCGCGGATGTCGATCCCGTCGACGCGGACCGCGCCGCCGTCGGGCTCGATCAGCCGGATCAGGCAGCGGGCGAGCGTCGTCTTGCCCGAGCCCGAGCCGCCCGCGATGCCGAGGATCTCACCCCGGTCGAGGGCGAAGCTGACGTCGTCGACCGCCCGGTGCGGGGCCACCTCCTTGCGCGCGATCCGCTCGGCGAGCCCGCGGCGCAGGCCGAATTCCTTGACCAGCGACTCGACCTCGAGCAGGTGCGCGCCGCTCTTCCGCGTCCCCTCGGTGACGACGGCCTCGGTCACGCTTCCACCCTCGCCGCCTTCGCGGCGCCGCGCGCGCCGGCACCGGCGTAGGGACGCACCGGGCAGGCGCTCTCGTGGTCGGGGCCGACCCGCTCCAGCCGCATCGCGATCCCGGCGCAGTCCTGCCGGGCATGCTCGCAGCGCGGCGCGAAGACGCAGCCCGGGATCACCTCGGAGAGCTCCGGCGGATGCCCGGCGAGCGCCGCCCGGCGGCGGACGTTGCCGGCCGAGTCGAGCTCCGGCACCGAGTTGAGCAGCGCCCGCGTGTAGGGATGTTCCGGTTCGTGGTAGATCGTCTCCACCGGGCCGGTCTCGACGATGTGCCCGCCGTACATCACCGCGACCCGGTCACAGGCCTGGGCGATGACGCCGAAGTCGTGGGAGACCAGCAGCATCGCCATCCCCTCTTCGGCGCGCATCTGCGCAAGCAGTTTGAGGATCTGCGCCTGGGTCGTCACGTCGAGCGCCGTGGTCGGCTCGTCGGCGAGCATCAGCCGCGGGCTCGAGGCGGTGGCGATCGCGATCATCACCCGCTGGCACATCCCGCCCGAGAGCTCGTGCGGGTAGGCGCGGTAGCGGCGCTCCGGGTCCTCGATCCCGACCCGGTCGAGCAGCGCGACCGCCTCCTTGCGCGCCGCCTCGCGCCCCATCCCCCGGTTCACCTTCAGCGTCTCGGCGATCTGGGCGCCGACCCGCAGCACCGGGTTCAGCGAGCCGAACGGGTTCTGGTAGATCATCCCCACCGAGTGGGCGCGAAAGTCGCGCAGCCGCTTCTTGTCCAGCGCCATCACGTCCTGGCCGTCGAAGCGCACCGCGCCCGCCGCGATCGACCCCGGCTCGGGGACCATCCGCATCACCGCGCGACAGGTGAGGCTCTTGCCCGAGCCGGACTCGCCGACCAGGCCGACGACCTCGCCCGGCTCGACCGCCAGGTCGACGCCCTTCACCGCGACCAGCTGCCCGTCCTCGCCGGGGAACTCGATCCGCAGCGCCTCGATCTCGAGCAGCGGCGGGGTCATCGTCCACCCCGCTCGAGGCCGCGGTCGGAGATCCCCTCGCCGATCAGCCCGATGCCGACCCCGAGCAGCACCAGCACCAGGCCGGGCAGGGTCGAGATCCACCAGGCGGTCAAGAGATAGCCCTGGCCGTCGGCGATGATCCCGCCGAGCTCGGCCGTCGGCGGCTGCACGCCGAAGCCGAGGTAGGAGAGGCCGGCGAGCAGGATCAGGTTGCCGATCAGGTCGATGGTCGAGTAGACGAGGCAGGGGCGGGCGACGTTGGGCAGGCCATGCTTGAAGATCGCGCGCCACTTGCTGTAGCCGAGCGCGGTGGTCGCCAGCATGTAGGGCTGCTCGCGCACGATCAGCATTTCCGCCCGGGCCAATCGTGCGTATAAGGCCCAGGCGGCGAGCGGCACGCCGATCAGGAAGCCCTTCACCCCGGGCCCGACGATCGCCACCACCGCCATCACCAGGACGATGAAGGGAAACGAGATCATCACGTCGGCGAGGCGCGAGACGATCATGTCGAGCCAGCCGCCGAAGTACCCGGCGAGGGCGCCGACGACGATCGCGAACGGCAGCGGCACGAAGGTCACCAGCAGGCAGAGGCCGAGGTCGAGGCGAAGGCCGTAGAGGGTGCGGGAGAAGACGTCGCGGCCGGTGTCGTCGGTGCCGAAGAGGTGCCGGCCCGACGGCGACTGCAGCAGCGCGAAGGGATCGATTTCGTTAGGCCCGAAGGGGGCGACCAGCGGCGCGAGTAGCGCCGCGAGGGCGAGCACGCCGACGATCCCGACCCCGACCTTGATCGACATCGGCCAGCCCTTGATCCGCCGCCAGACGCCCCGCCGGCGGGGGCGGGGCAGGGTCCCGGCGTCGACGGTCGCGGCGCTCACGAGCGGCCCGCCAGTCGGATGCGGGGATCGAGCCAGGCGTAGGCGATGTCGGCGCAGAAGCCGATGAGCACGACCACCGCGCCGCTGAGGAAGACCAGGGTCTGGACCAGCTGGTAATCGCGTTTGGAGACCGCCTGCACCAGCAGGGTGCCGGCGCCGGGGATCTGGAAGACGTTTTCCACCAGCACCAGGAGGCTGACGAGGAAGCCGAAGAGCGAGGCGAGGATGGTGATCGTGCTGATCACCGAGTTTTTCATCGCGTGCCTGCCGACCACGCGGAACTCGCCGTAGCCGCGCGCCCGGGCGGCCTCGATGTATTCGCTGTTCAGCACGGTGACGAGGCTGGCGCGCAGGTTGCGGACGATCACCACCAGGAGGCCGAGCCCGATCGTCAGCGCGGGCACGGTGCAGGTGCGGAGGATGCCGCCGAGCCCGCCTTCGTAGCCGGAGACCGGGAACCACTTCAGCTCGAAGCCGAGCAGCAGCGCCAGCATCAGCCCGAGCCAGAACGGCGGCATCGCGAAGGTGAAGGTGGTGAAGACGCGGATCGTGTTGTCGATCACGCCGCCCTGGCGCAGCGACGCGAAGATCGCCAGCGGCACGCCGATGACCAGCGAGATCAGGATCCCGTAGATCAGGATCGCCGCCGACGGGCCGACCCGGTTGCCGATCAGTTCCGGGATCCCGGTGCTGAACGCGGTCGACTGGCCGAAGTGGAAGGTGACGATGTTGCCGAGGTAGAGCCAGAACTGCTCCGGCCAGGAGCGGTCGAGACCCCACTTGTGGTGAAGCTGTTCCACCGCCTGCGGGGTGGCGTGCACCCCGAGCTGGATCTTGGCCGGGTCGCCGGGGATCAGGTGGATCATCAGGAACGTCCCCAGCGCGATCCCGAGCAGGACCACGATGCTGACGATCAGTCGTTTGACTAGATAGACGAGCATCGTGGTCCTTCGGTCACTCCTTCGGTCCTCGACCTACGAGGACTTCTTGGCGATCCAGGTTTCCTGCAGCTGATCGACGCCGAGGCCGTTGGCCTTGGTGCCGCAGATGTTGGACTGGTGCCCGTTGATCAACGGGAAGTCCATGACGTTCAGCGAAGGCATTTCTTCGTTGAAGAGTTCCTGGATCTTTTTCCATTCGGCCTTACGGCCGGATTCGTTGGTGCTGGAGATGAATTTTTCGACCAGCCCTTCGGCTTCCTTGTTGGTCCAATACGATTTGAACGCATCGAGTTCGGCCGCCGGGAGCGCGTAGAAGGACGCGTACTCGTCGGGGACCGGGACGTCACTCGAGGTGCCGACGAACGGGAAGGTCATTTCGAATTCCCCTTCGAACCACTTTTCGGCGACCGCCGCGGATTCCAGTTCTTCCAGCTTCACGTCGACGCCGATTTCCTTCAGCTCGCTCTGGATCAGCAGCGACATCTGCTTGAAGTAGTCGGAGCCCGCCGGGTACTGGAGCTTCACCGAGAACCCTTTGGGGAACTTCGATGCCGCCATTTCTTCCTTGGCTTTCGCGACGTTGTATTCGAACGGTTTGACTTCCTGGTCGGAGGCGTCGAGTTCGAAATTCATCAACACGCTGTTCGGCACGGTGCCGGTGCCGCGGAACACCGCTTCGTTCAGCTGTTCGCGGTTGAGCGCGAGGCTGAGCGCGCGGCGCACGTGGACGTCGCCCAGCGGCTTGATCCGGTTGTTGGCGATCAGGATCACCGCCTGCGGCAGTTCGACCTCCTGGATCCCCAGGTTCGGTTCGCTCTGCAGCGATTCGACCTGGGCGAACGGGATGCCGTCGGCCAGCTGCGCTTCACCCGATTTCAGGGCGAGCACCCGGGTGTTCGAGTTGGGGACGAAGTTCCACCGCATCGTCTGCAGGTAGGGCTTGCCCTTTTCGTAGTAGTTCGGGTTTTTTTCGAACGTGATGTGTGACCCGCCGGCGAATTCCTTGACCACGAACGGGCCGGTGCCGACCGGGTGCTTCCAGTAGGCGGCGCCTTCCGATTCGAGCTTCGCTTTGTCGACGATGAACGCCGGGAAGATCGCCAGGTTGTAGAGGAACGCGGCGACCGGGTGTTCGAGTTTCACGACCACCGTGGTGGCGTTGGTCGCCTTCGCGCTTTCCATGCCCGCGGCGACGCCGGCCAGCGAGATGTTCACCTTCGGGTCGGCGAACTGTTCGAGGTTCCAGGCGATGTCTTCCGCGGTCAGCGGCGAGCCGTCGGAGTATTTGAGGCCCTTGCGCAGGTGGAAGGTGTAGGTCAGGCCGTCCTTGGAGACGTCCCAGCTTTCCGCCAGCCCGGGGACGATCTTGTCGGTCCCGTTCGGGTCGTTGCGGACGATGCCGGAAAAGATCATTTCCTGGGCGAAGATGTCGCCGTTGCCGTTCTTGATTTCGCGCGGGTTCAGCGTCACGGTTTCCAGCTGGCGCGAGTAGACGAGCGAGCCGCCCGCCACCGGTTCTTCTTCGCAGGCGGCGTTGGCGGTCGTCTTGCTTTCGCCTTCCTTGGCGACGGAGATCGAGCCGCCGCCGCCGCTGCTCCCTCCGCAGGCACTGACGAGCAGCGCCAGGAGCGCGCCCATCGTTCCGATCAGTAAGAGCTTCCTCATGCTTCTCTCCTCTTCTTGGTCATCAACGAGGGACGCCTGCGGGGAAACAGGCCCTTGCACTGGTTCTGTGGGGTGGGGGACACCCGGCTCAACCGTTGTTCGTTTTCGAGGCCACTGCTTCGACACCAGCCTCGACCGCGGTGAGCGCCTGGTCAAGGTCGCGCTCGTCCATCGCCGCGGAGACGAACCAGTTGTGCCGGGGGTGGAGATACAGCCCGTGCTTGCCGCACGCGGCCGTGAAGACGTCGTTGAGGGCGCGGTCGTCCGCGTCGGCGGCGAAGCGCGCGTAGGGCATGGTCGGCGGCCCGCTGACCACGACCTCGATGCCGCGCGCCGCCGCCGCGGCGGCGATGCCCTCCTGGAACCTCGTGCCCCAGTCGTTCATCGCGCCGAGCGCGTCCTCGCGCTCCATCACCTCGAGCGTCGCCAGGCCGGCCGCCATCGCGTCGCCGGTCCACCAGAAGGAGCCGGTGGCGAAGACGCCGGCGGCCGCCTCGCGGATCGCCTCCCGGCCGACCAGCGCCGCCAGCGCGTAGCCGTTGGCGATCGCCTTGCCCCAGGCGCTCAGGTCGGGGGCGACGCCGAAGCGGCGCCAGGCGCTGCCGAGTTCCAGCCGCATCCCGGTGCGCACCTCGTCGTGGATCAGCAGCGCCTCGTGGCGGTCGCAGAGCTCGCGCAGGCCGACCGCGAACTCGGCGGTCGGCGCCACCTGGTCGAAGCCGGCCGGCTGCCGATAGGGGGAGACGATCACCGCGGCGAGGTCGCCCCGGTGGCGCTCGATCGCCGCCGCGACGCTCTCCAGGTCGCCGAAGTCGAAGTAGTCGAGGCTCTGCCGGTCGCCGGGCACGGTGCCCTGGGCGTCGGGGTTGCACCAGGGCAGCGAGCCGTGGTAGGCGCCGTTGGCGACGAGGACGGTGCGCCTGCCGGTGTGGGCGCGGGCGAGGGTCACCGAGAGAGTGGTGACGTCGGCGCCGTTCTTGGCGAAGAGCGCCCAGGCGCCCTCGTCGATCATCGGCACCAGCTTCTCGGCGAGGTCGACCATCACCGGCGCCGCGCCGGGCCCGCAGTCGACCTGGGCGTGCTGGCGGGCCACCGCCTCCTCGACCTCCGGGTGCTGGTAGCCGAGCACGATCGGGCCCCAGCTGCACATCAGGTCGATGTACTCGTTGCCGTCGACGTCCCAGATCCGCGAGCCCTCCGCGCGGGCGATGAAGTGCGGCGAACCGGGCCAGTTCACCTGCGGGGAGAAGTGTCCGGCGACGCCTCGGGGGAGGGCTTTGGCGGCTCTTTCGTCGAGTTCGAGGCCGGTCTGGCCGGTGGCGGTGGTCGTCATCCCGGGATCTTAAACAGACGTGCGAAATAGAATCAAGGACTTATTTCAGACGTACGTATAAAATCGCGCCCGCGCCGCCTGTCCACGGGGCGCAATGGGAATCCTGTCGGCTACAGAGAGGAACGAATGGTGACGCGTCGACCAGAGGTACGGCGATGAGCAGCGCCGTCGAGGTGCCTGCCGAGCAGGTCCGGGAAGTCCGCGAGCGGGCCGCCACGGTGCGCCGCGAGACGATCCGGCTGATCGAGATCGCGAAGAGCGGCCACTACTCGAGCGTCTTCTCCTGCGCCGAGCTGATGGGGGCGCTCTACAGCGGCGTGATGCGGCTCGCCGAGGATCCCGAGTGGCCCGAGCGCGATCGGCTGATCCTCTCCAAGGGCCACGTCGCGATCGGCCTCTACCCGCTGCTCGCCGAACGCGGCTACTTCCCCGTCGACTGGCTCGACGACTACACGCGGCTCGGCAGCCCGCTCGGCGACCACCCCGACATGCGCCGCATCCCCGGCGTCGACTTCTCCTCCGGCAGCCTCGGCCACGGCCTCTCGATCGGGGTCGGAATGGCGAAGGCGGTGCGCCTGCGCGGCTACGACGAGACCCGGATCTGGGTCCTGCTCGGCGACCAGGAGCTGAACGAGGGCCAGGTCTGGGAAGCCGCCGCCTCTGCCTCCCACTTCGGCCTCGGCAACCTCGTCGCGATCGTCGACGCCAACCAGATGGGGCTCGACGGGATGACCGCGGAGACGATGCCGGTCGAGCCGATCGGCGGCCGCTTCGAGGCCTTCGGCTGGGAGGTGGTCGAGATCGACGGGCACGACCCGGAGGCGATCCTCGCCGCCGCCGCCGAGCTGCCGCCCGCCACGTCGGGGAAACCGCGGTGCATCGTCGCCCGCACGGTGAAGGGCAAGGGGGTCTCCTACATGGAGCTGTCGCGCACCTGGCACATCGGCTACCTGTCGCCCGACGACTCGGCGGCCGCGGTGGCGGAGATCGATCAGCGTGGCTGAGCTCGAGGGAGTGGACGTGGCGCCGGTCCCCAGCGGGGCGAGCTGGGACCTGGCCGGGATGGCGAAGCTGTCGCAGTCGTTCGTCGCCGGCAAGGTGCTCGCC
Source organism: Solirubrobacterales bacterium (assembly GCA_035502495.1). Taxonomy (GTDB): domain Bacteria; phylum Actinomycetota; class Thermoleophilia; order Solirubrobacterales; family 70-9; genus VAYN01. The sequence continues at coordinate 7,833 of DATJUK010000050.1, forward strand.
GCGATGGCCGACGAGGACCCCGACATCGTCGTCATCACCGCCGACATGAAGTTCTCCAACATGACCGTGGACTTCGAGGAGGCCCACCCGGAGCGCTTCGTCAACGTCGGCATCGCCGAGCAGCACATGGTCTCGATGGCGGCGGGGATGGCGAGCGTCGGGATGAAGCCCTACGTCGGCGCCTTCGCCCCCTTCGTCGGCCTCCTGGCGGGCGAGCAGATCCGCACCGACCTCGCCTATCCCGGCCTGCCGGTGCGGATCCTCGCCCACCACGCCGGGATCGCGATCGGCTTCTACGGGACCTCCCACCACGCCACCGAGGACCTCGGGCTGATGCGCTCGATCGCCAACATGACCGTCGTCTGCCCCTGCGACGCGACCGCCACCGAGGCGGCGCTGCGCCAGACCGCCACGCTGCCCGGGCCGGTCTACTTCCGGCTCGGTCGCGGCCGCGACGTCGACGTCTACGACGCGCTCCCGGCGGGGACCTGGCGCTTCGGCAAGGCGGCGGTGCTGCGCGAGGGCGCCGACCTGACGATCGTCGCCAACGGGATCACCGTGGCGGCGGCACTGGAGGCGGCGGGCACGCTGGCCGCCGACGGGGTCGAGGCCGCGGTGATCGACGCCCACACGGTGCGGCCGTTCGACGGCGCGACGATCGCCGCGCACGCCGGGCGCAGCGGCAGGCTGCTGGTCGCCGAGGAGCACAACGTGGTCGGCGGCGTGGCGAGTGCCTGCGCCGAGGCGCTGGTCGAGTACGGGCTCGCCGGGGTGCGGCTGGAGCGGATCGGGATGCCGCCCGACGAGTACTCGCTGATCGGCCCGCCCACCCACCTCTACCGGCACTACGGCATGGACGCCGCCGGGATCGAGAAGAAGGCGCGCGAGCTGCTCGCCGCCTGAAAGGAGAGAAGTGTCAGATCAACTGGAGCAGGCCTGCCTGGAAGTGGTCGAGCACGGCCGGCGGATGCTGGCCGACGGCCTCGTCAAGGGGACCTCGGGCAACATCAGCGTCCGGGTCGGCGACGAGGTCGTGATCACCCCCGGGAGCGTCCCCTACGAAGAGATCACGCCGCAGGGCCTGGCGATCGTCGACCTCGACGGCAACCACCTCGGCGGCGGCAGGCCGTCCTCGGAGACGCCGCTCCACACCCTCGTCTACCGCGAGACCGACGCCGCCGCGGTGGTCCACACCCACTCGATCTACGCGACCACGCTCGCCTGCACCGTCGACGAGCTGCCCGCGGTCCATTACATGATCCACGCCTTCGGCGGCGACGCGATCGAGGTCTCCGACTACGAGCGCTTCGGCTCCGAGGAGCTGGCGGCGGCGGTGCACGCGGCGCTCGGCGAGCGGCGCGGGGTGCTGCTGCGCAACCACGGCGCGGTGGTGCACGGGCCGACGCTGCGGCGGGCCTACGACCTGGCGGTGCTGCTGGAGTGGCTGGCGGAGCTCTACTGGCGCGCTTCGGTCCTCGGCGAGCCGCGGATCCTGAGCCACGAGCAGCTCGAGGAGGTAGCGACCGAGGCGGCGCGGCGGTCGTATGCGGGGGCGGCGGCGAGGAAGGCGGGCGAGGACGCGGGCGAGGAGAGCGCCTCGTGAGGTCGCCGAAGGTCGTCTGCCTCGGCGTCCACCTGCTCGACGTGCTGGTGCGCCACCCGCAGGCGCCGACCCTCGGCCCCGGCTGGCAGATCCTCGACGACCTGCGGATCACCGCCGCGGGGACCGCCGCCGGGCCCGCGGTCGACCTGGCGAAGCTCGGCGCGCGGCCGGTCTCGATGGGCGTCGTCGGCGACGACTACGAGGGCGGCCTGATGATCGACCTGATGTCCGGGTTCGGCTGCGACATGAGCCGGCTGGTCCGCGATCCCGGCGCCCCGACGCACGTGTCGCTGCTCTTCATCGGTCCGACCGGGGAGCGCAATCCGATCATGATCCGCCCCACCGGCGCGCGGCCGCCGACCCTCGACGACGTCGACTTCGACGTCGTCGCCGAGGCCGACGTGCTGCACGTCGGCGGCGCCGACCAGATGGGCGACTTCATCGGCGCGCCGCTGGTCGAGCTGGTCCGCCACGCGCGGGCCAACGACACCGTGGTCACCGTCGACGTGCTGGCGGAAGTCGACGAGGCGTTCCGCGACCGGCTGGCGCCGGCGCTCGGCGAGGCCGACTTCTTCTTCCCCAACGAGGGTCAGCTGGCCGGGATGACCGGCACCGACGATCCGGGCGAGGGCGTCGCGCGGCTGCGCGAGGCGACCGGGGTGGAGACCGTGGTCGGGACGCTCGGCGCGGAAGGCAGCCTGATCCTCGGGCCGGGCGGCGAGGCGCGCGTCCCCGCCTTCGAGATCGACCTCGTCGACACCACCGGCTGCGGCGACGCCTACGTGGCGGGCTTCATCGTCGCCGTCGCCAACGGCTGGGACCCCGAGGCCGCAGGCTGGCTCGGCGCCGCCGCGAGCGCCCTGGTCGCCACCGGCCTCGGCTCCGACTCCGGCATCGTCGACCTCGAGAGCACCCTCGACTTCATGGCGTCCCAAGCCCCCGCCCACATCGCCGCCCTCCCCCGTTGACGGGCCGAAAAGCGCTCATATAGAGCGCTTTTCGGCCCATCAACACCGTCAGAGGACGGCCATCGGGTTGACGGGGCCGCCGACGCCGCCGCGCAGGGGCAGTGGCTGGCCGGCGAAGAGGAAGTCCCAGCGGCCGGCGGCGGCGCAGGCCGCGGCGAGGGCGTCGAGCTCGAAGTTCTCGCCCAGGATCATCCCCATGTAGACGAGCGCCAGCTCGTGCAGCGGGAAGTCGGGCGGGCCGCCGGTCAGCTGCTCGACCGCCCAGTTGTCGCAGGCGATCGCGCAGACGCCGAGCTCGTGCAGGAGCGACAGGGCGTCGACGGCGACGCCCGGGGTGTTCGGCAGGTTCGGCCCGCACTGGGCGAACTCGGTCCAGGCGCCGGTCGCCTTGGTCGCCCCGAGCAGGCCGGTGCGGACGAGGAGCACGTCGCCGGGCCGCACCTCGACCCGCTGCGCGTCGAGGACGTCGCGCAGCTCGTCGGCGCCGATCCCCTCCCCGGCCGGCAGCACCTCGACGCCGCGGTGGCGGGCGACGTCGGCGAGGACGCCGCGGGTGAGGAGCCGGCGGGCGGCGGGCACGATGTCGTTGCGCGCCGCGCCCC